>NZ_BPRL01000098.1:0-28245 GCF_045862635.1 Kitasatospora sp. NE20-6
GCGGTCGGTGTGGGCACCGGGCGAGCAGCCGCTCTACCCGGACGCCACCCGGATCTGGGCCATCCCGCTGGACGCCGACAACACCTACATCCCCGGCACCGGACACTGGAACGACGCCACCACCACCGACACCCACACCCACAACGCCAACGACAACACGAGCACCGCCCAGCCACCCGCCACCTACACCGGAACCGTGGACGGGAGCGCCGGCTCCCGCACATCCGACGGTGCGACAGTTCTGGCGCAGGCCCAGGTCGGCCCGCTCGGAGTGCAGTTCACCGGTGATCGTCCAACGGGACTGCCCAGGTTCGAGGCACAGCAGGTCCAGTTGCCCGGCGGTGACACGGAGACCCGTGCTGTGGTCCGGATCTTCCTGGACGTGCAGCAGCCGGAGAACGGGCCGGTGATCACGCCTGACCAGGTCCGGCAGGTCGAGGCGCGGGCGCGCCAGGGACTGGACCTCATTTACAACGTCGGCTCGCTCCTGCCCAACGGTGACGTGCTGAAGGTTGCGGTCGAGTTCGTGCCCCAGCAGACCGAGGCCCACCACACGGTCGTCCTCCGTACCGAGCCGGAGAACGGGACCGGCCCTGGTTGGGGCGTCGACTCGCCCCGGAGCGCTCTCGCGGGCGAGATCGGGTGGCTCCTCGGACTGCACGGCGACACCGTCCGTTCTGCGGAGGGCGCCACCCGGAAGACGGTCGGGTCCGAGACGCTGACGGCGTTGAGTGGGCTGCAGCAACTCGGCGTATGGGTGGCGACAGCCCTGGGGGGTGCCTCGTCCGCTGCGGGCCGGGTGGACGGCCGCCCGTTGCAGGCGCGTTTCTCCCTCGATGTGCGGCGTGCGGTGCTGTACGGGAAGGCCGGTGTCGGCGGGCTGCTGCCGCCGTCGGGGATGCCTGGGCGGGTCCGTCCGGTTCCCCTGGGCGTGGCGAACCGCAACGGCACGTTCGTGGCGGAGTACCCGTCGACGGTGGGGGCACACGCGGCGGATTCTGTCGCGCCGGCGGCGATACCGCGCCGGGTGGTGATGTTCCCGGAGCACTGGACCGAGGACGACGCGGTGTACGCGGCCGAGCAGGCGTACCTGGACGCCCTGCGCAACGACCGGATCAGCCCGCTGGGTGTGGCCGTCGGCTCCTTCCACTGGTCGGGTGTGTACCTGGGGGTACGGATCGAGGGAGAGGTCCGTGCCGGCGTGTTCACCTCCTTCCGCCCGGCCCGGGAGCAGAACGATCTGTCGCAGTCGGCGTTCTCGCCCGGGACCGGCAGGCTCGTGCATGTCGGTCGGCAGGACGACCACATCACCTCTCTCTTCGGTGACCGCCGGGATCGGACCGGTGCCCATCTGGCGTCGTCGCCGGAGGGCCTCGGCGACCACGGCGTGCGCGTCCTCGCTGAACAGCCTCCGCTGGGCAACCGGACCTACACGGCGGAGGTGTGGTTCAAGGACCCGCAGGTGGAGCAGGGCGACCAGCTGGAGGCCTTCCCGTCCCGATGGCGTCTGCACCGGGACGGGGACCGGCACCGGATGTTCCCGAAGGACTGGTCGCCCGAGGAGGTCCTCGGCACCGTCGAGCAGGCCTATCGGAACGGTGTCAGGCGGCTCGGCCCCGACGGCCGCACCGAGCGCTGGATCGGCGAGGCGAAGGGCGTGCGGATCGAGGGGCTGGTCCGCGACGGCCGGCACATTGCCTACGCTCCGACCTGGGAGCAGCCGCACAGCACGTGGCCCGCGGAGGAGCCTGTCGCGAGCATGGAGCCGGTGACGTACGGGTTCCGGGTGCTGGGCCTGCCGCGGACGGTTCTCGGTCGGCACGTGCTGTTCGCCAACGGGGACCACGGCATCGAGTTGATGTGGCGCGTCCACCTGTACCAGGCCGGCGGGGTCGATCCGTCGGTGGTCGAGGCGACGCGGCAGAAGCTTCGGCGGCTCGTCGCCGAGAGGTTCCTGACCACCGTCCCCGTCAGTGATGCGGCGCCCGTGCGTGTGACGGTGGAGTCCGTGGAGGCTCCGGGCGCCGCGGACTACGGGTGGGCCGTCCGGCGGCCCTACACCGACAACGAACTGCTCGATGAATTCACCTGGTTCTCCGGCGTGCGGGAGGACGACGAGGCCCTGGCCCGGCTGGGCGCGGACTTTGCGGCGGCGATGCCGCGGACCGGGGAGTGGCTGCCCCTGGAGGGCACCGACCCGGTCCGGGCACAGGCGGCGATCGACGCCGCACTGGAGGCGGGCGGGCGCGACCTGCTGGAGCTGCCGTCTGCGCTGCGCGAGCCCGGGCCGATCGGCTCCGGCGCGTCCGACGCGCCGGTCAGAACGCTGGCGGAGGGTCTCGACGGTCGGCTCGACCAGGAGTTCACCCCCGAGGCGTTCGACGCCGAACACCCCGCGGGCACGTTCCCCGCGAATTGGACCCGGTTCGAGATCCGCTATGCCGCCTACCAGGTCCGGCTGGACCCGGCCAAGCGGACGGTCCACCCGGCCGAGCCCGGGGCGGAGCTGCTGCGTGGCCGCTTCGCCGGGGTGGAACTGGAGGTGTCGGTCCTGAACGGCCTGATCACCGCCTTTCACCCGACGCCCGGTCAGGCGTTCGGGCCGAGGGCGGTGGCCGACCGGGGGACGGAGCCTGCGCAGTCGCCGACGCAAGCCCCGGTGGCGGGCGGGGCGGACGTTGTCCTGGGCGAGGCCCGGGTCGAACGGCCGAGCGAGGCGCGCTCGGAAGAGTTCGGGTATGCCATCGGGTTCTTCGACCGGCGCTTCGACGTGCAGCGGATCCGGAGGGCGGGCGGTGAGATCACGACCCGCGCGCTGCTGAAGGTTTTCCTTGAGGTCGAGCACCCCGCGGAGGGTCCGGGCATCACCCGGCGGCAGGTGGACGCGGTGAGGGCCCGTGCCGCCCGGGGGCTGGACACGTTCTACAACTCCGGTTCCCGCCTGCCCAACGGTGATCTGCTGGAGGTGGCGGTCGAGTTCGTCCCGGAGAGGGACGCCGCCCATCACACCGTCACGCTCCACAGCATTTTCGAGCGCGAGAACTACAAGAACTGGGCGGTGAACACGAAGGAGGAGGACCTCGCCCATGAGATGGGACACCTCCTGGGGCTGATCGACGAGTACCGCGACCACGAGGTGATGAACGAGGGGCGGCCCCTGTACACGGACGGCGGCCTCATGAGCGGTGGCTACAAGGTCGATGGCCGTAACCGCGTGATCATGGACACGGAGCAGGACCCCGAGAGCATATCCGTGGTGAACTCGTGGATCCCTCCGCGTAACCTGCGGAAACTGGGGATCTGGATCGAGGCGGCGCTCGCCGCGGCCTCGCCCGCGGTGTCCGGTGTGACGGTCCACGTTCCGGGTCACGAGGGACGGCAGGACGGGATGCCGGCCAGGGCGAGCTTCTCGCTCGACGTGCGGCGCGCCGTGCTCTACGGCAAGGACGGCGCCGAGGGGTACCTGTCGCGCTCCGACAGCCCGTACCGCGTGCTCCCCCGGAAGGTGGAGCTGGAGAACAGGAACCGTACCTTCCGGGTCCGGACGCAGAGCGTGAACGGCCCGTCGTCGGTGACCACGGATCACTACATGTGGAACCCGGCAGCGGGCGACCTGGCGGTGCGCCGCGTGCCCCCCATGGCATGGCAGACCATGTTCCCCGCGTACTGGACCGAGGACGACGCCGTCTACGCGGCGGAGCAGGCGTACCTGGACGCGCTGCGCAACGGCGCCGCGGAGCCGCTCGGCGGTGCCGGTACGTCCTCGCGCTGGGTGGGCGTGTACGGCGGGGTACGGATCGAGGGCGAAGTCCACGCGGGGGCCTTCACCTGGTTCCGTCCGGCCGACGACCAGGCAGGGCTGAAGGTTCCGAATTACCTGCCGAAGCCCCTCCAGGGGGTGCTCAGCGGCCCGAGGTTCGGCCAGCGGGTCGCCGACGTTGCCTTCTACGGCAACCGCCGAACCCGTACGGGGGCGTACGTCGAACCCAGGCCCGAGGTCGCTGCGGCATACGGGCTGGAGATCGGCGACCACGGTGCCGAGCACGAGAACGGCACCTACCTGGCGACGGTCACGTTCCTCGACCCCGAGCTGCGTCCGGGCGACCCGCAGCAGGCCTTTCCCTCGCGGTGGGCACCGCACGCCGACGGGGGCAGGGTCCGCATGTTCCCCGGCACGTGGTCGGTCGAGGAGGTGTTCGGCACCGTCGAGAAGGCATACCTCCGGGCCCGGGCGGAGGGCACGATCCGGCGCGACTCCGACGGGCGTACCGAGCGCTGGGTCGGCATGGCGAAGGGCGTGCGGATCGAGGGCGTGGTCCGCGCCGGACAGCACGTCGCCTACCGGCCCACCCGGCACCAGCCGCAGACCCGGTGGCCCGCTCAGGAACCCGCCGGCGAGACCCGGGTGATGGACGTGACCCTGGGCGTCGACGGTGCCCCTTACCGGGTGAGACTGAAGAAGGTCATTTTCGAAGACGGCCGGCAGGGCTTCGACATCGCCGTCCCGGTCCGGTTCACCCGTGCCCTGCCGACCGTGGTGCGCGAGCTCCGGCGCCGGCTGGCATCGCTGTTCGACGCGCTCTACAACGACCTGCCCCAGGCAGCGGACCGCCCCCTGATCAGGCTCTCCCTCACGCCTGTCCACCAGGCCGGGGACGCGCAGCGCTCGATCGACGTGTCGACCGTCGGCCGCCTGGCCGACCGCGAGCTCGCGGACATCGTTCGGGGCCTCGTCGGCATCCGGACGGATGCGGCCGGTCTGCGGGCTTTGGCGGACGCGCTGGCCGACGGGTTCCAGGCCGGCCCCTGGTTGCTCCCCCGTACAACTTCTGTGGACGCCGCCGAACAGGCCGCCGCCACGCTTGCCGAAGCCGAGCGCCTGGCCGACCCGCTGAAGCAAGCCCCGGCACTGGAGGAGCCCGACCCAGAGGCGCTCGGGGTGTGGGGCCCGCGCCCCGCGACCATGGACCCGGACCGGGCCCGGCACCTGAAGATCGCGGCCGATGCGCCGCGCACGGTTCATCCGGCAGGCACCTTCCCGGCCGGGTGGACCGCGGAGGACACGATGTACGCCGCCTATCGGGTGGCAAAGATTCCGGCGAACCGTCGCTTCGGTCCGCGGCGGCGCGGCAACGGGACCGTACGCGGCACCTATGCCGGTGTCGAGCTGGTGGTGACGGTCGAGAACGGCTGGATCGTCGACTTCCGGCCGGTGACCGTTCAGGTGCCCGCCACGACCTCTGCGGTGCCCGGTCCTGGTGCCGTGGTTCCGGCAGGTGCGGCCCTGCTTGGGGGCGTGCGCTGGTCGCCGGCTCCGCCGCTGACCGGGCAGGTCGGGCAGGTTGGGATGGCCGTGGCCGACCAGCCCTTCCAGGGGCCGTTCGGGGCCGCGACGCCGGGCCGTCTGGACGCGTGGTTCCGGCGCACGTACGGCGGGGTCTCGCCGACGGCCGTCACCGCCGCAGCCGTCACCGCCGCGTTCGGCCCGGGCGGGCGGCGGCCGCTGCTGCGGAACCTGACGGCCAAGCAGTTCGAGGACCTGCACGGCAGGGACACGTTCGCGGGCCGGCTGAAGCCCGAGGACGTCCTGATGCCGGAGGAGTGGCGGCACCTGGAGTCCTCCGCGCCCATCGGCGTGTCGAGGGGCAATATCGTCGATCCCCCGTTCAACGGCCTGTTCCACGCGGAGATCCGCACCTACCAGGTGCGGAAGGGCGCAGGGAAGGACGCGCGCACGTCGACCGTGACGGAGTTCACCCGCCAGGTACACCTGGAGCCGGCTCCGGAACTGACCGTGCCCGACATCGCGCGTGTCCAGGCGGCGGCGCTCGACGCCGTCGACCGGTTCCTGAACTACCAGCACCTGCTTCCCGACGGCTCGCAGCTGCACGTGCGGGTGCGATTCTCGGACGTCCCCGTCCCCGGGCTCCAGAGCATCACACTGCTGCCCGGGGAAGGCACCGAGCCGGGTGACCGCGTGAGCACGACGCGCTGGTACGCGAACATGCCGCCGAGCTACCACGCGCACGAGTTGAGCCACAGCATCTTCGGGCTCCCCGACCGCTACCCGGACCGGCCCGCGGACAGCAGGCCGACCGCGCTGTCGCCGGGCGTACGACTCGACGGCAGTCTGATGGGCCACGCCTTCAACAGTTGGGCGCTGGGCACCTCGTTCAAGCGCGACCGGACCGGCCGGCTGGTTGGCGACCCCTCCCTCGCCCTGCACGACCTCGACCTCCAGCAGATCGCCTCGGCGGCGGGCCCCGCGATCACGGTCACCCCCGCGGTCGGCGACGCGGCACCGGGAACGGGTGTTCCCAGGCTCGCGGGGCCGGACCGCCTGGAAGACCTGCTGCTGCCGGAGGCCGTCACGGGCCTTCTGGAGCGCGAGGAGCTCGCGATCCCCGACGGCCGCGACGGCCTGGAGTACGCCGCGGAGGTCGACCGGGCCCTCGCCTACCTCGGCACGACCACCCTCAAGGACCGTGCCGAGCTGGACCAGGTGACGCACATCCTGACACTGGCCGGTGAGCTGCTCGACGGCCTGCCCTCCGCGGTCTTCCTGGACGGCCTGCTGCCCGCCATCCGGGCGCTGTGGGACCACCTCGCCGCCCACGGCGGCACCGCCGAGGGCGCCGTCCCGTCGGCGCCGGAAGCCAGGCGGCTGATCGGCGGCATGCTGGGGCTGCCGGAGGACGCCGCGGTCGGCCCGCTCGACGTGGAGGCGGCCGCCCGGGCGACCGGCTACCTGTCCCGGATCGGCCTGGACCCCGCGCAGCTCCCGCCCGGTGAGGTCCTGAAGATCGGCCGCCGCATCCAGCTCTGGCGCGAGCTCGGCTGGGCACAGGACCCACAGCCGGCAGGCGAGTTCGCGGTCGCCGACAAGCTGTACAGCCTGCTCTCCTCCGACCTCGGGGACGACTCCGGGCGCGTGTTCACCCGGGCGGACGCCGAGGGGCTGCTCACCGCGTTCTTCGGCCCCCAGGAGCCGCAGCAGGACGACCATCGCGGCCAGGCCTTCGTCCGTCTGGTCGGCACGTATGCCGGCGAGGCACCGCTGACGCGTGACTCACTGCGCGCGTGGACCAGGGCGCTGTCGGGGGAGCAGGGAGGCCGGGACCACCGGCCCGAGGAGCTGCGGCACCTCACCCACCTGGTGGACCTTGCGGCCATGCAGGGCATCCCGCGCGGTGCCGACCAGCTGAGGACCCTCGCGGCCGACCTGCTCGGCGCGAACGCCCGGGTCGGCGAGCTGGTGCACCTGGCCGGGCTGGTCTGGTCCCTGACGGGCGACGACACTCTGCTGACGCCGGAGCTGCTCCACAGCGCCGGCACGCTCCGCGGCTGGGCGGCGCAGCACCTGAACACCGGCACCGAACGGGCCGTGACGGCGGCTGCTCTGAAGGCCTTTGTCAACGTGCTTCACCTGGACGGTACGGGCACCGCGTCGGCGGATCCCGGCCGAGCTGCCATGGCGCTCGCCCTGGTCGGGCTCCTGCGGGCCTTCTTCGGTGCAGAGCTGACCCAGGAGCACCTCGCCGCGGAGTTCAACCTGACGGTGCTGGAGGGCGCGAATACCCTGGCGCAGGTGAAGGAGGTGGTGTTCGGCACCTCGGGTGTGCCGTCCGCCGATCTCCTGGAGCTGGTGTTCAGGGCACGGGCCCTCCAGCGGGGGCCGGTCCTGTCGCTGGAGCGGCTGGCGGCGATCCGCACGGTGGAGGCGTGGGCCGTCAAGGCCGGGCTGGCGCTGCCGGTCAGGGCGGGCGACCTCCAGCAGCTGGCTGCCGCGATGAAGCTCACCGACACCGGGCAGCTGCTGGGGAACATCGAGTGGCTGTTGGGCGCCCCGCAGGCAACCGGGCTGCTGGAGTCGATGAGCAGGGCGTTCGACCTCGCGGTGCGGCAGTCCGGCATGGCGCAGCCCGGCGCCACGGCCGCGGCGAGCAGCGGATCGGCGGCCGGGACGGCCTTTGCCGGCCCGGCCACCGCCCAGGCCGGGCTGGCGGTTGCGGCGGCCACCACGCAGGCCGCGCGCCCGCTTCCGCTGCTGCCCACGGCAGCGACCGGCAGGGAGCCGGGCCGCCTGGACGGCTGGCAGCCCCGGAGCTCCTCCGGTCTCGGCGCGGCCATGGTGAAGTTCGGCGAGCGGGTCCGTGATCTGCTCCCGGCCGTCGTCACCGGCCGGACCGGGCAGTCCGGCAAGCGTCGGCCGGTGGTACGGAACCTGACGGAGCAGCAGTTCCGCGTCCTGCACAGCGCGGACACCATGGCCGGACGGCTGGAGCCGGACGACATCCTGCTCCCGGACGAGTGGCGGCACCTGAGGGCCAGGGCGGCGGTCCACCGTCACAGCGGCGTCATCAACGACCCGCCGTACGGGTCTTCGTACCGGGCGGACATCCGTGTCTACGAGGTGCGCAAGCCGAGCGGTCTCCCGAGGCCGCGTGCGCTCAGGGTCACCGAGTTCACCCACCAGGTGCACCTGGCGCCGGATGCGTCGGTCTCGGCGGCGGACATCGAGCGGGCCAAGGATTCCCTGCTGCGCGGGGTCGATCAGTACTTCAACTTCCAGCATCTGCTCCCGGACGGTTCGCAGTTGCACGTCCGGGTGGAGTTCTCCGACATCCCGGTTCACGGATACCAGAGCGTCCGGCTGACACCCGGTTTCGGCGACGAACCCGGTGCGGAGATCGACACGGGGCACTGGCCCGTCGACATGCCGGACTCCGCGTACGCGCACGAGCTGGGGCACCGCGTCTTCGGGCTGGTGGACCGCTACGCGCATCCGGCAGCGGACAACCGGCCTGCCGCACTGTCCGCCGGTACGCGCGGCGAACACGGCCTGATGGGATCCGGCCATCCCACCTGGCGGCACGACTCCACGTTCAAGCTCGACCGAACAGGGCGGTGGGTCGGCCACGCATTGACAGCCCTGCACGACCTCGACCTCCAGGAGATCGCCGCCGGCGCGGGCCTGGCCAACCTCGGCGGCGTGACGCGCGGCCGTGCTGCGCCCCTGCGGAGCGCTCCGGCGACGGCCATTCCCGACCGGCTGGAGGCTCTGCAACTCCCGTATTCCATCAAGGAGTTCATGAGTGAGGAAGGGTTCCTGCTGCCGGCGGGCCGCGATCGGCTGCAGTACGCCGAGGAGCTCGACCTGGCGCTCTACTACCTCGGCGGTCTGCCTGAGAACCGGACCCAGGTCCACTACACCCTGGAGCTGATGGCGCTCGCCGCGGAGCTCTTCGGGACGGACCCGACCGTACCCTCCGCGCAGCAGCTGTTCCCGGGCTTCCAGGCGTTGTGGCGGCACCTCACGGCGAACGGCCGCATTTCGCCTGGCACCGTCGCGACGGCGGCGGAGGTGCGGCAGGGGATCCGCGAGCTGCTGGGTCTGCCGGCGGACGCGGTGGTCGATCCGCTCACCGTGGACGCGGTCGGCCGGGTGGCTGCTTTCCAGGAGAGGATCGGCTCCGACCTGTCCCAGGTCGATCCCGCGAACGTCCTGGGGATCGGTCGCCGGATCCAGTTCTGGCGCGAACTGGGCAGGACGTCGGACCCGCAGACGGCGGACGAGTTCACGCGCGCGGACCGGATGTACACCCTGGTCTCCGAGGACGTGGGGAACACCTCCGGGCGGGCGCTCACCCGGGCGGACGCGCAGGGGACGCTCGCCACGTTCTTCGGCCCGCGGCAGGCCGGTCCGCTGCACGATTCGCGGCGCGGTGACCTCATCGATCTCGTGGGCACGTACCACGGCACGGCGCCGCTGACGCCCGCCGCCCTGCGGCAGTGGACCCGGGACCTCTCCGGGGTCGTCGGCGGGCGCGACCTCACCGGCGCGGAGCTCTCCGACCTCGTGAGGCTGGTCCGGACCGCCGACCGGCTGGGGATCCCGGCTGGGCCGGGCCAGGTGGAGCAGCTGTCGAACAGCCTGCTCGGCACGGCCGCCCCGGCCGGAGACCTGCTGCACCTGGCCGGGCTGGCCTGGCAGGTCACGGGCTCGGACAGGGTGCTGACCCCGGGGCTGCTGTACGGGACGGCCACAGTCCGGCGCTGGGCCGCCGTGCACTTCGGCTCGGCCGATGAGCAGGCCGTGACGTCGGCCCACCTGGCGGCCTACGCCGAGTGGTTCCAGAACCTGAGGACGGATGTTTCGGCCGGGCCGGGCACGGACCCCGACAGCCGTGCCCGGGTCGCCGGCATGATCGACCGGGCCGCCGTGCTCGGGAACCTGCTCGGGTACAGCCCGACCCAGGCCCACCTGGCGGCCGACCACAACCTGCTGGCAGCAGCGCGGGGCCGCACCCTTCAGGCGGTGAGGGAAAGGGTGTTCGGCGGCGCCCAGGCGTCGAGCGTCGACGTGCTCGAACTCGCCGTGCGGGCGCGGGCCTACCAGCAGAGTCCGTTCCGGTCGCTGGGACGGCTGGTGGCGGTCCGCCTGGTCGAGACGTGGGCAGCCATGGCAGGTGTCCGGCAGGTCGACTCGGATCTGCTCCAGCAGTGGTCCACCCGGATCAACCTGCGCGACGCCGCGCAGCTGTTCCGGGAAGTGGAGCGGGCGCTTGCCGAACCCGCCACCGCCTCGCCGCTGAACGGCCTCCAGCACGCCTTCATGACCACGGTGGCCCGGTACCGGGCGGACCGTCACACCGGTCAGGCCGTGGTGACCGTGGCCGCCGGTACGTGGTTCCCCTGGCAGGGCAGCACCCAGGCGCACTTCGACGCGGCGCTCACCGCGCGGGGTGCGGCCGGCTGGCAGCTGATGCTCGGCAACGGCGGGCCCGGCATGATCGAGGTCGACGGCGCAATGGTCGGCGGCCTGGCGGCAGCGGTGTACGCCACCGGCCGGAACGACCTGGCCTTCGTGGCCTCGTTCGCCGCTGCGGTCGGCCCGGACGGCCGGTCGCTGATCGGCGACGCCCACGCCTCCTCCGGCCGCCGGACGCTCGGTGCGACGTACGAGGCGATCGTCATCCCCGGGGGCGAGGTCGTGTCGGGCACGTCCTTCGTCGGCTCCGACGGGCGGCCGTACGTCGTCGCGAACGGTTCCTGGGTCGTTGTCGAGAACGGCCGCGCGCACACCCTGAACACGCCGCTCCTGAGCCAGGCGTTCGCCGCGCTCGCGGCCGTGCCGACACCGCCGGCGGTGGCGTGGCTGCAGTCCTCGTCGGCGCTCGGCACCATGGAGCCGGGCCGCCTGGACGGATGGAGTCCGCAGAACTCCGGTGCGAGCAGCGTGGCGGGCTGGTTCCGCCGGGCCCTCCTCGCCCGGCCCAAGCGGGTCACCGCCGGTCCGGCGGCACGGCAGCCGCTCGTACGGAACCTGACGCAGGCGCAGTTCGACCTGCTGCACGGCAGGGACGAACTCGCCGGCCGGCTGAGGTCCGAGGACATCCTGATGCCGGAGGAGTGGCAGCACCTGGAGGCCTCGGCGACGGCGCGCGTGTCGGGCGGCCAGGTCTTGGACGCCCCCTACTTCGGCCGGTACCGGGCGGAGATCCGCACCTACGAGGTGCGCAAGCGCGACCGGGACAGCGGATCCCGCACGCTGAAGGTGACGGAGTTCACCCGCTCGGTGCACCTGGTGCCGCATCCCTCGCTCTCGGCGGCGGAGATCGCCGCCGCCAAGGCCGCGGCGCTCGACAGCGCCGACCTCTTCCTGAACCACCAGCACCTGCTGCCCGACCGCTCGCAACTGCACGTGCGGCTGAGGTTCTCGGACGTGCCCGTCGACGGCGAGCCGAGCATCGAACTGCTGCCGGGGACGGGCTTCGAACCCGGCCACAGCCCGAACGCGGAACACTGGTACGCGGGCATGCCGCCCCACCTGTACGCACAGGAGCTGAGCCACAGCACGTTCGGGCTTCCGAGCCGCTACCAGGACCCTCAGGCAGACAGCCGGGCGACCGTGCTCTCGCCCGGCCTCCGCCACGACCGCGGCCTGATGAGCCGCAGGGGCATCGGGTGGCTGAACGCCCCCGCGACCGGCTCCACGGCGCAGCTCCTGGCCGGTCCCGTGCCCGGCGGACTGCACGACGCCGATCTCCGGGACATCGCCATGCTGGCCGGCCCCGCACTCACGGGCGCCCCCGTGGTCGGTGACGCGGCACCGGTGCGCAGCGTCCCGAAGCCGGTCGGTCCGGACCGGCTCCGGCCGCTGGACGCGCCGCCGGCGATCCAGGTACTGCTGGCGACCGAGGAGTTCCAGGTTCCCGCGGACCGCGACGGGCTGGAGTACGTCCACGAGCTCGACCTGGCGATCTCCTACCTCGGGCGGAACCCCGTGAACCGGGCAGAACTGGCCGAGGTGACCGCGGTCGTCACCCTGGCCGGTGAGCTGCTCGGCGGCGGGCCGTGGGCACTGTTCCAGGACGGCCTGCTGCCCGGGTTCCGGATGCTGTGGGACCACCTCCGATCCCGGGGGGCCTTCACCGGGAACGGGACGCCTTCGGTGGCGGACACCCGGCTTCGGATCGGGGAACTGCTGGGCCTGCCCACCTTCGCCGCGGTCGATCCGCTGGCCGTGGAGGCGGCGATCCGGGCGGCCGCCTACCAGCGACGCATCGGCTCGGACCTGTCGCAGCTGCCGCCGGACGGGGTGCTGCGGACCGGCCGGGCGATCCAGCTCTGGCGCGAACTCGGCCGTCCCGAGGACCCCCAGTCGCCCGAGCAGCTCTCGGTCGCCGACGCCCTGTACACCCTGGTGTCCCACGAAGCGGGAGTCCTGCCGGGAGAGGCGCTCGGAAGGATCGCCGCGCAGGGGACGCTCACCTCGCTCTTCGGTCCCCGGCCGAGGTCGGTGCAGGACCCGCGTCTCGGCGCCCTGGTCGACCTTGTCGCGGCCTACACCGACCCCGCGCCCCTGACGGTCGCCGATCTGCGGCGGTGGGCCGGAGGCCTGGCGGGCGTCACCACCGGGCGGGACCTCGGACCCGCGGAACTGCTGAACACCGCACGGCTCATCGGGATCGCCCGCAATCTGGGGCTCGCACGCGGTGCGGGCGGGCTGAAGCAGCTGTCGGACCTGCTGCTCGGCGCCGGTGCCCGGGCCGGTGATCTGCTGCACCTGTCGGGACTGGACCGGGCGCTCCTGGCGGGCGACGACCTGCTGACGGGGGAGCGGCTGCACGGTCTGGCCACGATCCGCGGCTGGGTCGCACAGCTGCTCTCCCTCGGCGATCACCAGGCCGTCACACCTGACCAGTTGAAGGCCTACGCCACGTGGTTGCTCGGGGTGCGACCAGGCGGGCCGATGTCCGACCGCGACGGCCTCGCCCACTTCACCGCGCTGTTCCGCCACGTCGCGGCCCTGAGGACGTGGTACGGGGACGGACTGACCCCTGCCCATGCCGCGGCGAGGATGAACCTCAAGGAGATCGGGCGCCAGCAGGACCTGCCGGCCCTGAACCAGGAGGTGTTCGGCGTCGCGGACGTCCCGGACACCGCGCTGCTGGAGCTGCTCGTCAGGACGCGCGCCGCCCAGGGCCACGTCCGGTCGGTGCAGCAGCTGAAGGCGGTTGCCCACACGGAGCGATGGCTGTTCGAAGCCGGGCTCACCGAACCGCCCCGCCCAGACCAGCTCGCACGATGGGCCGTCGGGGTGGGCTGGCCCGGCGCTGCTCCCCTGTTCCAGGAGATCGAAAGCCTCCTCGACGACCCCACGGGAGTCGCGGAGCTGGACCGGCTGCGCACCGACCTCCTGGCGGTCGTGGAGGCGGACGGAGCGCTCACGCAGCCGGCCGTCGGCCAGGCTGTCGCAGCGGACGGCACCGACGCCGTCGTCGCCGCGCAGCAGAGCATCGCCGAGGCGGGCCCGGCCCCGGCGCAGCCGTCGTCCGCCGTCCATGCGACGCCCGTCTTCGCACCCACGGCACAGGACACCGCCCGGTACGGCGACCGCGTGGCGCTGACAGGGGCCTACCACCCGATGCTGCCGCAGCTGCACAACTACGGTCTGCGGCTCGACGACTCCGAACACCCGGCCCACCCGAACGGTACCTACCGGGCCAAGGTCTGGTTCCTGGACGCGTCGGTCCTGCCGGGGGCGGCTGCGGCGGAGCTGCCCACCCGTTGGCGGGCGAGCTCGGACGAGCCGACCCGCACCCTGTTCCCCAGGGGGTGGGCGCAGGCGAAGGTGTCCGACGTGGTGGTGCGGGCGCACCGCCAGGCAGTGGCGTCGGGTACGGTCCAGCCGGACGGGCGGGGCTACCGCTTCGTCGGCGAGGCCGACGGGGTGCGGGTCGAAGGCACGGTGCGTGACGGCCGGTTCGTCGTGTACCGGCCGACCGTGCACCAGCCGCACCTGACGTGGCCGCGCGAGCTACCGGTGGGCAGGACCGCCGCGGCGGTCCTCGCTCCGCCCGCCGCCACGAGCGGCACGGGGCCGGAGGTGCACTACGAGCTGTTCGAGAACGGGCAGCTGGGTGTCGTGCTGACGGTGCCGGTGCACCTGAGCGGCACGGGCGAACAGGAGGTCGAGGACTTCGGCGGGCGGCTGGAGACCTTGCTCGACGAGGCGTACAACGGCCTCCCGCGCGTGGACGGCGGTTTCCTCGTCCGGGTGGCGATCAAGTACGTCGAACGGCAGGAGCACGCCCTCTGGTCGTACTCCGTGCCGGACGGGGCGGAGACGTCGCTGAGCGACGCCGATGTGACGGCGCTGCTGCCGCAGTTGGTGGGCGTGGCGGCGGAGCCGACCGCGCTGGCCGCGTTGGCCGCTGCGGTCCGGGCCGAGGTGCCGGTCGGCGAGTGGCGACCGATGTACGGTCACCCGGGGGCGGACCCCAAGGAGAAGCTCGCCGCGGGCGTCGCCGCGAGCGAACCGTTCACCGGGCCGTCCACGCCGCGCACGTCCGCCGGTCCCGCCGCCGGCGTGATCAACGCGCTCCAGGACGAGCAGGAGTTCGGGACGGCGTTCGCGTCGGACGCGCCGCGCAGCGGCCACCCCGTGAGCGTGTTCCCGGCCGGGTGGACAGAGGAGGAGATGAGGTACGCCGCCTACCGGGTGGCCCGCAGCGCCGACTCCCTCAGGACCGTGGACCCGGTGGAACCGGCCGGCACGGTCGTGATGGGCGAGTTCGCCGGTGTCCGGCTGATGGTGGTACTCGATCAGCAGGGCGTGATCACCGACGTTCTGCCCGGCCACGGCGCCGAGACCGAGCAGGCCGGGGTCGCGCCGCAGGTCACCCTGGAACAGGCGCAGGACGAACAGTCGCCGGCCGGTCAGCGGCCGGCCGGGCAGCCGCAGGACGAGCAGTTCGTCGCGGTGACCGCGCCGAGGAAGACGGACTACACGACCCAGGGACGGCGCGTCAGGCTGGGCATCCGCCACGCGATCTACCCCAGCGGGAAGCTGGCGGTCCTGATCTCGGTGCCGGTGCACTTCCGCGACACCGGGGCGGCGGCCGCCGAGGCACTGAGCCACAACGTGCAGGCCCTCCTCGACCGGACGTTCAACGCCATGCCGCGGAGCGGGTCCGAGCCGCTGGTCCGATTCTCGGCCGTCAGCACACCACGGGCAGCGACGGACCGCCAGTCGGTCACGGTCTCCTCCTCGGACGAGCTGACCGGGGAATCGGGGCTGGCGGTGCTCCAGGGGATACTCGGTGTGCCCGTCGACCCGGAGGGCCTGGCAGCGCTGCTCACCCGGCTCCGGGCCGACACCCCCGTGGGCGAGTGGGACCTGCCGGCGGGCAGCGATCCCGTGACGGGACGGGAACTGCTCGACGCCGCGCTCAGGACAGCCGGCCTCCTCACCGACCCTCCGGCCCGGCCTGCCGCCGTTGCGGCAGCCTCGGCGGCGGCCACCACTCAGACGTGGCTGGGTTCCACGGTCGGTAGGACGGTGTCGTCCACGGCCGAGACACCCTTCCCGGGACTGCTGAACCCGGAGGCACCCGGCCGTCCGGACGCCGTGCTCCCCCAGAGGCTGGCCGAGTTGTTCGGGTGGGCGGACCGTGTGCGGGAGTTGTCGGGTGAGGTGGTGCTGTCGCGGCCGGCGGCGTTGGTAGCGCGGTGGGTGGAGGAGTGGGCGCGGGAGGATCTGCGTCTTGAGCCGGGTACTGCGTTGTCGATGGAGCAGCTGACGGCTTTCGCGGTGCGGCTTGTCGGGGATGCTGACGGGCTCGCCGGGGTGGGGGCGTTGCAGTGGTTGCTGCGGAGCACGGTGGAGCTGATGCCGCTCACCCATCCGGAGGTGCTGGAGGAGGGCGCGGTGCTGCCCGACCTGGCCCGGTTGGGGGGGGAGTATGCGCTGGATGTTGCTTACTGGGTTCGGTTGTGGCGTGAGTTGGGGGGTGTGTCGCTTCCGCGGTCGGAGGAGGAGCTGAGGCAGGCCGAGCGGTTGTACAGCCTGGTTTCCTACCATCTGCGCGGTGGGTTCAAGGGTGTTGTGCTGACGGTGGCGGATATGGAGCGGCTGCTCGTCGTGTTCTTCGGTGAGCGGCCGGAGGGTGGGGTGGATCCGCGTCCTGCTGCTCTGATGGATTTTGTGGGTGCGGCGGGGCCGACGGTGGCGGCGATGTGGCCGGAGCTGCATAACTGGGCGCGGGAGCTTGCCGGCCGTATGGGGCACAGGTTCGGTCCGGCGGAGAGGTTGAGCCTGGTCCGGCTGGTTCGGATGGTCCGTCCTGCGGGTGGGTGGGGTGATTCGGTCCGGGAGGCGTTGGAGGAGCTGGCGGAGCGGCTGCTCGGGGCGGGCGCCGGGCCGGCCGAGTTGCTCGAATCGGCGCACCGGCTGTGGGAGCTGTCCGGTGAAGTGGTGCTGTCGCGGCCAGCGCTGGTGGCGGTGCGGTGGGTGGAGGAATGGGCGCGGGATGATTTGGGACTTCTGTCCGATGATCCGTTGTCGGTGGAGCAGCTGACGGCTTTCGCGGCGGGGCTTGTCGGGGAGGGCGGTGGAGTCGCCGGGACGGGGGCGTTGCAGCGGTTGCTGCGGACCACGGCCGAGCTGATGCCGCTCACCCATCCGAAGGTGCTGGAAGAGGGCACGGACCTGTCCGGCCTGTCCCCGTACGGGGCGAGGAACACGCTGCAGGATGCTTACCGGGTTCGGTTGTGGCGTGAGTTGGGGGGTGTGTCGGTTCCGCGATCGGTTCAGGAGCTGTGGCAGGCGGAGCGGTTGCACCGCCTGGTCACCGACCATCTGGAAGATGCTGCCGGGGATGTGTTGACGGTGGCGGATGCGGAGCCGCTGCTGGTCCTGTTGTTCGGGGGGCGGCCGGAGGGCGGGGTTGATCCGCGTCCTGCCGCGCTGGTGGATCTTGTGGGTGCGGCGGGGCCGACGGTGGCGTCGAGGTGGGATCAGCTGCATCAGTGGGCGCAGCAGCTTGCCGGCCATGAGGGTGGGGTGTTCGGTCGGGCGGAGATGTGGAGCGTGGTCCGGCTGGTTCGGATGGTCCGTCCTGCGGGTGGGTGGGGTGATTCGGTCCGGGAGGCGTTGGAGGAGCTGGCGGGGCGGCTGCTCGGGGCGGGCGCCGGGCCGGCCGAGTTGTTCGAATCGGCGCACCGGGTGTGGGAGCTGTCCGGTGAGGTGGTGCTGTCGCCGCAGACGCTGTTGGCGGTGCAGCGGGTGGAGGAGCGGGCGAGGGAGGATCTGGGCTTTGAGCCCGGTACTCCGCTGTCGGTGGAGCAGCTGAGGACCTACGCGAGTGTCATGGGGGACGGGAGGATCTCCGGGGCGGAGGCGTTGCAGCGGTTGCTGCGGACCACGGTGGAGCTGATGCCGCCTGACAACGGGGGCGTGACTCATGTCATGGTTGCACCCGAGCAGGCAAGTGCCGTCGCGGACCTGAAGGTGCAGCCCGATGCCGGGTCCGGCACGGACAGGACTCCCGTTACGGCTTCGGACGAGGCCCGGCCATGGACGGACAACGCCGTCGCAGTGGCCGATGTGCCGTTCTCCAAGCCGTCGACCGTCGAGACGATCGACCGCTTGGGACGCTCGACGGCCCTGCGCCCGTTCGGCTCGGCAGAGGGTTCCACCCGGCCGGAGGTCGTCCAGGCTGGCCCCGCCGTACGCCGTCCCCTGCTGCGCAACCTCACCGACGGACAGTTCCGCGACCTGCACGGCCAGGACATCCTGGCAGGCCGGCTGGCACCCCAGGACATCATGTTCCCGGAGCAGTGGGAGCACCTGGAGGCCGACGCACCCGTCCGGGTGTCGAGCGGCACCCTCCTCGACCTGCCGTTCAGGACCGACTACCGGGCAGAGATCCGCACCTACAGCATCCGCACGACGGAGCGGGACGGCCGGTCGCGGACACTGACCGTCACGGAATTCACCCGCGACGTCCACCTGCAGCCGCACCCCTCGCTGTCGGCCGAGGAGATCGATCGGGCCAAGGAGGCGGCACGCGAAGGCGTCGACCGGTACCTGAACTTCCAGCACCTGCTTCCGAACCTGTCGCAGCTGCACGTGCGGCTGCGGTTCACGGACGCACCGGCCCCGGGGACGGAGAGCGTCGAGCTGGTGCCCGGGAACGGTGACGAACCGGGCGCCAAGCCACACTCGGCCCGCTGGTACGCGGGCATGGAACAGGTCACGTTCGCGCACGAGCTGGGCCACACCGTGTTCGGTCTCGTCGACACGTACTCCGACCCGCGGGCGGACAACCGCTCCTCCGCCCTGTCACCCGGTACTCGCAGGGACGGCGGGCTCATGGGCTCGACCAGCCAGTTCTGGCTGGTCGACGCCGCCCTCAAGAGGGACCGGGCCGGCCGGGCCGTCGGTGAAACGGCGACCGGTCTGCACGACGCAGACCTCCAGCTGATCGCCGAGCTGGCCGGCCCGGCGCTCGGCGGCGCGCCGACGCAGGGCACCGCAGGGCCGGTGCGCGCCACTCCGCGCCTGGTCGACCCGACCCGGTTGGCGGACCTGGCCGTGCCGGAGGTCATCGGGCGCCTGCTGGAGAGCGACGAGTTCCGCGTTCCCGAGGACCGCGACGGACAGCAGTACGTCCACGAAATCGACATGGCGATCGCCTACCTCCGCAGGCAGCCCAGGGACCGGGCCGAGCTCGACGACGTGACGGCGACCGTTCGGGTGGCCGGCCAGCTCCTCGACGGCGTCCCGGGTGCACTCTTCCGCGGCGACCTGCTGGCGAGCTTCAAGGTCCTGTGGGACCACCTCCGGCCGACCGGCGGCCCCGCCGACGCGGTGGAGGTACCGGCGCGCGCCCGGTTCGTCCAGCGACTGAGCGCGGCACTGGGACTGCCGACGGGTACGAAGGTCGACTCGCTCCTCGTGGAGGCTGCCGCCAGGGCAGCCGCCTACCAGGCCAGGAGCGGCTCGGACCTGTCCCAGCTGCCGCCGGGGCGGGCCCTGGAGATCGGCCGCCGGATCCAGCTCTGGCGCGAGTTCGGCCGGACCGCCGACCCGCAGTCGGCCCAGGAGCTCGAACTTGCGGGGAAGCTGTACGCGCTGGTCGCCGCCGACCGTGGCGACACCTCGGGGCGCCCGTTCACCCGGGCGGACGCACAGGGCGTGCTCACGGCGTTCCTCGGCCCCCGGCCGCAGGGCGCGGAGGACCCGCGTCTCACCGCCTTGATCGACCTCGTCGGCACCTACGACGGCAGGGCCCCGCTGACACCGACGTCGCTGCGCGCATGGACGCGGGACCTCGTCGGCGTCCGCACCGGGCAGGACCTCGGGCACGGGGAACTCCGGAACCTGGCCCGTGTCCTCCGGCTGGCCGGCGGCCAGGGGCTGAAGGGCTACACCGAGAAGCTCCTCGGCCGAGGGGCGACCCCCGGCGAGCTGCTCGCGCTGGTCGGCCACCTCTGGGAGCTGGACGGTGCGGGGATCCCCTCGCAGCTCATGATGACGGCGGTGCGCCGGATCCAGGACTGGGTGCGGAACGCGGAGGGCCTGGAGGCCGACGCGCCGGTGTCGACGGAGCTGCTGAAGGCCTTCGCGGCAGGTCTGGCCCAGGAGGCACGATCGTCCTCCCCGGCCGAGGACGCCCGGCGGCTGCTGCGTGTCACAGCGGACCTCCTGCCGAGCTACGGACCGTCGCTCGACGCGGAGTTCGCGGCACTGTTCCTGTCCGTGTCCGAGCAGGCCGTAGGCGGGACGGGGGCCGACGAGAGCCAGGAGCCCGCGGGCCCGGAGGACACGGCCCCGCGCGGCACCACCCTGTGGCCGGGGCCGGTGCTGGCCTCCTCGAAGCTGAACGCGAACGCCGTCGCACAGCCGCCGACCACCGCCGGGGCGGGCACCGTCGTGGCCGCGGCGGCCGCGGCCGCGGCCCAGGGCAACGCGCTGTTCCAGGGATCGATGGGGGCCACGCTGCCGGGACGGATGGACGGGTTGCCGCAGCGATTCCGCACCGGCGCCGCCAACGCGGGTCCGGCGACGGTCGTCGCCGGACCCGCAACTGCCGCCCCGCGGCCGTTGGTACGCAACCTGACAAAACAGCAGTTCGACGCATTGCACGGCGAGGACCTGCTCGCGGGCCGACTGCCCGTCACGGACGTCCTGCTGCCGGAGCAGTGGCAGCACCTGGAGGTCTCGGCGCCGGTCCACAGGACCGGAGGCCTGGTCGCCGACCCTCCGTTCGGCAACCCCTTCGGTGCCGAGGTCCGCGTCTACCAGCTCGACGTGCAGGGGCACGACGGCCAGCCCCGCACACTGCAGGTGACGGAGTTCACCCGCACCCTCCACCTGGCGCCGACCTCTCCGGCGATCACGCCCGCGGACATCGCCCGGGCCAAGGCACGGGCGCTCGACGGGGTGGACCGTTTCCTGAACTTCCAGCACCGTCTCCGCAACCGATCACAGCTGCACGTGCGGCTGAAGTTCTCGGACAGCACGGTGGGTGCGGCGCAGAGTGTGAGCCTGTCGGTGGGCACCGGCCGCGAACCTGGGGCGAAGGTCAACTCGTCCTCCTGGTACACGGACATGGAGCCGTACTCGTACGCGCACGAGACAAGCCACGTCGTCCTCGGCCTTCAGGACCGTTATCCCGACCCCGGGGCGAGCAACAGGGCCGCCGTGCTGTCCCCCGGCGTGAGTCACAGCCAGAGCCTGATGGGCTGGAACGCCGACGTGTGGTTCCACGACGGCTCGTTCAGGCACGACCGGTCGGGACGCGTGGTCGACATGCTCTTCAGCGGCCTGCGCGACGAGGACATCGACGAGATCCTCCGGCAGGCCGGCGCGGCCCTCGACGTCCCCCCGACACGCGGGCATGCGGGCCCGGTGCGGCTCCGTCCCCGTCTGGCCGGTCCGGCGCGGATCACCGAACTCGCCGTGCCGCAGGCACTCAGGGAGCTGCTGGACAACCCCGAGTTCGCGATCCCCGCCGACCGCGACGGGTTGCACTACGTCAACGAACTCGACATGGCCCTGACCTACCTCGGCGAGCCGCCCGCCGACCGCCCCCACCTCGGATACGTGACGGCGGTCCTCACACTGGCCGGCGAACTGCTCGACGGCGCGCCGTGGTCACTGTTCCGGGACGGCCTGCTGTCCGACTTCCGGCCGCTGTGGGAGAAGCTGCGCGCGAACGGTGCCTTCACCGGAGACACCATCCCCCCGGCGGCAGCTGTCCGGCAGCAGATCGCCACGCTGCTGGGCCTGCCCACACCCGCCGCGGTCGATCCGCTGGCCGTCGAGGCGGCGATCCGGGCAGCCGCGTACCAGCAGCGCATCGGTTCGGACCTGTCGCAGCTGCCGCCGGAGCGAGTACTCCGGATCGGCCGGGCGATCCAGCTCTGGCGCGAACTGGGACGCACCGAGGACCCGCAGTCGCCCGAGAAGCTCAAGACCGCGGAGAAGCTGTACTCCCTGGCATCCGCCTTCCTCCGCGACGAGTCGGGACGTGCGTTCTCCCAGCCGGAACTGTCCGGACTGCTGGAGCGGCTCTTCGGCCGGAGGTCCGAAGGGAGGGTCGAGGACCAGCGCCTCACCTTCCTCGTCCACCTCGCCGACGTGTACGACGGGACTGCGGCGCTCAGGCCCTCCTCGCTCCAGCAGTGGGCCAGGACGGTGGCCGGTGCCCCTGCCGGGTCGAACCTCGACCCCGACGAGCTGCGCAACCTCGCCAGGCTCGCGACGGTCGCCGAAACGCTCAAGATCCGGCGCGACAAGCTGAAGCGGCTGGCGACAGGCCTGCTGGGCGAAGGGGCCCAGGTGGCGGACCTCCTGCACCTGGCCGGGCTGATCTGGTCGCTCATGGGAGCGGGAACGGTCCCGAGCACGGAACTCATGCGGAGCACGGCGCTGGTCCGCGGCTGGGCCGCGCAGGAGTTCAACCTTGCCTCCGACCGGGAGCTGACACCGGGCAGCCTGAAGACCTTCGTCGCCTCGCTGCACCAGTCCGTCACGGGGCACAGCCTGTCCGATCCCCGGGACACCACCCATGCCGTATCCCTGATCAACCAGGTCACCAAGCTGCGCCACGACTTCGGCGACGCACTGACCCAGGCGCACCTGGAGGCGGACTACAACCTGACCCTGATCGCCAACGGCCGCGACCTGCCGACCATCCAGAGGCGCGTCTTCGGCAGCGCGGGTGCTCCGCGCACCGTGCTGATGGGGTTGGCCATCAGGACACGGAGCTATCAGCAGGCCATGTTCGGGTCGCTGGCGAGGCTGGCGGCCGTGCACACGGTGGAGACCTGGGCCGCCGCGGCGGGCGCGTTCCTGCCCCTCTCCGGGCACCAGCTCCGGAAATGGGCCTTCCACCTGGGCCACCAGAATACCCAGGGCCTGTTCAGGACGGTCGAAAGGCAGCTCGACAACTCGCCCCACGCCGGCACGCTCGACGACCTGCGGCAGGCGTTCGACGCCACGGTGCGCCGAAACCTCGCCGCGCGGCAGCACCCGGGCCGGGGCGGCGCCGGACCGGCGGTCGTCATGCCCACCGGCATCTGGTTCCCGTCACGCGGTACGACGCAGGCTGACCTCGACGCGGTGCTCGCGGTCCAGGGCGCCAAGGACTGGCAGCTCGTGGCAGGCCACGGCGAGACCGGCGTGGTCGAGGTCGACGGCGCGCTGGTCGGCGGCGCCGCGGTGCTGAACGCCGTACGGCCGCACCTGAGCGCCGTACTGGACCTCGCCTTCCTCACCGACTACGCGGCCAAGACGGACGACGGCGGCACGTCGCTGCTCACGGACACCCACAACGCCTCCGGCCGACGGATCCTCGGCCCGACCCACCAGTCGGTCGTCACCATCTGGGGCGAGGTGGTGTCCGGCTCGCTCGGCGTCGATCCGAACGGCGAGCGCTTCGTCGTCGCCGACGGCGACTGGGTGGTGGTCGAGGACGGCAGCGAGCGCCGGCTGAACACGCCGTATCTGAGCCAGGCGTGGGCGGCCCTCGGGGCCGCCCGGGTGGTGGGCAGCGGCCTGCCGCCGCAGGGCGGCGTCCAGGTGGTGCGCACACCGGATGCGCCGCAGCCCACCGCAGCGGCGCAGCCCGCGATGGTCCAGCCTGCGACCGTGCCGCCAGCCGTCACGCAGCCGTCGCCCGCCGTCGTCCAGCCGCCGGCTTTCCGGCGACTGTGGCGGGCCGAACTGCGCTACGGGGACCGTGCGACGCTCTCGGGGGTCCACCACGCGCCGTTCCCGGAGCAGCTGGAGGCCTACGGCGTGAACGTGGTGGTCGCGGACGCGGTCCACCTGAACGGCACGCGCCGGGCGACGGTGTGGTTCCTGGACACCTCGGTGGCCCTGGGCACCGCCGAGGCCGGGCTCCCGACCCGCTGGCGGTCGGAGTCGGCGGAGGCGATCCGCACACTGTTCCCGGAGGAGTGGACAGCGGACCGGGTGAACGACGCGGTGCTGCGGGCCCACGCCGAGGCCCTGGCCTCCGGGAGGGTCCAGCCGCACCCGGACGGGCACGGCCACCACTTCGTCGGCGAGGCCGACGAGGTTCGGATCGAGGGGCTGGTCCGCGACGGCCGGTTCGTCGCGTACCGGCCGACCGCCCACCAGCCGTATCCGTGGTGGCCGACCACCAAGGCTCCCGTGGGCAGGACCGACACCGGCGTTTTCGTGCCGCCCGGGACCGGGACCGGTGTGGCGCTGGCGGTGCGGTACGAGCTCTTCCGGAACGGGCAGCTGGGCGTCACGCTGACGGTACCGGCGCACCTCGGCGGCGACCGGCAGGAAGCCGAGGACTTCGGCGCCCGGCTGGAGGAACTGCTCGCCGACACGTACAACCGGCTGCCGCGGCTCGTCGGCGGGCCGCTGGTCCGGCTCGAGCTCAAGTGGGTCGACCGGCCCGAGGATGCCCGCTGGTCGTTCACCGTTCCGCGCAACGCGACGTCCTGGCGGGACGACCGGATGAAGATGCTGCTGATGCAGGCGGTCGGTGCGTCCGCGGACCCGGCCGAGCTGGCTGCGCTCGCCGCCGCGGCGCGGATGCAGGAGCCGGTGGGCGCCATGCACCCGGTGTCGAACGGCTCGCGGGCGGACAGGCTGAAGGAACTCGCGGACGCCATCGACGCGATGGACCCCTTCGCCGGCGCGCCGACGCTCCGCGAGTACAAGCAGCCGGCTCCGACGACGGTCACCAGGATCGTGCAGGAGGCCGGGTTCGCTACGGCGTTCACACCTGGTGCACCGCGCAGCGGTTACCCGGCAGGCGTGTTCCCGGCGGGCTGGACCGAGGAGGAGATGCGGTACGCCGCCTACCAGGTGGCTCGGAACACCGACTCGGTCAGGAGCGCGGACCCGGCCGACCCGGCCCGTACGCTCGTGACGGGCGAGTTCGCGGGCATCGGCCTGCGCCTGGTGCTGGACGGTCAGGGGAGGATCCTCGACTTCCGGCCCACTGCGCAGTCCCTGGCCGAGCAGCCGGCCCAACAGTCCGTGACGACTGCTCCGCAGCCGCTCCAGCAGTCCGCCGGGCAGCCGACCGCACAGCCTGCCGAGCAGATGGCGGCTGATCAGCCGCTCGCGGTCTGGCCGCAGGAGAAGCACGTCGGGACGGGCGCGGCGAAGCGCGCGCAGATCTCCCTCCAGGGGCGGCCGCTTCGGCTGGGCTATCAGCACCTGATCTTCCCGAGTGGCCAGCTGGCGCTCCTGATCAGCGTGCCGGTGCACTTCGGTGCCGTTGACGCGGCGGTCGCGGAGACGTTGCGGCAGGGGCTCCAGGACCTGATCGATCGTACGCTGAATGCGGCTCCGCGCAGGGCCGGTACACCGCTGGTCAGCATCTCGGTCGTCGGCACGCCCCGACGGGTGTCGGAGCGTCAGTCGCTGAGCCTCACGTCGTCGACCGAGTTGGCCGGGCCGGCAGGGCCGGCGGTGCTCCAGGGACTGCTGGGCGTGTCGGCGGACGCGGACGGCGTGACCGAGCTGCTCGGACTGCTGGGTGCCGATCCCGCGGCCGACCCGATGACCCTGCCCCAGGGCGTCGACCCGGTCGCCGGGCAGGCCCGCCTCGACCAGGCGCTCCGGGCTGCGGGCCTCCTCGTCGGCCCGTCGGCCCCGGCGGCGTCCGCACCGGTCACCGCCATGGCGACGAGGGCTGGGCTCAACCCGCCTGCCCCGAAGCCGACCTGGGCAGTCGTCCCGGCCTCGGGCCCGACGGTCGGATCGCCCGCCGCAGGGCCGTTCGCCGGCCCGTACGGCGCCCCGGTGCAGGGCCGGCTCGACAGCTGGTTCAAGGCGCGCTTCGCAGGAGTTCCGCGGACGGTTGCCGGCACCAGCGGGCCGGTGACCGACACCAACCTGGTGCGGCCGGCCCTGCGCAACCTGTCCGTCGGCCGGTTCGTCCGGCTGCACGGCGGTAACCGACTGGCCGGCACCGTGCAGCCGGATGACGTGCTGCTGCCGGAGGAGTGGCAGCACCTGGAGGGCGATGCCGAGGCCCGTACGGTCGAGCGGGCCCTCTCGGACCCGCCGTACGAGCTCACGGCCCGGGCGGAGATCCGGAAGTACCAGGTCATGCGGCGGGGTGCGGACGGTGCCGTGCAGACGCTGGAGGTCACCGAGTTCAGCCGGGACATCCACCTCGTGCCGGACCCGCTGCTGTCGCAGGCGGAGGTGAACCGGGCGAAGGCGCGCATCGCCGACGGGGTCAACACCTACCTGAACTTCCAGCACCGGCTGCCGGACGGCTCCCAACTGCATGCACGGCTGCGGTTCGTCGACGCCCCGACCTCCCAGTCAGAGACCGTCGAGCTGCTTGCCGGGAACGAGATCGACCGGACGGACGCCGGTCGCTGGTACACGGAACTGACGCACGCGGCCTATGCGCACGAAACCGCCCATCTGATGTTCGGCTTCCTCGACCGCTACGTCGACGTGCTGTCGAGCGCGCGGCGTACCCCGCTGTCGCCCGGCGTCCGCCGGAACGACGGGCTGATGCAAAACGCGCGGGCCATCTGGGACACTATTGACTTGTACATGACTGATCATGCCGGACGGGAGGTTCATTCCCTGGCAGGTCTGCTCGATGACGACCTGGAGGAGATCGGTACCTTCGTGGCGCAGTCCGCCGACGTCGAGCCCGCCCGCGGACAGGCCGCAGCCGTGATCGTCCGGCCGAAGCTGACAGGGCGGCTGCAACTCGAGGACCTGCTGCTGCCCGGAGAGGTGGCCACGATGCTGGCCTCCGAGGAGTTCCGGGTGCCGCCCGGCCGGGACGGCGTTCGCTACGCCCAGGAACTCCACTGGGCTTCGCTGTACCTCGGGCGCCCGCCGCGCGACCGTGCCGAGCTGGCCCACACGGGCAAGGTCCTCGACCTCGCCGGGGAGCTCTACGCCGCCACGACGACCTGGCTGTTCGGGCAGGACCTGATGGAAACCTTCCGCGCCCTGCGGGAACACCTCGCCGGACGCTTCCCGGTGCCGTCCGGCGAGGTGCCGGCAGCCGCGGACGTGCGGGAACAGGTCCGGCAGCTGCTGGGTCTGGCGCAGACCGCCCCGGTCGGCCCGGACGAGGTCGACGCGGCGGCGCGTGCCGTGGCCTTCCACCGGCGCCACGCCCTGCCCGTCCCCACGTCCGGTGGGCTGCTGACGACCGGCCGGGCTCTGCGGATCTGGGCCGAACTGGGCTCGCACACCAGCAAGATCGGCCAGAGCGACATCGAGACCGCAGTCGGAATCGGCCGGGCAGCAGCCGAGCACAACGGCACCGAACCGGAGCGCATCCTCAGCCACGTCGACCTGGAGGGCCTGCTCGACGACCTCTTCGGCCCGCATACTGAAACACCCGACATCCGGGACCGGCAGCTGATCGACCTGATGGCGCGCTACGACGGCAGCGGCGGTCACTCGGCGGACGCGCTGCGCCGCTGGGTCGCGGACTTCGCCGGATACCCTGCCGGGTACGTGCTCACGCCCGGCCAGACGGTGATCGTCGTCCGCCTCGCGGCGGTCGCGGACATGTACGGGATCGCTCGTGGTGACGACCAGTTCGCGCTGCTGTCGGACCGGTTCCTCGGCGCGGGCGCACCGGCCGGAGCGCTGGTGCACGCCGCCGGCCTGCTCTGGGAGCTGCACGGGCCGTCGGTGCTCCTCACGCCGCAGGCGGTGGCCGAGATGCGCACGGTGGTGCGGTGGGTCAAGGAGTGGACGGGCCTCCACCACGAGCAGGTGGTGACCCTGCCGCGGGTTAAGGCTTTCGAAGCCACCCTGCGGGCGGAGCACGGTGTCGGCTACTGGACCACGGTGGATGCCGCGGACCCGGTCACCTTCCTCCTCGCAGGAGTGGGACGTCTGTACCCCCTCTACGGTCACCTGCTGGTGGCCGGTCATGTCGCGGCGGTCCAGCGGATCAACCAGATCGGCGTCGGTCGCAGCCTGGGCGCCATCATGAACGAGGTGTTCTCGGGAGGCGGCTCCGACCTGGCCGACCTGATCGGCCTCTACACCCGGACCTTCGACCTCTTCCAGGGCCCGGTCCCCTCCGTCGCACGCCTGACGGCGGTCCGTCGGCTGGAGGAGTGGGCCGCCGAGGCGGGCGCCGTACTGCCCCTCGCCGAGACGGAGCTGGCGCAGTGGGCCGGGCAGCTCCTCGGCCAGGACACCGGCATCGCCCTCGTCCGCGAGATCGAGCGGCTGCTCGGCGGCGTGTCCTCGGTCGGCGGGACCATGGACGACCTGCATTCAGCCTTCCTCCAGGTGGCGGCGCCCGGCAGCACCGTGCAGCAGCTGCCGTCCGTGGTGTCGATGTCGACGGGTGTGTGGTTCCCGCGGGTGGGTGGTTCCGCGGTGGAGGGGGGTGCGGCGTTTGCGGTGCCGGGTGCGGTGGGTTGGCGTCTGGTGGTGGGTCATGGTGCTGCGGG
>NZ_BPRL01000099.1:0-28110 GCF_045862635.1 Kitasatospora sp. NE20-6
CCCCGGGCGCACAGGGCGGTGACCCCGGACGGGAAGCACCCGAAGGCCCGCCGCAACTGGTCGGTGGCCGTCACCGGCTCGATGTCTCTCATCGGAACTCCTTCTCCGGCCGGCGCCCAGCGCTCGTCCGGGTCGGCATGGACGTGATCGCCCACGTGTCATCGGTGGTGGTGCTGTGTGCTGTCGGACCACCGGAGCGGCGCCCGGACATCCCGTCCGGGGAGCCCGGTGTGCCGGTACGGACGGGACGAGGAACGACCCCGGTGGCTGAGACACGGCGGGGCAGCAGGGGGAGATCCGGAGGGGGCAGGTTCGAGTGGCGTGCAGGCCGACACCGTTCCGCACCGTTCCTCGGATGCCGCGAGCCTGCCGCCGTCCGGACTCACGTGCCTACGACCGTCGTTCGAGCACGCTCATCGACTGCGGCCCGGATTCGACGCCGCACAGCGCCCGTCCGACGTTCTCCGTCCAGGTGTCGATGTTGAGTGCGGAATGCAGGCTGCCGGCGCGGCAGTTCCGGACGATCAGCTGGAGCGGCTGCCGCTTGGCGATCGCCGACGCCCCGGAGGCGCGGAAGAGCGTCTCGACCGCGGAGGCGCACGCGTCCCAGATGTACGCGACGTCGGTGTGGAACTGGACGGCCTCGCGCTCGGAGAGGTCC
Source organism: Kitasatospora sp. NE20-6 (assembly GCF_045862635.1). Taxonomy (NCBI): domain Bacteria; kingdom Bacillati; phylum Actinomycetota; class Actinomycetes; order Kitasatosporales; family Streptomycetaceae; genus Kitasatospora; species Kitasatospora sp. NE20-6. The sequence continues at coordinate 662 of NZ_BPRL01000099.1, forward strand.
AGGCCCTCGGCGTCGCGCCGGTCGAGCTCGGCCACAGCGGCGTCGGCCACCAGGGCCGCCGCGCGGATCCGGGTGTGGGCGCGGCCGACGGTGAGGTGCGCGATCGGCGCGTCGATCTGGTTCGCATAGGGGGAGTAGGGGACGCTCCGCTTGCCGACACCGCCGAGGAAGACCTCCATGGCCTGGTCGGCCATGCCGAGGGCCACTCCCGTACTCGTCACGAGCGAGCGGACGAGACCCCCGCGGCGCGGCCCGCGGCCCTGCTCGGTGAGCTCGGCGATCCGCGCCGCCAGCCGCTCGGGGGTGCTGAAGCGCTCGTCGGGGACGAAGAGTTCACCGTCCGTCGCGACGGTCTGGCTGCCCGTGGCGGCCATCCCCATCGCATCCCAGTCGTCCCGGGCGACGAGCGAGTCCTTCGGGACGAGGACCATGCCGACCTTCGCGTCGTCGCTCTCGTCGTGGAAGACGGCGAGGAAGCCGTGGGAGGCATGGACGCTCCCGGTGGCGAACGGCCACACGCCCTTGACCATCCAGCCGCCGTCCACCTGCCGGGCGGTCCCGGACATGCGCCTGCTCGTGCCCCCCACCGCGAAGGTGCGGTTCCCGACCCAGGGCGACTCGTACACCGGTGCGACGACGTCGTCGGGGAAGGCGAGACTCCACATGTTGCCGCCCGCGGCCGCCCAGACCATCCAGGCCGTCGCCCCGCACCCGGCGCCGAGCGTACGGAAGACGTCGTGCACCTCCCGGGTGGTGAAATCCGCACCGCCGTACCGCTTCGGCCTGGTCAGACCGAAGACACCGGCAGCGTCGAGACGCTCGACGGTGTCCTGGGGAATGCGGCGCTGCTGTTCGGCCACGGCCTGGTGCTCGCGCAGCCAGGGCTGCATCTTCGCCACCCGGGCGACGATCTCCCGGGCCTGCGGCCGGTCGATGTCCGACTCGATGTTCGTAGCCATCGGCTTGATCACCCTCTCACTGTTGTCACGTTCACCGCCGCCGGACCCGTGCCGTCGGCGGGCGGGTTCCTCTCCCCGGCCGTCCTGGAGGTCGCCTTCGGCGCGACCGCCGCGGGGACCTCCCGGAAAGGGGTCAGCTGGGCCAGTCCTGCTTTCCCAGCGGCGTTCCGTGGAAGCCGGCGACCCGGCCGAGGCTCGGATCGGTTCCGTCACGCAGGCCCACCGAGGCGTCGGGGTGGTCGTCGAACCAGCCGTTCACGGGGTACTTGTACATCCAGTCGACGAGCAGCCGGCGGCGTGCGATCAGCCACACGCCGTCCCGCTGCTCGAACCGGTCGAGGTAACGCGCCCAGAGCTTGACGGTCTCCCCCTTCCAGTGGTGCCTTTCCGATCCCTGGTGATCCGCCTGCAGGTACGTCTCGACATGCGCGATGTCGGGACCGTCGAACTCGATCAGGCTGTTCCCGAGGAAGTGCATGGTGCGGACGAATCGCGGCATCTCGGCCGTCAGGAATTCGAGGAATCCCTCGACCGGGCCGACGTGCAGGCTCGCGGGGAACTGGACCCACGCGTCCTCGTGGAAGGCATTCCGGACCAGGTCCATGTCCACCCGGTCGAGACCGCGGCAGTACCGCAGCAGCACGTCGTGAATCTGCGCCCGTGCGCTCAGTTCTTCGAGGTTCATCAGTTTTCTCCCTGTCGTTGACATGTGTCGTCGACCCGTAGAAGGTCTTCGCGGTTCTCTCCGCCGCCGCAGTGCCGGAACTGGAACACGCCCGCCGACGCCCGAAGGACATCAGTTCTCTGCGAACAACGGGACCGCGCTCGATCTCGTGTCGGGTGAGATCGGTGGGGATCGCATGGAGCACCGGGCCGAGGACGAAGTGCTTTACGCCGGCCGCCTGTGCGGTGTGGACGGCGGCGAAGTCCGTCACCCTGCTCCCGGCCGTGACGGAAATTCCGGTGGGCTTCGCAAATTTCCGTCGTCGAACCGGTGCCCCTGGCGGCGGATGCCGGTCGGGACGTTGTCGGCGGCTTCGGGGTGAGCAGTGGTGGGTCGGCGCCGACGGCGGGCCTGCCCCGTCCGCCTCGTGTGCTCCGGGGTGCGGGCCGACGGACGTGCCGCTGGATCCGTCACCCCGGAACCGGTTGCGCCGGCCGAAGGCGAAGGTGTCGTCGCCGGCCATCTGCACCGGACGACCCGTCACCGCGATGACTTCCCGGCCGGGCAGGGGATTCGGCGAAAGGAGCTGCCCGCCTGTCGCGTGCGACGGTCCTGCCTGTCGGTCTGTTCGCGCGGTACCCGACGACGGCTCGACACCGGTGGAAGCGGTGGCGAACGTGGGCACCATCATGCGGAGCACCAGAAGAACTGTCAACACTTTGCGGGAGTTCACTGGCTGACCGTCACGCCTGCCCAAGGGGGCGGGGGACGGAGCGTCGAGCTCCGGGGCGCAGCTCGGGCCAGGTATCCTTCTGCGCGGTGAAGAAATCGGCGCTTAACGGGCGAAAGGGCCCGTCGGGACCGGTCGGGCCGTTGCCGGACCCTGGTCACGTGCGGCGGGCCGACTGGCGCGCCGCGGGATAAATGTTGACACTTGGCGGTGAGGGTGCCGTCGAGGCGCCCTCACCACCTGATCACCTGAGGCCCGGCTCCGGCTCCGGCTCCGGCTTCGGTTCCAGGGCGGAGGTGGGGGCGGGGGTCGTGGGCCGGGTCCTGGGCACAAGGATCTCCTGCAGGGCCGGCCCGACCCGCTCGACGATCGACTCGATGTCCTCGCTCACGAGCAGGGGCACCTGCACGACCCGCCGCCCGACGACGATGCCGATCAGCATGGACGCGGCCAGCGCCACCCGGACCGCACTGTCGTGGTCGTCGAGCGCGCGGCGGTTGACGTCCTCCGTCAGGCGCGACTCGACGAACTCCCGGAACTGCGCGGTCGCCCGCTCGTTCGCGATCGCCCCGCGGAGCATCGCGAGCAGGGCGTCCGCGTCCTTGGGATCGCCCTCCCACACGCTCAAGTGGGCCCGGGCGACCCGTTCGCCGAGCGAGTGCTCGGGTCCGTCGAACGAATCGGCGATGCGCGCGAGCACGCTCGGCGAGATCGACATCACCGCGGCGAAGAGCTCGTCCTTCGATCCGAAGAACTGCATCACCAGGGCGGCGTCGACGCCCGCGTCCGCGGCGATCCTGCGGATCGTCGTGGCCTTGAAGCCGTCTCCTGCGAAGCGGGCGCGTGCGGCGTCGAGGATCGTCTGACGGGTCGCGCTCTGCCCCGGCCGCCGGCCACGCGGTGGACGCGACGCCGGCGCTGTGGATTCGGCGGGCATGCGGCCAGTCTAGCGATCAGGGCCCGGCCCGGTCGCGGGACGCCCGGTGCGTGATCGCGCGAGTCCGGCCGGGGGCGGTGGGCGCGCCCGCAGGGCTGTGACCTGCGGGTTAAGTAGGTGTCCGCGCCACGTCCGGGCCGCGGTCCGTCCGTCGCGGTCCGGCGCGATCGGGCGGTCCGCGACCGTGCCGGAGCTCCGGTCCCGTGATCTGCAAGTAATATCAACAGTGGTTGATTTAACCTGGACGTCACCGTACGCTCCCTGGCAGCAAACCGTCCGACCCGGCAGTCCGAGGTGGGCCGGCCCCCGAGCCGGTGAGAGGAAACACCGCGATGAGCGACTTCGAGAAGGTCTTCGTGCCGTCCTACCCCTACGAGGCGGGGCCGGGCCGTGGCCTGCTGAGCCCCTACGAACCCGGCACCCGGACCCTGCCCGCCGGGTTCCGGATCGGCCCGCGGTTCCTGCCGCTCCCGGTCGAGGTCGTCTTCGAGAAGGACGTCCCCGTGACGCTGCGCGACGGCGTGACGATCTACACGGACGTCTTCCGGCCGGCAGGAAGCGACCGGGTACCCGTCATCGTGGCGTGGAGCCCGTACGGCAAGAGCGGAGGCACCGCCCCCAGCACCACCTCGCTGTTCGACATGATCGGAGTGGACAACGGCGCCCTGTCCGGCCTTGCGAAGTTCGAGGGGCCGGACCCGGCGTTCTGGTGCGCCAACGGGTACGCGATCTGCAATCCCGATCCCCGGGGCGTGGCGGAGTCCGGCGGCGACAGCCACCTCTGGGACCGGCAGGAGGGCCTCGACTGCCACGACCTCGTCGAGTGGCTCGCCGAGCAGGAGTGGTGCAACGGCAAGGTCGGCATGAGCGGGACGTCGTACCTCGCCGTGTCCCAGTGGTTCACCGCGGCCGAGCAGCCGCCGCACCTCGCCGCGATCAACCCCTGGGAAGGCATCAGCGACGTCTACCGGGATCTCGTCCTGCGGGGCGGCATGCCGGACACCGGCTTCACGGAGCGGCTGCAGCACAACTTCGTCGGCGCCAACCGCCGCGAGGACGTCGTCGCCGAAGCGGAGCAGCACCCCCTTTTCGACGGGCTCTGGGAAGAGAAGGTGCCCCGCTTCGACCGGATCACCGTCCCGGCGTACATCGTCGCGAGCTACTCCAACACGCTGCACACCCAGGGGACTTTCCGGGCCTGGCGGCGCATCGCCTCGGAGGAGAAGTGGCTCCGCATCCACGCCACCCAGGAGTGGCCGGACTACTACGACGAGGCGCATCGCGAGGAGCTCCGCCGGTTCTTCGACCACTACCTGAAGGGGGAGGACAACGGCTGGGAGCAGACCCCGCGGGTGCGTTACGCCACGCTCGACCTGCACGGCGTCGACCGCGTCGGCCAGCCCGCGGACACGTTCCCGCCGGACGGCGTCGAGAACACGAGGTTCTACCTCGACGCCGCCTCCCGCACCCTGCGGCGTGAAGCGCCGTCGTCCGGGAGCAGCGCGCAGTACAGCGCCCGGACGCTCCCGGGCCAGGTCTCCTTCGTCGTCGGGTTCGACGAGGAGACGGAGATGGTCGGTTATCCGAAGGCGCACCTCTGGGTCGAGGCGGAAGGCGCGGACGACATGGACCTGTTCGTTCTCGTGCAGAAGCTCGACGCGAACGGGACGCCGCTGCAGCAGTTCAACGTCCCTGCCAGGAGCGCCCTGCTGCAGGACGTCACCGAGCGGAGCGCGTCCGTCCTGCGGTACAAGGGCTCCGACGGGCGCCTGCGCGTCTCCGCCCGCCACCTCGACGACGACCTCAGCACCGACGAGATTCCGGTGCACAGCTTCGACCGGATCGAGAAGCTGGCAGCCGGTGACGTCGCGGAGATCCAGATCGACCTCGCCCCGGTCGGCCTGGTGTTCCACCGCGGCGAGCAGCTGCGACTCGTCATCAGCGCCCACAACCTGCTCGGCGCCATCATGCCCGGCGTCCCGTTCCACGAACCGCAGAACACGGGGACGCACATCGTGCACGCCGGCGGAACCCGGGCCTCGTACCTGCAACTGCCGCTCAGAACGGTGTGACCGGCGCGGGTCCGTGGACGGCCGCGAGCACCACCTGCCGCCCGTGCGCCCGTTGCTCCGCGCAACCCGTGCCGATGCGCCCCGGGACCGACTGCGAATACGGGCCCGGCACCAATGACCGAAGTAAGGAAGAGACGATGACTCTCACAGGCGTTCTCGCAGGACCCGTCGCCGGGTTGAAGTACGAGACCCCCACCTCCTGTGGACTCACCAACGAGCGCGGCGAATTCCGGTACGAGGACGGCGAACGGATCGCCTTCCTGGTCGGCAACACCTCGATCGGACACGCCCCCGCAGCACCCCGGCTGCATCTCGCGCAGATCGTCGCACGCGTCGACGGGGACATCGCCAAGCTGAAGGACCCGGGCGTGACGAACATCGCCCGCCTGGTGTTCTCGCTCGGCCGCAGCGGCATCCGGGACAACGGAACCGTCATCGCTCCCGAAGTGCACGACATCATCGGCGACCGGAGGATCGACTTCCGTCACGACGCCAACTACGCGGGCCCCCACGTGGCCGACAAGATCCAGGCGTTCACCGACGACGAGGTCGTCGTCGGACTCCTCGACGACCTCAACCGGGCCGGCGTCTTCGCCGACGCGACGCCACGGCAGTTGTGCACCCCCGCGAACGCCCGCAACGAGCTCCGCCGCAACGCCATGGGCATCCTCCGCTTCCGCGACGTGATGATCCCGCTCCAGAACGGCCGGCACGTGTTCGCCGACGTGTTCCGTCCCGCGGCACCCGGGACCTACCCGGTCATCGTCAGCTGCGGACCCTACGGAAAGGCCTTCAACCACCACTCCGTCTGCAGCGAGGCCGACCTGGAGCGGCACGAGCAGATGGAGGAGGACTACTTCTCCGGCAACGCCGAGGGCCTGCAGTTCGAGAACCACGAGACCGTCAACACCGCGACGTGGGTGCCCGACGGGTACGCCGTCGTCCGGGTGGACATGCCGGGATCGGGCAAGAGCCCCGGCCAGTTGGCCCCGTGGGGCATCGCCGGGGCCGAGGCGTTCCGCGACGCGATCGAGTGGGCCGGGGTCCAGCCCTGGTCGAACGGCGCGGTCGGCCTCTGGGGCATGTCGTACCTCGCCGTCAGCCAGCACGCCGCCGCGAGCCTGCACCCCCCGCACCTCAAGGCGATGATCGCCATCGGAACCGACGTCGACCTGTACGAGGAGGTCGCCTACAACGGCGGCATCCTCAACGAGCACTTCTTCCCGATGTGGAAGCGAGCCGGCTTCGTACCGGCCATCTGCGGCGAACCCGACATCGCGGACTTCACCCGCATCATGAAGGAGAGCCCCTTCAAGGACTCCGACCCGGACCTCATCTTCGGGCCGCGCGCCGAAATGTTCATGAGCCCGGACCTGAGCGGGGTCACGGTACCGCTGTGGTCCGTCGCCGCCACCACCCATCTCGCCCACTTCCACCAGCTCGGCAGCAGCGAGGCGTACCTCAACACGCCGGCTCCCGACAAGAAGCTCGACTTCTGGGAGGACTGGTTCCAGAAGTCCTACGCGGCCGACACCGTCGCCCGGCACAAGGCGTTCTTCGACCACTGGCTCAAGGGCATCGACAACGGGATCATGGACACCCCGCCGGTGCGCCTGGAGATCCGCACCGGCAACGGGGCCTCCTACATCCAGGAGGAGGACGAATGGCCGATCGCCAGGACGAACTACACGAAGTGGTTCTTCGACGCGAGCCCGTCGGACTGGGCCGGAGACGCCACCCGCACCGGCTTCCTGCGGCTCTCGACGACGGAGCCCGCAACCGAGCAGGACACGCGGTACTCCGCCGACGCCGAATCGGCGGATCCCCGTACGACCGGTGTCTCGTTCATCAGTGAACCCCTGACGGAGGACTCGGTCGTCGCCGGATACGGCAAGGTCGCGCTGTGGGTGTCGTCCACGAGCGAAGACATGGACATCTACGTCTCGGCGCGCGTCATCGACGAACAGGACCGCGAGGTCGACTTCACCGGCATCACCACGATGAACTACCCGGACCGCATCGCCCCGCTCACCAAGGGATGGCTCAAGGCGTCGCATCGCAAGCTCGACACCGAACGCTCCACCGAGTACACCCCCAAGCACACCCACCTCAAGGGCGACCACGCCCCTCTGCGCGACGGCGAGGTGGTACCGGTCGAGATCGAGCTCATCCCCAACACCGGACTGATCCGGAAGGGCCAGCGCCTGCGAATCGACATCCAGCCCTACGACGGCGTCGCCCACGGCGTGCACCACGCGTACGACGTGAACTACCACGCGGGCGCCGTCAACACCGTTCACACCGGACCGGGCCGCGTCGGGTACGTGCAACTCCCGATCGTGCCGCGTCGCCTGACGACGTAGGCACCGAGCAGGGTCCTGGACGGCCCCGGTAGCACCGCCCGCGTGCTACCGGGGCGCCCGTCGCGTCGGTCGTCGTCCCGCGCAAAGCCCTCCGCCGGGCGACGGAACCCGTCGAGGCGGTCGAGGCAGGTCGGTGTCGCCTGATTCCGGGTCTGAAACTCCTTCTCGGCAGTGCGTTCGGCGGGTCCGTTCCTCGATGTGTCGACGTATCGATGCATTGATGCGTCGATGCTGACGGAAGCCGACATCGACATCGACATCGACACCGGGTTCGCGCTGATTGCCGACCCGCTTCGCGGAACCCTCCTGGTTCTGCGGCATCAGGGGTGTGCAGGGCATAGCGTGGCGACCATGTTCATCCTGGAGCTGACCTACATCGCGTCCATCGAGCGTGTCGACGCCGCCCTCGCGGAGCACACGGCATGGCTGGACGCCCACTACGCCGAGGGCGCCTTCATCGCTTCGGGCAGGAAGGTCCCGCGCGACGGTGGCGTCATCGTCGCCCTCGGCGACGACCGGGCGAAGATCGAGGAGATCGTGAGGAGCGACCCGTTCAGCGTTGCCGGGGTCGCCGAGTACACGATCACGGAGTTCGTTGCCACGAAGACGGCCCCGCCCCTGGAGCCGTACCGTCAGGACCTTGCCGACTGAGCCCGCACGGAACAGGGTGGAACTGCCGCCGCGGTCACCGCACCGGTGGACGCCGGTGCGGGGTCGTGCAACGACAGCCCCACGGCATCGTCGCCGGCACGGTGGAGCCGTCGGGTGAACGGGAACGGGAACGGGACGGCGGCCGTCCGGGCCCGGGTTCGCGCTGCGGCGGCCCGGTCGGTGACCGGGCCGCCGCAGCCGCCTGCCGGACGGGTCAGGAGACGCTGACGGCGCTCCAGGCGGCCGCGACCGCGTTGTACTCGGCGCTGCCGGCGCCGTAGAGGTCCTTGGCGGCGTTCAGGGACGCGGTGCGGGCGCCCTTGTAGTCCGTGGTGGACGTCATGTAGACGGTCAGTGCGCGGTACCAGATCCTGGCGGCCTTCTGGTTGCCGATGCCGGCCACGGTGGAGCCGTTGCAGGTCGGGCTGTTGTAGGTGACGCCGTTGATCGTCCGGCTGCCGCTGCCCTCGCTGGCGAGGAAGAACCAGTGGTTGCCGACGCCGGAGGAGTTGTGCACGTCCAGCTGGCCGACCTTCTTGCTCCAGCAGTCGGCGGAGCGGCCGTCCAGCGAGGGCTTGTCGAGGCGGCGCAGCCACGGCGGGGTCGACTGGTCGCTGAACAGGTAGTCGGGGGTGTCGATGCTGCTGTTGGCGTACCACTCGACCATGGTGCCGAAGATGTCGCTGGTCGACTCGTTGAGGCCGCCGGACTCGCCGCTGTAGCGGAGGTTGGCGGTCGCGCTGGTGACGCCGTGGGTCATCTCGTGGCCCATGGTGTCGAGGTCGACCTGCTCGGGGTCGGTGGTGCCGTCGCCGTCGCCGGTCATCATGCAGAAGCAGGCGTCGGACCACTGGGCGTTGTCCCAGTCGGTGCCGACGTGCACGAAGACGGTGGCGCCCCTGCCGTCGTTCTTGATGCCGCTCCGGCCGAAGGTGTTCTTGTAGTAGTCGTACGTCCAGGCCGTGTTGGCGTGTGCGTCGACGGCGGCCGTGGCGCGGTCGGAGGAGAACTTCCGGCCGTCGCCCCAGGTGTTGTCGGCGTCGGTGAAGAGCGTTCCGGAGCTCGCCTTCACGGCGTTCGAGGAGATGTTGCCCGCGTCCCTGGTGGTGTGGCCGCGGACCGGGTCGATCAGCGCGTACCGGCCGTCGGACTGCAGGGTGGTGCTGACGGTGACGGTGCCGGTGTACTCGGAGCGGCCGGTGCCGGCGGCCTCGTGCTCGGCATCGAAGTGCTCGATCTCCTCGCCGGTGGTCGCGTCGGTGACGATGACGCGGCCGGAGGGCTGGCCCTGCTTGCCCAGGCCGCTGACGGTGGTCTGCCAGGCCAGGCGGGCGGTGCCGTCGGCGGCCCAGACGACCAGCTGGGGCTGGGAGGTGGCGGAGGATATGCCGGGTGCGGCGGCCAGCGCCTTCGCGGCGGTGGTCCGGGCGGGCACGTTCGGCACCGTGGACCTGACGGTCGGGTTGTGCCCCTTGGCCCGGGAGGAGTCCTTGAGCCGGCCGTGGGCGTCCTGGTGCACCACCAGGTCGCCGCCGACCACCGGCAGGCCCTGGTACGTGCGGTCGAAGCGGACGTGCTGGCTGCCGTCCGCATCGATGACGACGTCCTTGACCTGCAGGGCCTGTCCGGCGCCGAAGCCGAAGAGCTCGGCGTTGTGCGAGACGTTGGTCCTGGCCTTGGCGATCGCGGTGTCGCGGCCCGGGACGGCGGTCGCGGTGGCGACCTGGACGCCGGCAGCGACGAGGGCGGCGGTGGCCGCGAGGGCGCCGGCCGTGAGGGTGCGGCGGCGCGGTGAGGAGGTGGGGCTCACTCTGTACTCCAGTCGGTAGCTGCTGGGTGACCGACTGCGAGTTTGGCCGTGAACAGACAAACAGTTCTACGAAACAGTATGGGATTTGACCATTTCGTAGCCGAAAACCCGCGCCGTTCCGGTCGAGCCAGGGCCGTTCGGTCGAGCCGGGAACGGAAGGGCGCGAGGGGCACGGCGAGGCCGCCGGGGCCGCACGCGGCGCGCAAGGTCCTCCCGGAGACCGCACCCGGACCGGGTCGTGCGCGCTGCGGTTGACGCCCCGTCAGGAGCGGCCCGGACCACCGCCCTGGGTGGAGGCCGGCCGGTGATCGAGGCTCTGGCGCTGGTGGCCCGGTACGCGAACGCCGGGAACACGACGTACTACCCGCTGGGCGAGACGGTGCCGGTCCACAAGGCGATGGGCGGGGACTGGGCGGAGGTCGTGCACCGTACCGACAAGCGTGGTCGGCGGCGGGCGGTGCGCATGGTCTACGAGGTCGTCGCTTTCCAGGCCCTGCGCGATCAGCTCAAGTGCAAGGAGATCTGGGTGGCCGGCGCCGACAAGTGGCGCGACCCGGATGAGGACCTGCCGCAGAGCTTCGAGGCTCGACGGGCCGAGAAGAGGGCCTGAACGTCATGGAGTCCTCCAACGGCGCCAACTCCGGGATCGCCTACGGCAAGGGCGGGGAGATCGCCTCGAACCGGCGCGACGAACAGGAGATGTTCGTCCTGTGCCTGCGCATCCTGCAATCCGCCTTGGTCTACGTGAACACCCTGATGCTTCAAGACATCCTCGGTGAACCGGATTGGGCCGGCCTCCTCACATCCGCCGACCAGCGCGGCCTGACCCCGTTGTTCTGGTCCCATGTCCGACCCCATGGAGAGGTGAATCTTGACATGGACACCCGCCTCCATCTCGCCGCGGCAGCCGCTGTGCCCGGCCCGCGCCTGCCGCCCGCCCCGGAGATGTCCAGCGGCGGACAGAGAGCCGACATGGGAGCGGAGCTTCAGTTGAGGGCCTCGCGGACGACAGCCGCCCGGCAGACGCCATCCTGGAAAAGCTCGCCAAGGCCGAAGGAAACGACTCCGCACGCCTTCCGGGCACCTAGAGTTATTGTTCGGATTCTTTCTGCAAGAGGGGGTGGCATGGACCCGATCGTGTTGGCGGCCGGGACGGCGCTGGTGAGTGCGATGGCAGCCGACTCCTGGCAGCAAGTCAAAACAGCTACGACATCCCTGTGGCACCGGCTCCATCCCGAGCAGGCAGACGAGATCGCAGCCGAGCTGGAAACGCTGCACACCAGCATTCTCAACGCCCGTGAACAGCAAGACCACGACACCGAGGAGGCGCTCACCAGCGTGTGGCGTCTGCGGCTCCAGCAGCTGCTCGTGGATGAACCTTCGGCGGTCGGCGAACTGCGGCGCCTGCTGGAAGAGCACCTCGCGCCAGCGCTGCCCCCGGACGAACAGCACGGAGTCCAGTCGATCGTCATGAAAGCCGAGGCCCGGGACCATGCGCGGGTGTACATGGCCGGCCGCGACCAGCACATCACCGGCTCATGACCACCCACACAGACAGGGACGACGATGCAGCGCTGACGCGTATCGAGGTACGCGTCGAGGGCAGTGCGCAAGGCTACGTAGCCGGGCGGGATCAGTACATCACCCAGCTGGCGCCCGCGCCGGTGACCGCGGTGCGGACACTGCCGCGGGATGTGGCTGCCTTCACCGGCCGCCAGGCCGAGGTGGACCAGATCCTGGCCGCCGCCCAGCCGTCCCGGGTGGTGGCCATCCACACCATCGACGGCATGCCCGGGATCGGAAAGACCGCCCTGGCCGTTCACGCCGCCCATCAACTCACCGACCGGTATCCCGACGGGCAGATGTTTCTGCGGCTGAACGCCTACACTCCCGGCCAGAAACCCGCTGACCCTGCCGACGCCCTCGCCGCCCTCCTGCTCAGCCTCGGCATTGACCCTCGCAGCATCCCCGACGGCTTGGAGGCCCGTGCCCGGCTGTGGCGCGACCGGCTCACCGGTCGGCGGATGCTCCTCGTCCTGGATGATGCGGTCGACCACGCACAGGTCGAGCCGCTCCTGCCCGGCGCGGAGGGCTGCCTGGTCCTCATCACCAGCCGCCACCGCCTCGCCGCCCTGGACGGCGCCACGCCTCTGCCCCTAGACATCCTCGCGTCGGCGGATGCAGCCCTGCTGTTCACCCGACTCGCCCACCGCGACACCACCACCCCGGCCGACGCCGACGCCGTCGCCCGGATCGTGGAGCAGTGCGGCCACCTGCCACTGGCCATCGTGCTACTCGCCGGCCGCCTCGCCCACCACCCCCACTGGAGCCTGACCGAGTACGCCGAGGAGTTCGCCGCCGCCCAGGACCGGCTGGGCGAACTCGCCGCCGGCGACCGGGCGGTGGATACCGCCTTCGACCTGTCCTACCGCGTCCTGCCTCCCGAGCGGCAGCGGCTCTTCCGCTACCTGGGCCTGCCCCCCGGGCCCGACACCGACGCCTACGCCGCCGCCGCCCTGGCCGGCATCACTCTCACCCGGGCCCGCCGCGAGCTGGAAGCCCTCTACACCGACCACCTCATCGACTCCCCTGCCACCGGCCGCTACCGCCTGCACGACCTCCTGCGCGCCTACGCCCGCACCCTCGCCGAACGTGACACGGTCAAGGACCGCGATGCCGCCACCGGGCGGTTGCTGGACTACTACCAGCACACCGCCGAAGCAGCCGACCGGCATCTCGCCGAGGCTCCCCGCCACGCCGTCCCAGTTGCCGGCCCTTCTCCCGCTGCTGCACCCGGCCTGGCCGGCTACGAGCAGGCCAGGGCCTGGATGAGGACCGAACGCGCCAATCTCATCGCCTGCACCCACCACGCCACCGCCACCGCGCGGTACTCCCACGCCATCTGCCTCACCGCCATCCTGGCCGCCTTCCTGCGCCAGCAAGGCCCCTGGGACGAGGCCGTCTCCCTTCACCGGACCGCCGCCGCCAGCGCCCACCTCACCGGCGATCGCCTCAGCCAGGCCAACGCCCTGCAGGAGCTGGGCTGGGTGCGGTACCTGACCGGGGATTTTCCATCGGCGGCCGACCTGTTCCAGCAGGCGCTGGAGCTCTACCGTGCCCTCGGCGACCTTCTCGGCAAAGCCAACGCCCTGCGGGAACTGGGCTGGGTGCGGTACCTGACCGGGGACATTCGAGCGGCGGCCGACCTGGCCCAGCAGGCGCTGGAGCTCTACCGTGCCCTCGGCAACCCTCTCGGCGAGGCATACGCCCTGCGGGAACTGGGCTGGGTGCGGTACCTGACCGGGGACTACTCGGCGGCGGCCGACCTGACCCGGCAGGCGCTGAATCTCAGCCGTGCCCTCGGCAACCGTCTCAGCGAGGCATACGCCCTGACAGGGCTGGGCCGGGTGCAGTACGTGACTGGGGATTTTCCAGCGGCGGCCGACCTGGCGCAGCAGGCGCTGGAGCTCTACCGTGCCCTCGGCAACCGTCTCAGTGAGGCGTACGCCTTGTGGGATTTGGGCCGGGTGCAGTACGTGACCGGGGATTTTCCAGCGGCGGCCGACCTGACCCGGCAGGCGCTGGACCTCTTTCGCACCCTCGGCAACCGTCACGGCGAGGCCAACGCCTTGCAGCAGCTGGGCCAGGTACAGGCCGTGGTCGAGGACTACCCGGCTGCGGCCGACCTGCTGCAAAAGTCTCTGACCCTGTTTCAGGAGGTGGGCGATATTCAGGGAGGAGCCGAGGTACTCAATAGCACCGGTGCCCTCCTGGCTGCGTGGGCACGTCCGGGGGAGGCTCTTTCCACATACCAGAGGGCTCTGCACCTCGCACGCCAGGTCCACAGCCCTCTGGACGAAGCCCACGCCCTCGAAGGCACCGCCCGTTGCCACGCACGCACCCGCGACCTCCCCGCCGCCTTGGCCGACCTGCGCCAGGCGGTGGGCATCTACCGGCGCATCGGTGCTGCCGAGGCACCCGCCGCCGCCGCTTACCTGGCGCAGCTCCGAGCCGAGTATCGCGAAGAGGCTCCCGTTCAGGATTCGACCGATTGCTGAGCAAGATCAATAAGCGGGGGCGCACGACCGGATCGGCACCGGACCGGCTCGGACGTTCTGTCCAGGACCTCATCTCGATCGTGTCCGGCCTGCGCAAGCGCGGTATCGGCTTCACCTTGCTGCACGAGTCGCTCGACACGACCACGCCCGGCGGGCGCCTGGTCTTCCATGTGTTCGCGGCGCTGGCGGAGTCCATCCGAGAACTCATCGTGCAGGGCGCGAACGAGGGCCTGGACACCGCTCGTGCCCGCGGCGCCCGACTCGGCCGCCCGCCGGCGATGACGGAGGAGCAGGTACGTCACGCCCGCGACCTGCTCGCCCGCCCGGAGAACACCGTCACCTCGATCGCGAAGCTCCTTGGCGTCTCCAGGAACACGATCTACAACTACGTGTCCGAGCTGAAGGGCGGTCACCTCGCACTCGCTGAGGCGACGAGCACGCCGGAACTGCCCCAACCCACCAGGTCCGAGGACCGATCACCGCCGTTTGCGGCTGGTGACAGGGTTCTTACCGGCACCCCGACCTGGCCAATCAGGACGTCGACCTGCCGGAGCTTCGGTTCGCCGCAGGCCGGTACGAGTCCGAGATCCTGCGGGCCGGAGAGGACCGCAGCTGGCAGTGGCCGGCAGTTGTGGTTGCGACGCTGCTCGAAGTGAGGCTGAGCGGACGCGGGGACTGGCTCGCCAGGTGGGAGTGCGAGCTGGAAGCCGTCCGGGCCTTCCGCACGGAACCCGATCGGATCGACGTCGTCCTGAGGCATCCCCCGAACCGGGCCGAGGCGGATCTGCCCTGGGCACAGTTCCTGATGACCCTCCCGATCTCCGCAGACGCCCCGTCGGACCAGGCCGAGCACCTCGAAGCACTACTGACCGCAGGTGACCCCCGTGCCACCGCCGAGCTCTGCGGAGGTGACAACCCCGGGCAACTGGGCTACCCCTGGCCGTAGCCGGCCGATGGGAGCCTGCTCACGGGCCTGTCTTCCCGGCATTGACCCGGCACCGCCCCTGGCACGCGTGAGGTGCCTTCCTGCCGTTCCAGGCCGGAAGGCACCTCACGGGTTTCCGCTCGTGAGCCGGGTGCCGCCACCGTGCAAGCCCGGAGGCTAGCGTCCTACGCGGGCGAAGGGCACGCGGAAGGTGTCCCAGTCGTCCTTCTCGTGGGAGGTGGAGCTGTCCGAGGCGTACGGCTCGGTCGCCGTGTCCAGCACGGTCGGGTCCTGGGGCAGGGAGCCGATGCCCGACTGCCCGAAGGTGGAGATGAGCATGATGCCGAGGCCTCGGCCTTCCAGGGTGGCCCGGTCGATGCCCAGGGCCTGCAGCGGGATGTTCATCTCGTACGTGGTGTCCTGGGCCGGGTTGTGCCCGGCGGTGAGCAGGTTCTGGTACCGGGCGGCATTGGCCAGGTCGGCGGGCACGTATCCGGCGTTGCCGGTGGCCTTGATGCCGGTGACCTCGGTGGAGGTCAGGCCGTCGGCGTAGCGGTAGGTGATGCCCGCGGGCCCGAACTGTTGGACGTTGGCCGGTGCGTAGTCGAAGGTGCCTGCCGTGTTCAGGCCGAAGAGGGCGGGCTGGCCCACACCGGGCTTGCTGGAGAAGTTGGCGATGTGGTCGACCTCCCCGCGGGCGAAGGAGGTGTGCAGGCCCCAGGGGCCTCCCGGGCCGGCGCCCAGCAGGCCGGTGCTGCCCCGGGCCGGGTCGACGTCCAGTGCGATGGACTGGGGGATGTCGCCCTGGTACGGCTTGCCGTTGTCGCTGATGGGGTAGCCCTGGGCGGGGTCGGTCACGTCCGTGACGTTGGTGAACTGCCACATCAGGTACAGGTTGGCGTCGTCCCAGGCTGCGGAGAGGGAGTACAGGTCGTAGACCGGCCCCTCGTGGCTGCCGCGGAAGATGCGGGGGTCGTCGTTGGCGACGCCCTGGGCCACGATCATGTCCTTGGTCCACTCGGTGGCCTTGCCGTCCACCGTCACGGTCGCCGCCCGCCCGGCGTGCCCGCCGGGATTGGTGGCGTAGTACGGCCCCCCGGGATCGGGCCCCGGGTCCGTGGTCGGAGTCGGGGTGGGAGTGGGGGTCGGGGTCGGAGTGGGGGTCGGGGTGGGGGTCGGGGTGGGAGTCGGAGTCGGAGTGGGGCAGGGGTCGGTGGTGCCGACCTGCCCGTTCTTGACCGTGACGGTGCCGGTGCCGGTGGGGAGCTGGTAGTTGCGGCCGTTGTTGTTGTCCCAGGTGCCCGAGCCGTTGTTGAACGTCGCCTGCAGGCCGGTGGCACTGCCCAGCGCGACGGTCTTCTTGTACCAGCCCGTGCAGGCCGCCTCCATCGCCACGCCGGGCACCGTCGTCCACGCCCCGCCGGTCGGAGCGTAGTGCAGGTTCACCGTCGACCAGCCCGCGTTCGCGGCGTAGAAGACCGTGGCGCTCGTGGGGGGACCGGTGACGCAGGGATCGGTGCTGCCCACCACCCCGTCCTTGACCGTGACCGTACCGGTGCCCAGGGCGTAGTTCCTGCCGTTGTTGTTGTCCCAGGTGCCCGAGCCGTTGTTGAACGTCGCCTGCAGACCGGTGGCACTGCCCAGATCGACGGTGATCTTCACCCAGTCCGTACAGGCCGTCTCCATCGCCACGCCGGGCACGGTGGTCCAGGCCCCGCCGTTGGGCTGGTAGTGAAGGTTGTACTTCGCCCAGTTGTGGTTCTTGGTGGAGTAGAACACCGTCGCCGAGTTGCCGGAAGCGGCGGAAGCGCTGTGGGCGGCGGGCACTGCGGCGAGGAGTGCCAGGACTCCTGACGCTGCCACTGCCGCCGCCAGGGGGCGTCCCGTCAGCCGGCGTATGGGGTGTCTCACAAGATGCTCCTGGGGAACATGCCGCGGCCGTGACCGCGACGACCAACAGCACAGGCGCCGGGGTAGCGCCTGCGCGCGGATCTCCCGCCGGGAAACCGCGAAGCGCCGTATGGGGCCGGTCGCAACGCACGTCGGTTCCAAGAAGGCCTGAAAGTTGCTGCAATCTTTTGCGCATCAAGGAAGTTACCCGCCCATGACAGGCGCGTAAAGAGTTGCAGCGCGACCAACTCGCCATCCGTCCACCGCCCCTGACGGCACGGCACCCCGGTCGTCCGCCCCCCGGATCCGCCCGCCGCTCCGGCGCGGGGGCGCCGCATCGCGTGACGCCGGCGTGCCGACCGGGGCGCGCAGCGGCATCCAGCTGCCGGATAAACCCGGATGAACTCTCACATTCGACCCCTGTCGCCACCTCCCCCTCCATCGAGGGGCCTTCGCTCCGGACGAGGGGCGGGAAGTCGGTACCGGGATCCGAGGATCCGGCGAGCGCCACGTCATGACCGTTTGAAAGTTTCTGGCAGAATTTGCAGAATTCCCTGCGCAGACAGGCCCGCGGAGCGACTCTCGCGCCGTCCGGCGACTCCGCAGCCGCCGGACGGCGCGAAGGGACGGAGCACCCACCTCCCCCGTCTGCCGCCGAGGCTCGGCCGAGTCAGGAGGGCAGCAACCGGGCGGAGTTGGTGTTCTCGCAGACGGCGACGGACGGAATCGACCCTGTCGGCCGCCTCCCCGCAGGGCCGGCCGGGGGGCTGGCCGGAGGGCCGGCGGGGCGTCGTCCCAGGAGCGGGCCGGGCCGGGGACCGGCCCGCAGGCGCCCGGTCCCCGGTGCCCGGTGCATCACCGCGGGCCGCTGTCCCGCAGGTCGAGGCCGAACGGCAGCGGCTCGGTGTGGACGACGCCCAGCCGCTGGGTCGCCCTGGTCAGTGCGACGTACAGCTCGTTGGCCCCGAAGAGGGAGGGCTCGACCACGAGCACGGTGTCGAACTCCAGTCCCTTGGCCTGCGCCGGGGCGAGCAGCACGACCGGCCGGGTCAGGTCCGGTTGGGCACCGTGCGCGGCGTCCGGGAGCGCGGCCGCCATCGCGCCGAGGTGCTCGTGCGGTGCGATGACGGCGAGGCGGCGCTTCTCGTCGCCGTCCCCGACGGTCTGCCGGGCCACGGCCGACGCCACCGCGCCGGGCAGGTCGTCGGTCCGCACCGCCCACGGGCGCACGCCCGTCGCACGCACCGAGCGCGGCGGCACGAACGCCGGGTCCGAGGCACGCGGCACCGCGGCCGCCACCTCCATGATCTCCGCCGGGGTGCGGTAGTTGACGTCCAGCACGACGTGCTGCCAGCGGTCCTGGACGTGCGGGGCCAGCGCGGCCGCCCAACTGCCGCAGCCACCGGGCTCGCTGGTCTGCGCCGGGTCGCCGACGAGCGTCATCGAGCGGGTGGGGCAGCGGCGCATCAGCAGCCGCCAGACCATGGGCGAGAGCTCCTGTGCCTCGTCGACGATGACGTGGCCGAAGGCCCAGTTCCGGTCGGCGGCCGCGCGTTCGGCGGCGGTGCGGTGGTCCGCCTCCTCCTGGCGGTCGGCCAGCCGTTCGGCGTCGATCAGGTCGTGGGCGCCGAGCCGCTCGGAATCCTCGTCGCCGCGGTCCTCGAACTCCTGCGTGCGCGAGCCGTAGGAGAGGTCCAGCACGCCCTGCGCGTAGGCGATCCGCTCCTGCCGGCGTGCCTCCTCGGCGGCGAGCCGCGCGGCGTCGTCCTCGCCGAGCAGTTCCGCAGCCTCGTCCAGCAGCGCCACGTCGGCCGGCGTCCACTCCCACCGGGCGGGCCTCTCCGGGCGGGAGAGCGGATCGCGCCGGACGGCGTCCGCGTCGGCGGGGGAGAGGTGCGTGGGCTCGGCGAGGTAGTCGAGGAGGAAGCGCTCCGGGGTGAGCAGCGGCCACAGCCGGTCGATCGCGGCGTGGACGTCGGGGCTGGCCGCGATCGCCTTGCCCAGCAGCGCCCGGTCGTCCGGGCCGAGGAGGTTCGGGCCGCCGTAGGGGTCGTGGCCGATCCGTTCGACCAGCTGTTCGGTCAGGGCGTCGATGACGGCGAAGGCGAAGTGCGGACGGGCCAGGTTGTGCGGCAGCAGGGTCGTGCGGGCGCGCTCGCGTGCGGCGGCGGCGATCTCCCGGTCCAGCACCAGCACGCCGTCCTCGTGGCCGATCACCAGTGCGGGGTCGGGCAGGGCCTGCAGGTCGGACAGGTGGGCGGCGAGCGCCTCGGCCATCACCGCCCGGCCCTTGACGACGGCGGCGGCCGCCGTGTCGGTGCCGGTGGCGCGGACCCCGGGGAAGAGTTCGGCGGGAGTGGCCAGCAGCACGCCGGTCTCGCCGAGTGACGGCAGCACGTGGCCGATGTAGGCGAGGAAGGCGGGGTTCGGGCCGACGATCAGCACCGCCCGCCGCGCGAGCAGCTCGCGCTGGGCGTAGAGCAGGTAGGCGGCGCGGTGGAGGGCCACCGCGGTCTTGCCGGTGCCGGGGCCGCCCTCGACCACGAACACGCCTTGGTGCGGGGCGCGGATGATCCTGTCCTGGTCGGCCTGGATGGTCTGCACGATGTCGTGCATCCGGCCGGTGCGGGCCGCGTCCAGTGCTGCGAGCAGCACCGCGTCGGCGTCCGGACCCTCGTGGCCGGTGCGCTCGCTGTCGTCGAGGTCGAGGATCTCGTCGTGCAGCGCGGTGACGCGGTTGCGTACGGAGGTGATGTGGCGTCGGCGCCGCAGGCCCATCGGCTCGAAGCCGGTGGCGAGGTAGAAGGGCCGTGCTCGATCGGCCCGCCAGTCGATGACCAGCGGCGTGCGTTCGGCGTCGTCGGCACGGATGCCGAGGCGCCCGATGTGGTGGTCGGTGCCGTCCCGGAACAGCAGGTGGCCGAAGCAGAGCCCGTGCTCGCCCGACGCGTAGGCGGCGACCAGCTCCGAGTTCTCGACGACGACGACGTCGCGTTCGAGGAGCGTCTGTGCGTTCGTCACCTCCTGCGCCAGCGCTGCCCGAACGGCCTGCTCGGCCCGGCCTTCGAGCGCGGCCAGCCGCAGGCGGAGCAGGTCGATGAATTCCTGCTCCCGAACCATTTCTTCGTTTGACATTCCGTTCCCGCCCACATATACTGAACCTGTAAGTTTCCGTTCCCGCCGAGGAAGAATCCGGGCGGGAACTTCTCAATATACGAGGCAATTCTCCGGGACGCCAGTCCCGGATTTTTTTGTTTCTCCCGGCATTCGTTCGGGATCGAGTGGCGGCGGGATCGGGTGGCGGCGTTCGGCATGCGTCGCAGCCGCGCCCGTCGAGGAGCGGCCGGGCCCGTCGGCCTTGCCGATCGGCCCCTCCCGGCGCGCCGGGAACGGCGCCCGCCGTCGTACCGATGGCCCACTCCGAGGGCACCGGTGCCCTGGCGTGACCACCATGGTCGAGCAGGCCCGAGCGGGCCGCAGATGCCGACGCCACCGGGAGTGGAGAAACCATGAGGGTATTGCTGACCGTTCAGATGGACACGGAGAAGTCGAACGCGGTGATCAAGGACAACAGGCTGGCCGAGATCATGCAACCGGCGGTGGAGAGGTTGCACCCGGAAGCGGCGTACTTCGGCGCCAAGGAAGGGCAGCGGACCGGATTCATCGTCTTCGACCTGAAGGAGGTGTCCGACATCCCCTCGGTCGCCGAACCCTTCTTCATGGAACTGGGCGCCAAGGTGAGTTTCATCCCGGTCATGAACCTTGAGGATGTCCGGAGCGGTCTGGCCAAGGTCGGCCACGGCTGACCTTCCGGAGGGATCGCGGCGGCGCGATCCTCCCGGGTCCCGGCCGAGTCCCGGCGCGCGCCTCGACGCCTTGTCGACCGGCTGCGCCGCCTCGCCATGGGGGCGACGCGCCGGTCGACGTGCATCGCGTGCACCTCGTCCCCGGTCCGGGCGCCGGACCGGGCGGGCAGGGAGGTGCGCATGCCGCTGAAGGCGACCGGCGGCCGCCGTGGGCGGTACCTGCGACGGGGCTCTTGACGGGTGGTGGTGCCCCGGTCCGGCCGACAGGCGGCGGGAGCCGGCGCTACGCGTCCCGTGCTGCGGTCAGGCGCCGGAGCAGGTCGAGGAGGGTGGTGCGGTCCGTGTCGGTCAAGCCGGAGAAGCAGGCGGCGAGCACCTCGTCGGCGACCGTGTGGCCGGCCGTCAGGACCTGCTCGCCGGCGGGGGTGAGGTGGTGCTCGATGCGTCGGCCGTGTCCCGGGCGGCGCTCGACCTGACCCTGGGCCGTCAGGCGGCCGGCCAGCGTTCCGAAGGCCTGCTCGGTCTGGAACGTCGCCGTGGCCAGCTCGCGCGCCGACGCCCCGGGGGAGCGGCTGATCGCGCGCAGGGCGTCCCACTGGGCCAGCGTCGTGCCCACCGCCGAAAGGGCGGTGTCGAGCGCCCGGTGCTGGCGGTACTGGGCCTGTTTGACGGCTCTGCCGAGTTCTTGCAGCTCACCATGCATGGGCCGAGTCTACGTCATGACCAAGCTAGCTTATATAAAGATATTTAGTTACTGTGGGGGCATGCACCTGGACACCACGGCCGTGTACGCCGACCTGCCCCTCACCCTGTCCGAAGCCGGAACCGGCAGGCCCGTCCTGATCCTGCACGGCGGCGGAGGCCCCGCCACCGTCGCCGGCCTCGCCCGGCACCTTTCCCGCACCGCACACACCATCACACCCGTGCACCCCGGCTGGGACGGCACCCGACGCCCCGCATGGCTCACCGGCATCGACGACCTCGCCCTCACCTACCTGCACCTCCTGCACGACCGCGGGCTCCACGACGTCCTCGTCGTCGGCTCCTCCCTCGGCGGCTGGACGGCCGCCGAGATGGCCGTGCGCGACACCGCGGGAATCATCACCGGCCTCGTCCTGATCGACGCCGTCGGCGTGCACGTCGACACGGAACCGATCACCGACTTCTTCGCCCTCGACCCCCGCGGAGTCGCGGAGCACTCCTGGCACGACCCGGACCGCTATCACCTCGACCCCGCCGCCGTCCCGGGCGACGAACTCTCCCGCCGGCAGGCCAACGCGGCAACCATGCGCGTCCTCGCAGGCGACCCCTACATGCACGACCCCAAGCTCCTGCGCCGGCTCGGACGCGTGGAGGTGCCCGCCCTCCTGCTCTGGGGAGAGAGCGATCGCATCGTCACCCCCGCCTACGGCGCGGCCTACGCAGACGCCTTCCCCGAAGGACGACTCGAAGTCATCCCCAGGGCGGGCCACCTCCCGCAGATCGAACAGCCGGAAGCCACCCACGCCGCGATCGAGACCCGGCTGCGCCGGACGACTCCCCGATCCGTCGACGCCGGGTCACCCGTGCAGGAGCAGGTACAGAACCAGGTACAGGGGCAGGTACCGGAGCAGGTGCCGGAGTCGGGCGGCACCGGGGCTGCCGGTCCGGCACCGCGCTGAGTCGATGGGCCGCGGGCGATCAGCCGGGGGGACGTACCGTGCCCCCACCCGGGCCTCGCCGACAAGGAACGCAGATCATGATCCTTGTCGAAGTCGCCGAGCGCGACGACGTCACGGCCCGTGCCGTCGCCCTGCAGGAGGTCGCCGGCCGGATTGCGCAGGGTGACGGCCTGACGCCCCTGGACACCCCGGCGGAACAGGGCGTAGGCGGCGTAGCGGGCGCACAGGCCTCCCCGGGGGTGGCGTGGTGTCAGTTGCCGGCGCGGAAGTCGTGCTTGTCGGCGAGCTTCCGCATCGACTCGTGGTCCGGGTGGCCGTCGGCTGCGGCTCCGGTGAAGCCGCAGTGCTCCTGCCACGCCGCGTAGGCCTTCAGCGTCAGGGTGCCCCACGATCCGTCGGCCCACCGCGGATCGAGCAGCCCTTCGTCCGCCAGTGCCTTCTCGACCAGGAGCACCTGCTCCCAGCTGTACGAGCGGTGGCCGGTCGGTGCCTGGACGTCCGCGGCGATGGCGTGCTCCAGCTGGCCGAGGTACACCCAGGGCCTCGGGTCCTGGCCGTCCGTGTCCGACGAGGCCCGCGGAAGATCGGTGTACGAGGCCGAGGTCAGCCCGCCCCAGCGGGGATCGGCGGAGAGCCGTCCCTCCGGGAACGGCGGGCAGCCGTACCCGTACACCCTGACCTCGCGGCGGCGGATCGGCCCCCGCTTGTACACGCCGTCGCCGTTGCTCGCCCCGGTGAGGTTGGTGTTGCCTCCGATCGTCCAGATGTGCTCCTGGTCGAACCGGTGGACCCGCTCGATGTGGGAGCCGCCGGCACCCCACTGTTCGCCGGCCGTGCCGTAGAAGACCTCGGCGCCGATCATCGGGAAATCCGACCACCAGCCCTTGTGCTTGTAGTACGTCACGCCGTCCGGGCAGAAGGCGGACAGCTTGCAGTAGTCCTCCAGGCCCGACTTCCAGGTGCCCCAGGACTGGAAGACGTAGCACCAGGCCACGTTCTGCCAGCCCGCCGGTGCCTTGCCGGCGGCGATGAGCTCCTTGGCGTACTTGTTGTGGTTGTCCGGGCCCTCCTTGTACCCCGCCTCGCCCAGCAGGATCTCCAGGCACCTGCGTACTTTGGACGTGGACGGGCGGATCCCGCCCCCGGTGCCGTTCGGCAGGAAGTCCAGGTACCGGCCGCTGGTGTACGTCGACCAGGGCGACCAGCCGTGCGCCTGGGTGTGGATGGCCCGTGCGACCTTGGCGTTGTACGTGGGTCCGTACAGGGCTTCCTCCACCCGCAGACTGTCGGGGAACCCGAACTCCTGCGGCCGCCGGAGCGATCTGATCTGGAACAGGCCGATACTCGGTCCCCACTTCGCGTCGGCGAGATTCTGGTCGCCCACCGCCTCCGGCCGACCGGTCGACTCGGCCATGGCGACCGCGGCGGCGATGTCGATGTCGCTCTCCTGGAACTCCGCCTCGCGTGACAGATGACGGAGTTCGTCATAGGACAAAGCCATCCGGAACACCCCTTCGAAGAACACCCCTGGTACCATCGTGCGTCGATCCCCGATCGTCCACAAATGGTCCGGCGCAGATATCCGTGATAGTGGGAACGCCGAGAATTGACGCGTCAACAACGGTGGCCGCACCTCGGATCGCGGCCGGACCGGGCCGGGCGCCGATGGCCGGCTCGCACGTCGCAGTCACACGAACGGCCATCCCCGCAGGCTTCGGTGACCGCCAGTCACGACTTCACGGCACGTGGACCAGGACCTGCCTGCGCGGCCGCCGGTGTGCCGGATGTCCGGCCGGCTGCGGGAGGACTTCGAGGCCCTTGGCATCCGTTGCGTACGTGACGGTCGGACCCCCGCCCCGCCATGACCTGCGGACCCATGCGTCCACCGGGGCCTTGCGACAGCCTCGGCACGGGATAGGGCGCACCGCGCTCCCGTCGTCCGCTCCGGGCGGCCACCCGCAGCGTTTGCATCGTCACACCTGTCGGGCGCACGGTGGAAGTACGAGAGTTCAGCGGGAGAACGTCCCGCTCGGCACGGCTCGGCGGCGCGGACTGCACCCCCGCGCGAGGGCATGCCCGCCGTCAACTCCGCTTTCCGGCACCGGAGAAACTCCGATCCCCCAGCCCTACCCAAGGAGCCGGACATGTCTCTGCAAGCATTCCCCGGGACGGCATTCTTCCACCCGGGTCAGGTGAGCCCGATCATCACCTCGATGGGCCGACGGCTGGTCGACGAAGGATGCGGGCGCTACAAGGTCGGCCCCGGCCCTGCGTGGGGCGATGTCGACCGGGAGTCCTACGCCGCCTGGCAGCGCAAACTCGGATTCGGCGGAAGCGCCGCGGACGGCGTTCCGGGCCAGACCTCCTGGGACCGTCTCCACGTCCCCTCGACCAACGGGCACCGCGTCTCCTCGCCCGTCCCCGGGCACGTGGTCACCACCGGTTACCGCGTCAAGGGGACCCACTGGAGCCTCGGCTACCACACCGGCGCCGACTACGCCGCCCCCGAAGGCACCCCGTGCGTGGCGGTCCTCGACGGCTCGATCAGCCGCACCGGGACCGACACCAGCTTCGGGAACTTCCTCGTGCTGCGTGCCGGAGGGTTCGACTACTGGTACTGCCACCTGTCCCACCGCGATGTCGGCAACGGCGCAAACGTGTCGGCCGGGGACCAGGTCGGCCGCGTCGGCCAGACCGGCAACGCCACCGGTCCGCACCTCCATTTCGAGAAGCGTCCGGCAGGCAAGGGGTTCGGCTCCGACGTCACCCCTTCCTGGTAGCGGCCCCGCGGCCTGTCCGACGGATGATCACGTTGCAGGTTCGCGTAGCCACTGGAGGACTCGCGCTCCGCAGGCGTCATGCGCCACGGCTCCATCGCGAGTAGCCCTGCTCGATCGCAGCCAGGTACTGGGCCAGGTCGAATCGAACTTCCTCCACGACCCGGCCATCACCACCTGGGTACATCAGATCGCCCCAGACCACGGTCCGGCCTCGGAGCCGGATCCGGATACAGACCGCCGAGGCGGCTTCGGACCCCTGCTCACGGGCCGCGACATCCACACTCCGGGCTTGATCGGTCGGATAGAGCGGACCTCCCGGCCTGAGCAGCTGACCCGGATGATCGCCGGCTGCGCCGCTGTGACTGCGTGCGATCAAGTCGAGGCCATCGACATGGAGGTACGTGTGTGCGGCACTGCAAACGGGTGGCCCAGGACAGGCAGTGATCAGCAGCGTGCTGACCGAGCCGTGCGGTTGACGCTCGGCAGGACTGGCGCGCAGCAGGCGCGGGGACTTACGCGGCATCCGACCTTCGCGACATCACGGAGCCGATGATAGATGCCCAGGAGACCGCCTGGCAGCCCCTTTCCCGGGCCACGGATCACGCACCCCTGCTCCAAGTTCCGCCGGACCATGGGGTCGAGGGAGCGGGCCGCCGGGTCGGGGGTCAGGTGGCGGGGCCGGTGTCCCTGGGCAGGGCGGCGACGACGAGGGCGACGGCCTCCTCGGGGGTGGCGGTGCGCGCGACGATCTCTCCCCGGTCCCGTACGAGGTACTGCCCGCTGTGATGCGGGTCGACCGAGTACCCGACGCGGACGTACGGGTAGTTGATGCGGGTGGAGAACCAGAGCATGAAGTGGCTGGTGACGGGCATCAGCCGGCGGAGTTCCGGCTGGGCGTGGGCTGCTTCCAGGAGTGCATGGGCGCGGGGATTGTGGACCCACGGGGCCGCGCGGCCGTGGTCCAGCCTGTGCCACCAGGCCAGTTCGACGGCGCCGAACGGCTCGCGCTCGTGCTCCAGGGCCCAGTCCCCGAACCCGATGAACGGGGCCGCTGCCCGGGTCCGTTCGAGGCCCGCGCCGCGCGTCCAGGCCGCGACGGCCGTGACCACGGCGGCCGGGTCCGAACTCGTCCCGGTGGCGAGACAGACCCTCTGCTCGTAGCAGTGCATCCAGTAGCCGCGCTCGTCACGAAGGGCGAGCACGACCGCCCGGTGGCCGCCGGCACCACTGAACTCGGCCTTGTGCTCCCATATCTCCTCCGGCACCGGCAGGCCGAGGCCGAGCTCTGCGGCCGTGCGGAGCAGGTCGGCCGGGAAATCCCCGTCGCCGCTCTGCGGTATCGGGGAGGAGTCCGGGACGGTGTCCGGGGCGGTGTCCTGCGGGGAGGAGGGCATGTCTCCATTCTGCCGGGGGAGCGGCCGTTCATGCGATGATCAGGCGCCAGACGAAGCCATGAGGGGCGGATCTCAGAGGCTCCTGCACACAGGACACAGTCGCGGACCCTGGTGTGCGGTCCAAGAGCATCTGCCCGAAGTGGATCCCCGTCCGGCCCCGGCGTGCCCGGCATGGTGGCGCCCCGAGCAGGCACATCGACGGCCCGGGGCGCCGGCCCTCATCCTGCCATCACCGGCCCGGGCACAAGCACCGTCACCGACCGGACCCCCTGGGCCGCCCTGCCACGGCACCGCCCCTACGGGGCACCGCGCCTGGCCGGACCGCTGCTCCGGCCCGCGACCGTAGCGATGCTCTTCCCGCCCGATCCCCCTGCCCACCACCGGTTCAGTGCGGCAATGCTGCGCCGCCATCCACC
This sequence comes from Kitasatospora sp. NE20-6, assembly GCF_045862635.1. NCBI lineage: Bacteria > Bacillati > Actinomycetota > Actinomycetes > Kitasatosporales > Streptomycetaceae > Kitasatospora > Kitasatospora sp. NE20-6. Next base: position 27,778 of record NZ_BPRL01000099.1, read on the forward strand.
GCCGGGCGTCCCTGCCGGACGGCGCGGCACCCCCACGGCCCGACCGAGGCCGCCACGGGACGAGGACCCCAAGACCGACATCACCGACATGACGGCCCGGCGGACGGACACCTATCTGGACACCGTCGACACCGCCCTGACCGACGCGGGGCTGTGCCCCTGTCCCGTCTCAAGTGATCTGGTCCCGGAAGCCTGAATGTCGGGTGTTGTCTCAGTTGATCTGGTCCCTGAGGCCCCGGTGCCCGACGCGTGCGGACCGGAGGCCAAGTGGCTTGGGAATCCGCAGCGGGGATTCTCGCAGTAGACAGCGGCGTCAGGCTTGGCGGGCAGAGG
>NZ_BPRL01000100.1:0-27599 GCF_045862635.1 Kitasatospora sp. NE20-6
ATCCCCGCTCCGAAAAGCGAATCCGACCGCAACCCATATAAACGCGCACGCCGAATTCGCACAGGGACGCGACAAGACACGGCCCTGCCCGGGAATCGGGAAGTGATGGTTCAGAGGATTGGCCGCCCCGGGACCGTCCGCGCAGATGCGTGTCCGGTGCTCCCTGCCGAGCGACCAGGTAACACTACGCCGCCGGGCTGGTGGATGCAAACAAGCCGGCCGGACCCTCGGGGGGAGGGTCCGGCCGGCTCTGCGGAGGGAGGAGGCGGTGCGCTCAGCTGTTGGTGGGGAAGCCGAGGTTGATGCCGCCGTGGGACGGGTCGAGCCAGCGCTGGGTGACGACCTTGCCGCGGGTGAAGAACTGCACGCCGTCGGGGCCGTACGCGTGGGCGTCGCCGAAGAGCGAGGCCTTCCAGCCGCCGAAGGAGTAGTAGGCGACGGGCACGGGGATCGGCACGTTGATGCCGACCATGCCGACCTCCACCTCGTTCTGGAAGCGCCGGGCCGCGCCGCCGTCGTTGGTGAAGATGGCGGTGCCGTTGCCGTACGGGTTCGCATTGATGAGGGCGAGGCCCTCGTCGTACGAGGAGACCCGGACGACCGAGAGCACCGGGCCGAAGATCTCGTCGTTGTAGACGGACATGCCGGGCTTGACGTGGTCGAAGAGGGTGGGGCCGAGCCAGAAGCCGTCCGCGGTCGGCGCGCCCTCGGTGTCCTCGGCGGTGACGGCGTGCTTGCGGCCGTCGACGGCGAGCTCGGCACCGTCGGCGACACCGGACTCCACGTACGAGGTCACCTTGTCGCGGTGCTGGCCGGTGACCAGCGGGCCCATCTCGGAGTCGCCGTTGCAGCCGGGGCCGACCTTCAGCGTGGCGACCCGCGACTTGATCTTGTCGACGAGCTCGTCGCCGATCGGGTCGACCGCGACGAGCACGGACACCGCCATGCAGCGCTCGCCCGCGGCGCCGAAGCCCGCGTTGACGGCGGCGTCGGCGCTGAGGTCGAGGTCGGCGTCGGGCAGCACCAGCATGTGGTTCTTGGCGCCGCCGAGTGCCTGCACGCGCTTGCCGTACCGGGTGCCGGTCTCGTAGACGTAGCGGGCGATCGGGGTGGAGCCGACGAAGCTGACGGACTTGACGTCCGGGTGCTCCAGCAGGCGGTCGACCGCGACCTTGTCACCGTGCACGACGTTGAAGACGCCGTCCGGCAGGCCGGCCTCCTTCCACAGCTCGGCGAGGAAGTTGGCGGCGGACGGGTCCTTCTCCGACGGCTTCAGCACCACGGTGTTGCCGGTCGCGATGGCGATCGGGAAGAACCACAGCGGCACCATGGCCGGGAAGTTGAACGGGGAGATGATCGCGACCGGCCCGAGCGGCTGACGGATCGAGTAGACGTCGATGCCGGTGGACGCCTGCTCGCTGAAGCCGCCCTTCGAGAGCTGCGGGATGCCGCACGCGTACTCGACGACCTCCAGGCCGCGGGCGAGCTCGCCGAGGGCGTCCGAGTGCACCTTGCCGTGCTCGGCGACGATGATCGACGCCAGTTCGTCCTTGCGGGCGTTGAACAGCTCGCGGAAGCGGAAGAGCACCTGGGTGCGCTTGGCGACCGACGACCGACGCCATTCGGTGAACGCGGACGCCGCGGCGGCCACGGCCCGGTCGACGTCGGCGATCTCGGCGAAGTCCACGTGGCCCGAGACCTGTCCGGTCGCCGGGTCGAAGATGTCGCCGCGGCGCGGCGCGGCTCCCGAAGCGGCCACCGGGCCGCCGTCGATCCAGTGCGTGACGTGCTTGTTCGGGCTGGGCTTGGTCAAGGTCGTCTGCCTCCGGAGTCCCGGGCGGTGTGTGGGCCGCCGGGACCTTCGTGCGGCGCCGCCCGGCTTCGGCCGGGCGACGGGATCACGGGGCTCCCGCGCTCGACATCCAGTCTGCGGACCCGGACCGCCCCGCTCAACGAGCAGCATGACGGGGATCGGAGATTCACCCTTACAGGTCGTCGGACTGCTCCGCTTCGACCGCCTCCAGGTACGGGTCGTGGAGCCCGTCGGCGGCCTCCTGCGTCTCCAGCAGGTCGAGCCGGAGGTCCTGCGCCCAGGCGTGGGCCCAGGCGGAACGGGCTGCGGCGTCCGGGTGGACGAGCTCCGCCGCCGCCTCCAGCCGGTCGGCGAGCGCCCCCGGCTGGAAGTCCTCGTCGAAGGCGCGCGCGAGTGCCACGAGCTCCCCCTCGGGGAACCGGCCCGCCAGGACGTGGAGCGCGGCGAGGTCCTCGGGCAGGGCCCGGTCGCAGAGCCGCAGGACGGTGAGGGCGGCGGCGTCCGGCAGGGCGACCACGGGCACGGGCACCCCCGGGAGCAGCAGCACGGGGTGGCGCAGCGGCTCCTTGCGGAGCTCGACCGGGCAGGGCGTGCCGGTGAGCTGGATCTGCCGCGGGGTGCCGGTCGCGATGCCGGCGCGGTGGCCGGCGGCGCGGAGGTGCTCGACGAGGCCGGTGGCGATGTCGGCGAGCGGCGGGTTCTCCGCGGTGACGAGGACCAGGCCGGTGGACCGGGTGGCGCGGAGGCCGTGGGCGGCGAGTGCGTCGGGCCCGGCCAGTGCGAGGGCGTGGCGGAGGCAGAGCGGCTGCGCGGTCTCCAGCAGCGAGAGGTGGTCCCCGGCGAGGGCGCTTGCGGTCATGGGTCCAGTCTTGCGCGGACCGGCCGCCGGGTGCGGCGGCATCCGCGGCCGGGTGCGCGGGTGTCGGTACGGCGGGCGCCGGTACGGCGGGTGGTGGTCACGGGGTGCCTCCGAGGGTGGCGGCGGCTTCGTGGAGGGCGAGTTCCAGCCGGGCCGGGTCGACGAGGCGGCCCGATCCGTCGGGCGGGACGAGCCAGTGGACGCCGGGGCCGCGGGTGCCGGGCCCGGTGGGCGGCGGCACGGGGACGAGGGTGCCGTCGCCGGCGGCGCGGATGCCGGTGGCGGTCCAGGCGGCGGAGGTGCCGGGCGGGACGAGGAAGCCGAGGCGGCCGTCCTCGGGCCGGACGAGCACGGGCCCCGGGCCGGGCCCGGCCGCCAGCAGGGCGAGGGCGGGCCTGCCGAGGGCCTCGGGTACGAGGAGGACGTCCCAGAGGCGGCCGGCGGGGAGGAGGGCGGGGGCGCCGCGGGCCCAGGCGTCGCGGCAGGTCTGCGGGTCGGGGGCGGCGGCGGCGAGCCAGTCGGCGGCGGGGTCGGGGTGCGGCACGGTCTCTCCTCCGGTGACGGTCGGTCAGCGGAGGAGAGCGCGGTGCGGGCCGGTTCTTACACGCTTCCGGCCCTCTGCCCCGACGGGGGTCGGGGGCAGGGGGCCGGGAGCGGGCCGGGGCCCGGAGGTGCGGCGGTGCGGCGGTGCGGAGGCGCCGGCTGTCAGCTGTCGAAGCCGAGGCCGAGGCGGTCGAGGGTGCGCAGCCACAGGTTGCGGTGGCCGCCGCGGCGGTCGGCGCGGTCGAGGGACCAGCGGGTGAGTTCGATGCCGGCCCAGCGGACGGGCTCGGGCGGGAAGGGCATCGGCTTCCTGCGGACCATCTCCAGTCCGGTGCGTTCGGTGCGTTCGCCGGCGAGGAGGTCGAGCATCACCTCGGCGCCGAAGCGGGTGGCGCCGACGCCGAGGCCGGTGAAGCCCACGGCGTAGGCGACGCGGCCGCGGTGGGCGGTGTCGAAGAACGCGGAGAAGCGGCTGCAGGTGTCGATCGCGCCGCCCCAGGCGTGGGTGAAGCGCAGGCCGTCGAGCTGGGGGAAGGTGTCGAAGAACTGCCGGGCGAGGGTGCGGAAGGTGTCGGGGCGCTGGTCGTGCTCGGCGCGCACCTTGCCGCCGTAGTGGTAGATGGCGTCGTAGCCGCCCCAGAGGATGCGGTTGTCGGCGGAGAGCCGGAAGTAGTGGAACTGGTTGGCGCTGTCGCCGAGCCCCTGGCGTCCGCGCCAGCCGATGGAGGCCAGCTGCGCGTCGTTCAGCGGTTCGGTCATGAGGGCGTAGTCGTACACCGGGACGACGTACGGGCGGACCCGCTTGACGAGGGACGGGAAGACGTTGGTGCCCAGCGCGACGCGGTGCGCGAGGACGCGGCCGTACGGGGTGCGGACGGCCATGCCGGGGCCGGACTCGGTGAGGGTGAGGGCCTTGGTGCGTTCGTGGATGCGGACGCCCTGGGCGAGGCAGGCCTCCTTGAGTCCCCAGGCGAGTTTGGCGGGGTGGAGCATGGCGACGCCGTCGCGGTCCCAGATGCCGCCGAGGAAGGTGGGCGAGTCGACCTCGCGGCGGAGCTCGTCGGCGTCGAGGACGGTGATGTCGAGGCCGTGGCGGGTGACGGCCTCGGCGACCTCGTGGAGCTCTTCGAGCTGGTGGGGTTCGGTGGCGACGTCGATCTCGCCGGTGCGCTCCCACTCGCAGTCGATGCCGTAGCGGTCGAGCGCGGTCCCGATGGCGTCGAGGTTGGCCTGGCCGAGCTGTTCGAGGCGGCCGAGTTCGGCGGGCCAGCGCTGCAGGCCGTTGCCGAAGCCGTGGGTGAGGCTGGCGGCACAGAATCCGCCGTTGCGCCCGGAGGCCGCCCAGCCCACCTCGTTGCCCTCGACGAGGACGACGTCCTGCGAGGGGTCGCGCTCCTTGGCGAGGAGCGCCGTCCAGAGGCCGGAGTAGCCGCCGCCGACGACGAGGAGGTCGCAGGTGGTGTCGCCGACGAGGGCGGGCAGCGCCTCCGGCCGGCCCGGGTCCTCCAGCCAGAACGGGGTGGGTCGGACGTCACTGAGCGCACGGGCGGAGTCCATGCCGTATCAGCCGCTTTCTGAGGATCGACGGAGCGGTGGTCAGTAGAACGGGGAGGTGGAGTAGAGGGGCATCAGACGCGGGCCTTCCTGCGGTTGCCTATCCACTGGCCGGTGACGGTGAGGCCGACGGCCGCGATGAACATCGCGGTGCCGATGACGTTGACCTGCACGGGGATGCCGCGCTGGGAGGCGCCCCAGACGAACATCGGGAAGGTCACCGTGGTGGGGCCGGAGTTGAACTGCGTGATGATGAAGTCGTCGAAGGACAGCGCGAAGCTGAGCAGCGCGCCGGCCGCGATGCCGGGTGCGGCGAGCGGCAGGGTGATGCGGAGGAAGGTCTGGGTCGGGGTGGCGTAGAGGTCCTGGGCGGCCTGTTCGAGGCGCGGGTCCATGCTCATGACGCGGGCCTTGACGGCGGTGACGACGAAGCTCAGGCAGAACATGATGTGCGCGATGAGGATCGTCGTGAAGCCGAACGGGATCCGCATGTTGAGGAACAGGGTGCCGAGGGAGGCCGCCATGACGACCTCGGGCATGGCCATCGGCAGGAAGATCAGCCCGCTGGTGGCGGAGCGGCCGCGGAAGCGGTGGCGGGCCAGCGCGAAGGCGACCATGGTGCCGAGGACGGTCGCGCCGAACGTCGCCGCGAGGGCGAGCTGCAGGCTGAGCGCGAGGGAGCCGCACATGTCGGCGACCCCGCAGGGGTCCGTCCAGGCGTCGGTGGAGAACTGCGCCCACTCGTAGTTGAACTTGCCGACGGGCTTGTTGAACGAGAAGGCGAGCACGACGAGGTTGGGCAGGACGAGGTAGGCGAGCGCGAGGACGCCCGCGATGGTGACGACGTTCCGGCGGAGCCGGGTGATGACGCTGTTCATCAGACGAGGTCCTCCGTTCCGGCCTTGCGCATGTAGACCGTCACCACGCCCAGGATCAGGGCCATCAGGATGAAGCTCAGCGCGGCCGCCGTCGGGTAGGCGAGCACGTTGAGGAACTGCTTCTGGATTCCGTTGCCGACCATCTGCTCGGCGGGCGAGCCGAGGAGCTGGGCGTTGATGTAGTCGCCGGAGGCGGGGATGAAGGTGAGCAGGGTGCCCGCGACGACACCGGGCAGCGAGATCGGGAAGGTCACCGTGCGGAAGGTGGTGAACGGCCGGGCGTACAGGTCGCCGGCGGCCTCGTGCAGCCGCGGGTCGATGCGCTCCAGCGAGGTGTAGAGCGGCAGGATCATGAACGGCAGGAAGTTGTACGTCAGGCCGCAGACCACCGCGAGCGGGGTGGCGAGGACGCGGTGCCCGGAGGTGATGCCGAGGGCGTCGGTGGCACCGAGGACGTGCAGGGTGTTGAGGGCGCCGACGACCGGTCCGCCGTCGGAGAGGATCGTCTTCCAGGCGAGCGTGCGGATGAGGAAGCTGGTGAAGAACGGCGCGATCACCAGGATGAGGATGACGCTGCGCCAGCGCTTGCTCGCCTTGAAGGCGATCGTGTACGCGAGCGGGTAGCCGACCGCCAGGCAGAGCACGGTGGCGCTGGCCGCGTACGCGAAGGAGCGCACGAAGTGCCACTTGTACTCGGTGAGGGCGTCCCAGTAGGTGGCGACGTGCCAGGTGACGCGGAAGCCCTCTTCGAGGGAGCCGGTCTGCAGCGAGGTCGAGGCCTGGTAGACCATCGGCACGACGAAGAACACCACGAGCCAGGCGATGCCGGGCAGCAGCAGCCAGTACGGCGTGAGCCGGCGGCGGGTGCGGGCGGGCGCGGCAGGGGGTTCGGTGGCGGCGGGCGGGGCGGCCGCCTCGGTGGCGGTGGTGGTCACGCGTCCCCCTCCGCGGTGCCGGCGTCGATCGCCTGGGCGGCGTCGAGGGCGAAGGAGTGGGCCGGGTTCCAGTGCAGCAGGACGGTGGCGCCCGGGGTGACGCGGGTGTCGCGGTCCATGTTCTGTTCGAAGACGGCGAGGTCCTGGCCGGTGGCGGTGCGCACCACGTACTGGGTGGAGACGCCGATGAAGCTGGAGTCGACGACGGTGCCGGTGAGGCGGTTGCGGCCCTCGGCGACGTCGGCGTCCGCGTGGGTGAGGGTGATCTTCTCGGGGCGCACGCCGAGGTGGACCCGGGTGGCGTCGGTGGTGCAGCGGGCGCGGGGCACGGTGAGGCGGGTGCTGCCGGCGGTGAGCAGGAGGTCGTCGCCGGAGGCGCCGGTGACCTCGGCGGGGATGAGGTTGGACTGGCCGAGGAAGTTGGCGACGAAGGTGGTGGCGGGGTTCTCGTAGAGGTCGGCGGGGGCGCCGAGCTGTTCGATGCGTCCGGCGTTCATGACCGCGATGGTGTCGGCCATGGTCATGGCCTCCTCCTGGTCGTGGGTGACGTGGACGAAGGTGATGCCGACCTCGGTCTGGATGCGCTTGAGTTCGAGCTGCATCTGGCGGCGCAGCTTGAGGTCGAGGGCGCCGAGGGGCTCGTCGAGGAGGAGCACCTGGGGGTGGTTGATGAGCGCGCGGGCGACGGCGACGCGCTGCTGCTGGCCGCCGGAGAGCTGGTGGGGCTTGCGGCGGGCGAGCGGGCCGAGCTCGACGAGTTCGAGCATGTCCTCGACCTGCTTCTTGACGTCCTTCCTGCCGCGGCGGCGCAGGCCGAAGGCGACGTTCTCGTAGATGTCGAGGTGCGGGAAGAGCGCGTAGCTCTGGAAGACGGTGTTGACCGGCCGCTTGTAGGGGGGCAGGGCGGTGACGTCCTGGCCGCCGATGACGACGGTGCCGGAGGTGGGCTCCTCCAGTCCGGCGATCATGCGCAGGGTGGTGGTCTTGCCGCAGCCGGACGCGCCGAGCAGGGCGAAGAAGGAGCCCTGGGGGACGGTCAGGTCGAGGGGGTGGACGGCGGTGGCGGTGCCGTAGGTCTTGCCGATGCCGGTGAGGCGGACGTCGCCGCCGCCCGCGGCGGGGGTCTGCGCGGAGGTCTTGGCGGGAGCGGGTGCGGAAGTCTCGGCGGGGGTCGGCGCGGGGATCGCGGTGCCGGCGGTCTGCTCAGTCATGGGCGTGGGGTCCTTCGGTCCGAGGAGGTCGGTCGGGTGCGGGGGTCAGGCGCCGATCAGCTTGGAGAACCTGTCCTCGAAGTCGCTCTCCTCGGCCTCGGTGAGGCTCCGGAAGTTGTGGACCTTGGCGGCCATCTCGGGGGTGGGGATGACGAGCGGGTTGGCGGCGGCGTCGGGGTCGAGCTTGGCCAGCTCGGCCTGGGCGCCGGTGACCGGGGAGACGTAGCCGATGCCCGCGGTGAGCTGGGCGGCTATCTCGGGCCGGTAGTAGAAGTTGATGAGGCGTTCGGCGTTGTGCTTGTGCTGGGCCCTGGCCGGGATGAGCAGGTTGTCGGTCGAGGCGACGTAGCCGGCCTCGGGGATGACGAACTCGATGTCGGGGTTGTCGGCCTTCAGCTGGATGAGGTCGCCGCCCCAGGCGACGCAGGCCGCGATGTCGCCGGAGGAGAGCTCCTGGCCGTAGTCGTTGCCGGTGAACTTGCGGATCTGCTTGGAGTCGACGGCCTTCTGCAGTCGGGCGAGGGCGGCCGCGTAGTCGTCCGCGGTGAAGGTGCCCGGGTCCTTGCCCATGTCGAGGAGGGTCATGCCGACGGTGTCGCGCATCTCCGAGAGGAAGGTGACGCGGCCCTTGAGCTCGGGGTCGTCGAGCAGCTGGGAGACGCTGGTGACGGCCTTCCCCTTGGTGGCCTTCTTGTTGTACGCGACGACGACCTGGATGCCCGCCCACGGGTACGAGTAGAGGCGGCCCGGATCCCAGTCGGGGGCGCGGAAGCGCGCTTCCAGGTTGGTGATGGCATCGGTGATGTGGGACTGGTCGAGCTTCTGCACCCAGCCCAGGCGGATGAGGCGCGCGGCCATCCAGTCGGTCAGCACCATGAGGTCGCGGCCGGTGTCCTGGCCGGCCGCGAGCTGCGGCTTGACCTTGCCGAAGAACTCGACGTTGTCGTTGACGTCCTCGGTGTAGCGGACCTTGACGCCGGTGGCGGCGGTGAAGGCGTCGAGGGTGGCGTGCTTCTGCTCGTCCTTCTCGTCGACGTCGATGTAGAGCGGCCAGTTGGAGAAGCTGACCGCCTTGTCGGTGTCGGAGAGGTCCTTGGCGGCGTTGGCGGAGGCGTCGTCCGAGAGGTTCGCGGAGCTCCTCGCCGGCGGGATGCCGCAGGCGGTGAGGGTGCCCGCCCCGGCGGCGAGGGCGCCGGCGCGCAGCAGGGTCCGGCGGCTGAGGGCGGCGCGGCCGCTGGTCAGGCTGCGTTCCCAGGCCTTGCGGACCGGCTCCGGCAGGCCGTCGGGGATCTCGTGGAGCTGCATGCGGGCACACCCTCCTGGGGGGTGGTGGGTCAGGGGACGGACGGAATTATCGGTCCCCGAAGATCGTGCGGTGCCAGTCCTTGCGGGCGACCGCGGTGGTGTCGTACATCACATGCTTGACCTGCGTGTACTCGTCGAGGGAGTACTGCGACATGTCCTTGCCGTAGCCGGACGACTTGTATCCGCCGTGCGGCATCTCGCTGATGATCGGGATGTGGTCGTTGATCCATACGCAGCCCGCCGCGATCTCGCGGGTGGCGCGCAGGGAGCGGTGCACGTCGCGGGTCCAGGCGGAGGCGGCGAGACCGTAGGGGGTGTCGTTGGCGAGGCGCAGGCCCTCCTCGTCGGTGTCGAAGGGCAGCACGACGAGGACGGGGCCGAAGATCTCTCCCTGGACGACCTCGCTGTGCTGGGCGGCGCCGGTGACGAGGGTCGGCAGGTGGTAGGCGCCGCGGGTGAGGTCGGTGCCGTCGTGGCCCTTGGTGCCCGTGGTGCCGCCGGTGACGATGGTGGCGCCGTCGCGGCGGGCCCGGTCGACGAAGCCGGCGACGCGGTCGCGGTGGGCGAAGGACACGAGCGGGCCCAGGTCGGTGCCCGGGTTGCGCGGGTCACCGACGCGGACGGCGGCGTACAGGTCGGCGACACCGGCGACGAAGGCGTCGAGGAGCGGACGCTGCACGTAGGCGCGGGTCGCGGCGGTGCAGTCCTGGCCGCTGTTGATGAGCGACGCGGCGACCGCGCCGTGCACGGCGGCCTCCAGGTCGGCGTCGTCGAAGACGACGAACGGGGCCTTGCCGCCGAGCTCCAGGTGGGTGCGCTTGACGGTGGCGGTGGCGAGTTCGGCGACGCGCTTGCCGACCGGGGTGGAGCCGGTGAACGACACCATGGCGACGCCGGGGTGGGAGACCAGGTGCTCGCCGGCGGTGCGGCCCGCGCCGGTGACGACGTTGACGACGCCGTCGGGGATGCCCGCCTCGGTGCACGCGGCGGCGAACATCAGCGAGGTCAGCGGGGTGAGTTCGGCGGGCTTGAGCACGATGGTGTTGCCGGCCGCGATCGCCGGGAGGATCTTCCAGGCGGCCATCTGCAGCGGGTAGTTCCACGGCGAGATCGAGCCGACCACGCCGATCGCCTCGCGGCGCACGTACGAGGTGTGGTCTGCGGAGTACTCGCCGGCGGCCTTGCCCTCCAGGTGGCGGGCGGCCCCGGCGAAGAAGGCGGTGTTGTCGATCGTGCCGGGCACGTCGAACTCGGTGGAGAGCTTGATGGGCTTGCCGGTCTGCGCGGTCTCGACGTGCGCGAACTCCTCGGCGTGGTCGGCGAGGACGCCGGCCAGCCGGTTCAGGGCCTCGGAGCGGCTGCCGGGCGTGGCCCGGGACCACTCGGGCAGCGCCGCACGGGCCGCCGCGACGGCGTCGTCGACGTCCGCGGTGGAGGCCAGCACGACCTCCTGGACGGTGCTGCCGTCGGCCGGGTTGACGACCTGGAAGGTTTCGTCGCCGCTCCCGCGCACCGGCCGTCCGGCGATGTACTGGGCTCCGCTGCCGAAGCTGGTCAGGTCCATCAGGTCTTCCTCCATGTGCCCGGTGTTTCGGCTTCCGCGTACGGCGGCGGGAGCGCGCTGCACGCCCATGGTGACGCGGCGGAGCGGCAAGGCCCGTGCGCCAGGACGTACGACTGGTCGAGTCGCCGGTAGCAGACGGAGGAATCCGAGACGGGATCACCGGGATTGCGCGATCCTGGCAGGCCCAGTTTGCTTCCACAAGGGATTCCGCTGTTGCCTTCTGGTTACGCCACGGATTCCGCTGCCGATCCCCGGATTTCGCTACTACCCGACCCGCCGACCATGCCTTCTCCGGCCGACGGGTGACAAGGCCCACTCCGACAGGCCCGGCCACAAGGGCCTTACAGGGTGCAAGGGCGCGCGGCGGGTGGCCGGGCACCGGGGCGAGGCAAGATTTCCCTGACATCCTTGATCAGCTGGAGGCGCGCGATGCTCCCCACCGTCGCCCGGGTACTCGACCTGGACGTGATGCGGCGCGGCCTGCCCCAGGTCGTCGCCGGCTCCGACCACCTGGAGCGCCCGGTCCGCTGGGTGCACGTGAGCGAGCTCCCGGACGTCGCCGGGGTGCTCCAGGGCGGCGAACTGGTGCTCACGACCGGCATCGCCCTGCCCGAACAGCGCGAGGGCCTCGCCCGGTACGTCCACGAGCTCGCCGACGTCGGCGTGGCCGGCCTGGTCGTGGAGTTCGGCCGCCGCTACTTCGACACGCTGCCGCGCGCCCTCGTGAACGCCGCCGAGCAGCGCGGCCTGCCGCTGATCGCGCTCCGCCGCGAGCTGCGCTTCGTCGCCGTCACCGAGGCCGTGCACGCCCTGGTCGTCAACGCGCAGCTGGAGCAGCTGCGCACCTCCGAGGCGGTGCACCAGGTCTTCAACGAGCTCGCCGTGGAGGGCGCCGAGCCCGGCGAGGTCGTCCGGCAGGTCGCCCAGCTGGCCGGCGCGCCGGTCGTCCTGGAGAACCTCGCCCACCAGGTGCTGGCGCACGACAGCGCCGGACGCACCGAGTCGGAGCTGCTGGAGGACTGGGAGGCGCGCTCGCGCGGCGTGCGGCCCGCCGGCCGCACGGGCCACGACCCGCGCAGCGGCTGGCTGGTCACCGCGGTCGGCGCCCGCGGGCAGGACTGGGGCCGCCTCGTGCTGATCGGCGCCCCGGGCCCGCTCCCGGAGGGCGTGCCGCACCCGCACGCGATGATGCTGGAGCGCGGCGCGGCCACGCTGGCGCTCAACCGGCTGGTGGTCCGCGACCGCGAGAGCCTGGAGCGGCAGACCCACCGCACCCTGCTGTCGGGCATCCTCACGCACGCCCTGACGGTCAGCGAGGTCGCCCTGCGCGCCCAGGCGCTGGGTGTTCCGCTGGAGAACCGCCGGCTGGTCGGCGTGGTGCTGCGCCGCCGCCGCGGACCGGTGCCGGCCGCGCTGGAGGCCCAGGCCCGGCTCCGGGACTTCACCGAGCTCGCGGCGACGGCGGTCCGGGTGAGCCGGCTGTCGGCCCTGGTCGGCGCGCTCGACGACGAGGGCGTGGGCGTGCTGATCGCCCTGGGCTCGCAGCAGGACGAGCACGGTGCGCTGGAGGGGTTCGCGGCGGCCCTGCGCAGGCTCGTCGCGGACAGTGCCCGGGACGCGGGCGCGGCCGCCGCGGAGCCGGTGATCGCGGTCGGCTCGTCGGTCGGCTCGGTACGGGACGCCCGGCGCACCCTGCTGGAGGCGACGCAGGTCGCCGACGCGGCGCTGCACGACGCGCCGGGCGGGCGGGCCGCCGCGTACTACCGGCTGCCGGACGTCCGGCTGCGCGGCCTGCTGCACCTGCTGCGCGACGACGAGCGGCTGCAGACGTACGTGGAGCGGGAGCTGGGCCCGCTGCTGGCGTACGACGCCGAGCACGGCGGGCAGCTGGTGCGGATGCTGCGGATCTACCTGGAGCAGGGGCGCAACAAGTCGGCGGCGGCGGACGCGGCGCACCTGTCGCGGCCGTCGTTCTACGACCGGCTGCACAAGGTGGAGCGGATCCTCGGCGTGGACCTCGACCAGGTGGAGTCCTGCCTGTCGCTGCACGTGGCACTGCTGGCGCTGGACGCGGTGCGCCGCTGACACCCGTCCGGGTGCCGGCGGCGCACCGCGTCCGCGGCGGTCGGCGGGCGGTCAGCGGTCGGCGGGCGGGGGTACGGCGCCGCGGCCGAGCGCCTCCAGCGCGGCGGCGTCGCGCGCACGGACCTCCAGGGCGGCCCGGGAGCCGTCGGCGAAGTGCGCGTCGGCGCGCCCGGAGACCGCGGTGAGGCGCAGCTCGATGCGCCGCAGCTGCTCGCGGGGGACCTCGCCGAGCTGCACGATCCGCTGTCCCCGGCCCTCGGCCGCCAGCAGGACGCGGCGGTCGGTGACGACCATGAGCAGGTCGTGGTTGTCGAAGGCGGGCGTGGCCTCGGTGCCGGTCAGCACGGCGATCGCGAAGCGTCCCGCCTGGCTCTGCCAGCCGCCGCTCAGCCCGCGCCCGCGGACGAGGCGCCGGAGCGTCCGGGCGAGGCCGAAGACGGCCTCCTCCAGGAGCTCGACGACCACGCCGACGAGGTCCAGCAGGAGGAACAGCGCCCGGAGGGCGCCGTCCTTCCGCGGCCGGTGACGCCGCGGCACCCGCCGGATCAGGTCGGAGAGTTCGAGGTCGACGACGCCGAGCAGCCGCTCGCCCGGCGGTACCAGGGGGGCGACCAGCGGCACGAAGGAGTCGGTGGCGGACCCGACGGCGTGGCGCACCGAGGAGTACACCGGCACCGGGCGGCCGGGGGGCGCGTACCCGGGAGACTCGTACCCGGGGGCGCCGTGCTGCGGGAAGGCGTGCGGCGGGAAGGCGTGCTGCGGGGCGCCCTGGGGGGTGGTCATCCGAAGGCCTCCTCGATGCGGTTCGCCGGCACGCGGTACGGGTCCTGCTCGTAGGTGCCGTCGAGCCGTCCCGCGAGGCCGTCGACCACGGTGTCGTCGCCGAGGTGGCCGGTGACGGCCCCGGCGAAGTCACCGGCCCCGGTGACCGCGCCGAGCCCGCCCTTGAGGCCGCCCTTGACGGCGCCGAAGACCTGTTGGACGCCCTTGGCCGCGGCGTACTCGCCGATGTTCTCCACGGTGGGGTTGCGCAGCGCGTTCATGCCGCTCTCCCAGCGGTTGCCGCGGCCGCCGATCTTGCGGACGGCCTTGGCCGCCTTCCAGCCCTTCTTCAGGTTGCCGAGGCTCTTGCCGGCGGTCTCGATCTCCTTCACCGCGTCGAAGAGCCGCTTCAGGGCCTTTTCGAGCTTGACGGAGACCCGGCCGACCCGGGCGACGAAGACGGCGATCTCGGCCTCGGCGACGAGCGCGTTGACGATGGTCGCGGCGCCCAGGGTGACGATGTCGACGACGACCATGACGGCGAGGGAGATGATCAGTGCCTCGATCGCCTCGCGGATGATCTCGACGACGAGTTCCTCGGCGAGCCTGCACTCGGCCGCGGCCTGGCTGATGATCTGCGCGACCTGGTCCATGTCGGCGGCGGTGTCGTCGATCGCCTGCACGACCTCGCCCATGTGGCGGCCGAAGGCGCCGGACGCCTCGCCCTCCCACCGGCCGGCGAGGTCGGCGCCGCCGGCCCGGAGGGTGTCGGCGACGTCGTGCATGGCCCTGGCCTGCTCCTGCCACTCCTGGGCGGCGGCGGTCAGGGCGGCGAGGTCGCCGGTGACCTCCTCCAGTCGGTCCATCAGGCCGGTCGCGTCGAGGGCCATGCGGACGAGGTCGTCGAGACCGGCGTCGAGGCCGTCGCTGACCGGGTTCTGCAGGTCGGGCAGCGGGGCGAGGGCGGTCTGCACCCGGTCGCGGGTCCACCTGTAGGTGTCGGCCGCGCCGGTGAACGACAGGGTGGGTGTGGTCACCGGGCGCCTCCGTACCCGTCGGCGACGGCGGCGTCGTGCTCCTCGTAGTTCTCCGCGGAGAACCTCAGGCCGTCCGCGGTGTCGAGCAGGATGTCCTGCAGGTCGGCGAAGTTCTGCTGCTCGGCGTCGGCGTGCTCCTGGTAGGCCCCGAAGAGGTCCTGGGAGCCGGGGAGCTTGCCGAAGTCGGTGGACGCCAGCCGGACGGACGCCAGGCGCGAGCGGATCCGCGCGATCTGCTCGGCCTGGTCGCGGATGACGGCCTCGTAGGCCTTGAGTGCTTCGGGCTGTACCCGAAAGCCTTGTTCCCCCATGATCGGTACCCTCCGGTTCGCGTAAATCAGCACATCATCGTACTGATCACGACTCCCGGGCCCCCGCCCCCACCGCCCGCGCACACGGAGGAGCGGCCCCGGGCCGTGCCCGGGACCGCTCCTTCCCCTGTACGCCGGACCGCGCGGTGAACCGCGCGCCGGACCGCGCGTCAGACCGTGTGCGCGTCCGTGAGGGTCAGCACCTCGTCGAGCACGGCGAGGCCCGCCTTGGCCTCCTCCTCCGTGACGGTGCACGGCGGCACCACGTGGAAGCGGTTCATGTTGACGAACGGCCACAGCCCGCGCTGCTTGCAGGCCGCGGCCAGCTCGGCCATCGGCGCGTTGGCGGCGCCCGCCGCGTTGTACGGCACGAGCGGCTCGCGGGTGGCCCGGTCCTTCACCAGGTCGAGCGCCCAGAACACGCCCAGTCCGCGGACCTCGCCGATCGACGGGTGACGCTCCGCCAGCTCGCGCAGACCGGGGCCGAGCACCGTCTCGCCGATGTGCCGGGCGTTCTCGACGATGCCCTCCTCCTCCATCGCGGTGAGGGTGGCGACGGCCGACGCGCAGGCCAGCGGGTGGCCGGAGTAGGTGAGGCCGCCGGGGAAGGGGCGCTCGGCGAAGGTCGCGGCGATCTCGGCGGAGATGGCCACGCCGCCCAGCGGCACGTAGCCGGAGTTGACGCCCTTGGCGAAGGTGAGGAGGTCGGGGGTGATGCCCCAGTTGTCGGCGGCGAACCACGCACCGGTGCGGCCGAAGCCGGCCATGACCTCGTCCAGGATGAACACGATCCCGTAGCGGTCGCAGATCTCCCGGACACCGGCCAGGTAGCCCGGCGGCGGCACGAGGACGCCCGCGGTGCCGACCACCGTCTCCAGGATGATCGCGGCGACCGTGCCCGGGCCCTCGAAGGCGATGACCTGCTCCAGGTGCGCCAGCGCCCGCTCGCCCTCCTGCGCCTCGTTCTCGGCGTGGAAGTTCGAGCGGTAGGCGTACGGGCCCCAGAAGTGCACGATGCCGGAGACGCCCGTCTCGTTGGCCCAGCGACGGGGGTCGCCGGTCAGCGCGATCGCGTTGGCGGTGGCGCCGTGGTACGAGCGGTAGGTGGAGAGCACCTTCTGCCGGCCCGTGTGCAGCCGCGCCATGCGGATGGCGTTCTCGTTGGCCTCGGCGCCGCCGTTGGTGAAGAAGATCTTGTCGAGGTCGCCCGGGGTGCGCTCGGCGATCAGCCGCGCCGCCTCGCTGCGCGGCTCGACCGCGAAGCCCGGCGCGATGGTGCAGAGCTTCGCCGCCTGCTCCTGGATCGCGGCGACCACCTTCGGGTGCTGGTGGCCGATGTTGGTGTTCACCAGCTGCGACGAGAAGTCGAGGTAGCGGTTGCCGTCGTGGTCCCAGAAGTAGGAGCCCTCGGCACCGGCCACCGCGAGGGGGTCGATCAGCGCCTGGGCGGACCACGAGTGGAAGACGTGCGCGCGGTCGGCTGCCTTGACGGCCTGCCCGACGGCTGAGTCGGCGGTGGGGATGCTCATGCCGCCAGCGTATTGAGAACCCCGGCCCGGGGGCAGTTCCACCCTGTCACGCCATCCGCGCGTCGTCGTGACACCCTGCCAAGCCGGGGGCCCGCGGCGGGCCGCCGCGGACCCTGGCCCGCGACGCCGGAACGGCCGTGCGGCGAGCGCCGTACGGCCGTTCCGGTCGTTCCTGCGGGGACGTCAGATCGCGGTCATGACGTGCTTGACGCGGGTGTAGTCCTCGAAGCCGTACGAGGAGAGGTCCTTGCCGTAGCCGGACTTCTTGAAGCCGCCGTGCGGCATCTCGGCGACCAGCGGGATGTGCGTGTTGATCCACACGCAGCCGAAGTCCAGACGGCGCGACATCCGCATGGCGCGGGCGTGGTCCTTCGTCCAGACCGAGGAGGCCAGCGCGTACTCGACGCCGTTGGCGTAGGAGACCGCCTGGTCCTCGTCGGTGAACTTCTGCACGGTGATGACCGGGCCGAAGACCTCGTTCTGGATGATCTCGTCGTCCTGGTTCAGGCCGGAGACGACGGTCGGCGCGTAGAAGTAGCCGACCTCGCCGACCCGGTGGCCGCCGGCCTCGACCTTGGCGTGCGCCGGGAGGCGGTCGACGAAGCCGACGACCTGCTTCAGCTGGTTCGCGTTGTTGAGCGGGCCGTAGAGCACGTCCTCGTCGTCGACACCGCCGGTCTTCGTGTCGGCGGCGGCCTTGGCGAGCGCGGCCACGAACGCGTCGTGGATCGACTCGTGCACCAGCACGCGGGTGGCGGCGGTGCAGTCCTGGCCGGCGTTGAAGAAGCCCGCCACCGAGATGCCCTCGACGGCCTCGTCGATGTCGGCGTCCTCGAAGACCACGACCGGGGCCTTGCCGCCGAGCTCCAGGTGGACGCGCTTGACGTCCTTCGCCGCGGACTCCGCGACCTGGATGCCCGCCCGCACGGAGCCGGTGATCGAGGCCATCGCCGGGGTGGTGTGCTCGACCATCAGCCGGCCCGTCTCGCGGTCGCCGCAGATCACGTTGAACACGCCGGCCGGCAGCCCCATGTCCTTCAGGATGTCGCCGATGATCCCGGCGAGCAGCACGGTGGAGGCCGGGGTGGTGTCGGAGGGCTTGAGCACGACGGTGTTGCCCGCGGCGATGGCCGGGGCGAACTTCCACACCGCCATCATCATCGGGTAGTTCCACGGGGCGACCTGCGCACAGACGCCGACCGGCTCGCGGCGCACGATCGAGGTCATGCCGTCCATGTACTCGCCCGCGGCCTTGCCCTCCAGCAGGCGGGCGGCGCCGGCGAAGAAGCGGAGCTGGTCGACCATCGGGCCGATCTCCTCGGAGAGGGTCAGCCCGCGCGGCTTGCCGGTGTTGCGCACCTCGGCGTCCACGATCTCGTCGGCGCGGGCCTCGACCGCGTCGGCGATCTTCAGCAGCAGCCTCTGCCGGACGGAGGGGGTCGCGTCGCGCCAGACCGGGAAGGCCTCGGCGGCGGCGGCCATCGCGGCGTCGACGTCCGCGGCACCGGACAGCGGGGAGGTCGCGTACACCTCGCCGGTCGTCGGGTCGGTCACGTCGAGCGTGCGGCCGTCGGCCGCGTCGACGAACTCGCCGTTGATGTGGTTGCGCAGCGTACGAAGCTCGCTCACGGGTCTCTCCTCGGTCTGGGCCTGCGCCGTTGCAGGGAATCCGGCGCCAGGGTACCTCCGGCGGACGGCGCGCCGGGCATCTGCGGCCGTGGTCCGCCCGGGGTGCGCAGGCCTGCACGTGTACGTCGCCAAGACTACCCGGGCACCGACCTTATCGACAGGTCGCCCGCTCAGACACGACGTAATCCGCATGCAATTTTGGAAACCGCGACGAAATCAGCAGCACCTCGGGTTGCGCCCCCGACCGCGATCGTGCACAGTGGCGACGTGGCCAACCGCGACCGGAACGCCAGCGTTCCCCTCGACTCCGCCTCCAAGGCGATCATCGAACAGCTCCAGGAGGACGGGCGCCGCCCGTACGCCGCCATCGGCAAGGCCGTGGGCCTGTCCGAGGCAGCCGTACGGCAGCGCGTCCAGAAGCTGCTCGACCAGGGCGTGATGCAGATCGTCGCCGTCACCGATCCCCTCACCGTCGGGTTCACCCGCCAGGCCATGGTGGGCATCCGGGTCGAGGGCGACATCGAGCCGGTCGCCGACGCCCTGGCCGCCCTCGACGAGGTCGACTACGTGGTCTGCACCGCAGGCTCCTTCGACCTCCTGGCGGAGCTGGTGTGCGAGGACGACGAGCACCTGCTCGAAATGATCAACAAGCGCATCCGCGCGCTTCCCGGCGTGCGGAGCACCGAGAGCTTCGTTTATCTGAAGCTCCGGAAACAGACCTACACCTGGGGCACCAGATGACAGCCGACCCGGCGCAGAAGGACCTTTCCAAGACCGCCTACGACCACCTGTGGATGCACTTCACCCGCATGTCGTCGTACGAGAACTCCCCCGTGCCGACCATCGTGCGCGGCCAGGGCACCTACGTCTGGGACGACAAGGGCCGCAAGTACCTCGACGGCCTCGCCGGCCTCTTCGTGGTGCAGGCCGGCCACGGCCGCGAGGAGCTCGCGGAAGCCGCGGCCAAGCAGGCCAAGGAGCTCGCCTTCTTCCCGGTGTGGAGCTACGCCCACCCCAAGGCGGTCGAGCTCGCCGAGCGCCTGGCGCACTACGCCCCCGGCGACCTCAACAAGGTCTTCTTCTCCACCGGTGGCGGCGAGGCCGTCGAGACCGCGTGGAAGCTCGCCAAGCAGTACTTCAAGCTGATCGGCAAGCCCACCAAGTACAAGGTCATCTCCCGCGCGGTCGCCTACCACGGCACCCCGCAGGGCGCGCTGTCGATCACCGGCCTGCCGGGCCTCAAGGCCCCGTTCGAGCCGCTGGTGCCCGGCACCCACAAGGCCCCCAACACCAACATCTACCGCGCCCCCGAGTACCTCGCGGGCCCGGACGGCACCGTCGACCCCGAGGCGTACGGCCGCTGGTGCGCCGACCAGGTCGAGCAGGCCATCCTCTTCGAGGGTGCGGACACCGTCGCCGCCGTCTTCGTCGAGCCGGTGCAGAACGCCGGCGGCTGCTTCCCGCCGCCGCCCGGGTACTTCCAGCGCCTGCGCGAGATCTGCGACCGCCACGACGTGCTGCTCGTCTCGGACGAGGTCATCTGCGCCTTCGGCCGCCTCGGCACCATGTTCGGCGCCGACAAGTTCGGCTACCAGCCCGACATGATCACCTGCGCCAAGGGCATGACCTCGGGCTACTCCCCGATCGGCGCCACCATGATCTCGGACCGCATCGCCGAGCCGTTCTACAAGGGCGACAACACCTTCCTCCACGGCTACACCTTCGGCGGCCACCCGGTCTCCTCCGCCGTGGCGCTGGCCAACCTCGACATCTTCGAGCGCGAGGGCCTCAACCAGCACGTGCTCGACAACGAGTCGAAGTTCCTGGGCACCCTCGACAAGCTGCGCGACCTGCCGATCGTCGGCGACGTCCGCGGCAACGGGTACTTCTACGGCATCGAGCTCGTGAAGGACAAGACCACGAAGGAGTCGTTCAACGACGACGAGATCGAGCGCGTCCTCTACGGCTTCCTCTCGAAGGCCCTCTTCGAGAACGGCCTGTACTGCCGCGCCGACGACCGTGGCGACCCGGTCGTGCAGCTGGCCCCGCCGCTGATCTCCGACCAGTCGACCTTCGACGAGATCGAGCAGATCCTGCGGGTCAGCCTCACCGATGCGTGGGCCAAGATCTGACCTTCCGTCCCACCCTCCGCCGAAGGGCGGTCCCGGACCTCACCCCGGGACCGCCCTTCGGCGTACCCGGACCTCGGCCGCCCCCGGCCCGCTCACGGCTCCGGCCCGGCGCACCGGGCGCCCGCACCCCGCCGATCGCCGTATCCCGGCCGTTCCACGTGCCGGAATGACGGCGATTTGTCCCTGGATGAGCCAGTGTGCCGCAACCGCACCGCGACCTGTTCGTTCTAATCTGACGACTGTCATATCCGCAGAGCCCCCAGGATGGATCTCCATGTCAGCGGCCCCGCCCGACAACGACGTGCTGTGGGCCCGAGGGATCGTCAAGTCCCACCACGGCACCCCCGCCCTGCGCGGGGTCTCGCTCGGCGTCCGGGAGGGCGAGGTGCTCGCCGTCACCGGCACCCGCGGCTCCGGCAAGAGCACCCTCCTCGGCTGCCTCTCCGCCCGGCTGCCCGTCGACGAGGGCGAGCTCTGGTTCAACGGCACCCCCGTCCACGACCTCACCCCGGCCCGCCGCGAGCGCCTGCGCCTGCGGCACTTCGGCCACGTCGGCTCCGAGCCCCACCTGGTGCCCGAGCTGACGGCCCGGGAGAACGTCGCGCTGCCCCTGCTGCTCGCCGGCACCGGCCGCAAGACCGCGTACACGGCCGCCGCCGAATGGCTCGACCGCCTCGACGTCGCCGACTGCGCCGCCCTGCGTCCCGCGGAACTCCGCCAGAACCAGCGCCAGCGCATCGCCGTCGCCCGTGCCCTCGCCCCCCTGCCCCCGGTCGTCCTCGCCGACGACCCCGGCGCCCCGCTGCACCGCGAGGAGCGCGAACAGGTCCTGCGGATACTGGCCAGCGCCGCCCGCTCGCACCGGCTCACCCTGGTGCTCGCCACCCACGACCCGGAACCCGCGGGCCAGGCCGACCGCACCCTCACGCTGGTCGACGGCCTGCTCACCGCCGCCCCCGCCGCACCGTCCGAGACCGGCTCCA
The DNA here is from genome assembly GCF_045862635.1 of Kitasatospora sp. NE20-6. Taxonomy (NCBI): domain Bacteria; kingdom Bacillati; phylum Actinomycetota; class Actinomycetes; order Kitasatosporales; family Streptomycetaceae; genus Kitasatospora; species Kitasatospora sp. NE20-6. The sequence goes on from NZ_BPRL01000100.1 coordinate 21,131, forward strand.
CGGCCGTCTCGGCCGCGCGCTGAAAGGACGTCGTGTTCCATCTCCGACTGGCCAGGAACTACCGGGCCGCCGACCTCGCCCGCCTGCTGCCCGCCGCCGCCGTCGCCGCGGTCACCGCCGCCCTGCTGCTGCGCGCACTGGGCCGGGCACTCGGCGAACCTGCCGCCGCCTCCGTCCCCCGGCTGCTGTGGTGTCTGCCCGCACTGGCCGCCCTCGGCTGGCTCTGCGCCGCCACCTCCCGCGCCGTCCCCGCCCGGCATCCCGAGCGGATCGCCGGACTCACCGCCGCCGGCTTCGGCCCGCGCCGCATCCGGCTGCTGCTCGCCGTCGAGACGGCCGCCACCACGGCCCTCGGCAGCCTGCTCGCCCTGCTGGTCTTCCTGATCCTGCGCAACGACGTCGCCGGCCCCCGGCTGGCCTCCGACATCGGCATGGGCATCCCGCTGCCGGCCGCCGCCCCGGTGACCCTGCTCGCCCTCGTCCCGCTCGCCGCGGGCTGCGCCGCCGCCGCGGCCGTCCGGCTCCCCGAGGCGCTCCCCGGCCAGGACACGGACCCCCCCGCCCGGGCCTTCCACACCGTCCGCATCGCGGTGCCGGTCGGGTTCGTCCTGGTCGGCACCGCCCTGGAGCTGTACGGGCTGCGCCCCGGCGCCGAACAGGACGGCCGCCCCGTCCTCCTGCCCGCCCACCTCGGACCGGTCGGCACCGCCGCCCTGACCGGATGGGCCATCACCGCGCTCGGGCTGCTCCTGCTCACCGCGCCGCTCATGGGCCTCGCCGGGCGGCTCCTCGCCGTGCACCGGCCCGGGACGGTCCGGCTGCTCGCCGGACGGTCGCTGGCCGCCGAGGCCCGGCGGCTCGGCGGCACGCCGGCCGTCGTGTCCCTCGCCGTCGCCGTCCTGGCCGCCGCCCTCGCCGAGGGGCACGGCCCCGGCCTGCCGGCGGTCGCCGGGGCCGTCCTGGTCGGCGGCTGCGCGGCCGGGGCCGCGGCCGCCCGCACCGCGGAGATCCGGGCGTCCCGCCTGCCCGGCACCGAAGCGCTCGTCCGGCTCGGCGCCGCACCGGGGATCCTGCGGCGCGCCGCCGCGATGCGCGTGGCGGCGGCCTGCGCCGTCCTGCTCTGCACCGGCGCGCTGACCGCGCTGCTGGGCGTCGCCGCACTCGCCTGAGACGCGTACAGGGCCGGCCCCCCTGAGGGGGTCGGCCCTGTGCGCGTGTCGCAGCGGTGCGGTCAGCCGGCCGCGGCGAGCTGGCCGCAGGCGCCGTCGATCTCCTGCCCGCGGGTGTCACGGACGGTCGTCGGCACACCGTGCGCCTGGAGCCGACGGACGAACTCCCGCTCGTCCTCGGGCCGCGAGGCCGTCCACTTCGAACCCGGCGTCGGGTTCAGCGGGATCAGGTTCACGTGCACCCGGTGGTTCTTGATCAGACGGCCGAGCAGGTCGGCACGCCAGGCCTGGTCGTTGATGTCCTTGATCAGGGCGTACTCGATGGAGATCCGCCGGCCGGACTTCTCCGCGTAGTTCCACGCGGCGTCCAGCACCTCGTCGACCTTCCACCGGGTGTTCACCGGCACCAGCTCGTCGCGCAGCTCGTCGTCGGGCGCGTGCAGCGACAGCGCCAGACGGCAGCTGAGCCCCTCGTCCGCCAGCCGGTGCATCGCCGGCACGAGGCCGACCGTCGACACGGTGATGCCGCGCTGCGACAGGCCGAAGCCGTCGGGCGCGGGGTCCGTCAGACGCCGGATCGAGGCGAGCACCCGGTTGTAGTTGGCGAGCGGCTCACCCATGCCCATGAAGACCACGTTGGACAGCCGTGCCTCGCCCCCGGCGACGGCACCGCTCTTCAGGTCGCGCATCCCTGCCGCGATCTGCTCCACGATCTCCGCGGTCGACAGGTTGCGGGTCAGCCCCGCCTGGCCGGTCGCGCAGAACGGGCAGTTCATGCCGCAGCCGGCCTGCGAGCTGATGCACATCGTCACGCGGTCCGGGTACCGCATGAGCACCGACTCGACCAGCGTGCCGTCGAAGAGCTTCCACAGCGTCTTGCGGGTGGCGTCGTCGTCGCACGAGACGTGCCGGACGACCGACATCAGGTCGGGCAGCAGGCCCTCGGTCAGCTTCCCGCGGCTCGCCGCCGGAATGTCCGTCCAGGTCTCCGGGTCGCTCGACAGCCGCCCGAAGTAGTGGTTGGACAGCTGCTTGGCGCGGAACGGCTGCTCGCCCAGCTCGGCGACGGCCTCCTTGCGCTCGGCGGGGCTGAGGTCGGCAAGGTGTCGCGGGGGCTTGGCGCCGCGCGGCGCGACGAAGGTGAGTTCTCCGGGCTTAGGCATGGTCCACCCAGTGTCGCAGATGCGCGAAGGCCCCGGACGCCAGGCGTCCGGGGCCTTCGTCACGGCCGGAAGGCGGGTCAGCCGCCCACGAAGGCCGTCAGCAGCAGCCAGACCACGGGCGCGGTCGGCAGCAGGGAGTCCAGCCGGTCCATGATGCCGCCGTGGCCCGGCAGCAGCGTGCCCATGTCCTTGATGCCCATGTCCCGCTTGATCATCGACTCCGCGAGGTCGCCCAGCGTCGCCGTGACCGCCGCGCACGCCCCGAGGATCAGGCCCTGCCACCAGGCCCCGTCGTCGATGACGAACTCCATCAGCAGCGCGCCGGCGACCATCGAGAACGCGATGCCGCCCGCCAGGCCCTCACGGGTCTTGCCGGGGCTGATCGCGGGAGCCAGCTTGTTGCGGCCGAACTTGTAGCCCACCGCGTAGGCGCCGGTGTCGCTGCAGATGGTGACGACGAGGAAGAGCAGGATCCGCCAGGAACCGTCGTCCGCGGCCAGCATGAGCGCCACGAAGGTCGCCAGGAACGGCACGTAGAACGCCGTGAAGATCCCGGCCGTTATGTCCCGCAGGTAGTCCTCCGGCGGCCGGCTCATCCGCTGGACGAGAACGGCCAGCCCGGTCAGCGCCAGCACCGCCGCCGACCATCCGGCACCCGCCAGGTAGCCGACCAGCGGCATCGCCACCGCACCGGCGGCGAGCGGCGCCAGCGGCACGTGCACGCCCTTGGTCTCCGCCAGCCGGGAGTTCAGCTCCCACACGCCGACGGCCACCGCAGCGATCACGACCACCAGGAAGAGGACCTTGACCACGAACAGGGAGGCCACGATCACCGCCCCGAGCCCCACCCCCACGCCTATCGCGGCCGGAAGGTTGCGGCCGCCGCGCTGCTTGCGGGGCTGCTGGTCGGGTGGGGCCACGGGTGTCTCCTGGGCGCGGGGCATGGTCCGATTCTGTGCCGCGATGCCCCTTCGGTACACCACAGGCTGCTGCGAGTGACCCGTTCGGTGCCGGATCGACCGGCGCCGCACCGTGCCGGCGACGCGGGGGCCACCCGCAGCAGAGAATTCGATGGCAAGCGTTTCAAGATCGACCCCGTCGGCCGTGCACGGTGGCGCGGACGTCCGGGGCGTCGTTCGTCAGACTTCGAGGAGCTCGGCTTCCTTGTGCTTCAGCAGCTCGTCGACCTGGGCCACGTAACGGGCCGTCGTGTCGTCGAGCTCCTTCTCGCCGCGGCGGCCGTCGTCCTCGCCGATCTCGCCGTCCTTCACGAGCTTGTCGATGGCGTCCTTGGCCTTGCGGCGCACCGAGCGGATCGAGACCTTGGCGTCCTCGCCCTTGCCGCGCGCGACCTTGATGTACTCCTTGCGGCGCTCCTCCGTCAGCTGCGGGAAGACGACGCGGATGAGGGAACCGTCGTTCGACGGGTTCACGCCCAGGTCGGAGTCGCGGATGGCGATCTCGATGTTCCGCAGCGCGCTCTTGTCGAACGGCGTGATCACCGCCATGCGGGGCTCCGGCACGGAGAACGAGGCGAGCTGGTTGATCGGCGTCAGGGCACCGTAGTACTCGGCCACGATCTTGTTGAACATCGCCGGGTGGGCACGGCCGGTACGGATCGCGGCGAAGTCGTCCTTGGCGACCGCGACGGCCTTCTCCATCTTCTCCTCGGCCTCGAGGAGGGTCTCTTCGATCACTGTCTGCTCCCTGTCCGGTTCATCTGCTGTAGTCCCGTACCGGTGCCCCGGACGGCTGATTGCTGCTCAGGGCCGGGCCGAGTCCTGGCTGATGAGTGTGCCGATCTTCTCACCATTCACGGCCCGGGCGATATTGCCCTCGGCCAGCAGCTCGAAGACCAGGATCGGCAGGGCGTTGTCCTTGCACAGGGTGATAGCGGTCAGGTCCGCCACCTTGAGGTCGCGGGAGATCACCTCGGTGTAGTCCAGCGAGTCGAACCGGACTGCCGCCGGGTTGGTGCGCGGGTCCGCGTCGTAGACGCCGTCGACGCCGTTCTTGCCCATCAGCAGGACCTCGGCGTGGACCTCCAGCGCACGCTGCACCGCCGTCGTGTCGGTGGAGAAGTAGGGCATGCCCATTCCCGCACCGAAGATCACGACGCGGCCCTTCTCCAGGTGCCGCACCGCACGCAGCGGCAGGTACGGCTCCGCGACCTGGCCCATCGTGATGGCGGTCTGCACCCGGGTCTCGATGCCTTCCTTGATCAGGAAGTCCTGCAGCGCCAGGCAGTTCATCACCGTGCCGAGCATGCCCATGTAGTCGGAGCGGGCCCGGTCCATCCCGCGGACCTGCAGCTCCGCCCCGCGGAAGAAGTTGCCGCCGCCGATCACCACGGCGACCTCGGTGCCGGAGCGGACCACGGTGGCGATCTCACGGGCGATCTTGTGCACCACGTCCGGGTCCACGCCCAGGCCGCCGCCGCCGGCGAAGGCCTCACCCGACAGTTTCAGCAGCACCCGGCGGCGCGTACCCTCCTGCGTGTCCCGGCCGGTCTCCAGCGTCTCCTGCATGGCCTTCTCCTTCTCCACCTGCGGGCTCGCAGGGCTGCATGTGCTGCTCACAGCGCCGGGGGTACGGTGCCCGACCCTGTGCGTACGCGCGAGGAGGCCACTGCCGCGGGAACCGGTACGGTGTCCTGCACGGCAATGGCCTCCTCGTCGTTCATGGTGCCGACGCGCCCCCCGTGGGGTGCTGGAGAGCCCGCTCGGCGCGTTCCTGCCGCGTCTGCGACGCGCGGCGCTTCCTACCTTAGGCCGGAAGCGACGGGGAACGGGTCTCAGGCGCCGACGCGGAAGCGGACGAAGCGCTTGAGGGAGACGCCGTTCTCCTCGAGAACCTTGGCGACGGTCTTCTTGCTGTCCTTGGCGAACGCCTGCTCCAGCACGGCGTTCTCCTTGACGAAGCCGGTCACGCGGCCCTCGACGATCCGCGGGAGCGCAGCCTCGGGCTTGCCCTCCTCGCGCGCGGTGGCCTCGGCGACGCGACGCTCGTTCTCGATGTCGTCGGCCGGGATCTCCTCGCGGGAGAGGTACTTCGGTGCGAACGCGGCGATGTGCTGCGCGACGTCCTTCGCGACCTCGGCGTTCTCCTTGTCGAGCTCGACCAGGACGCCGACCTGCGGCGGCAGGTCCGGAGAGGTGCGGTGCATGTAGGCGGCGACGAAACCGTCACCGGCGAACTGGGCGAAGCGCTTGAAGACGATCTTCTCACCCAGGTTGGCGTTGGCCTCGTCCACGAACTGCTGGACGGTCTTGCCGGGCTCGATCTCGGACGCCAGGGCGGCCTCGAGGTCCGCCGGCGCGGCCGCGGCGACGTGCTTGGCGATCGCGTCGGCGACGACGACGAACTTGTCACCCTTGGCGACGAAGTCCGTCTCGCAGTTCAGCTCGACCAGGACACCGGAGTTGCCGCCCTCAAGGACGACGGTCAGGGCGCCGTTGGAGGCGTCGCGGCCCTCGCGCTTGGCAACACCCTTCTGGCCCTTGATGCGGAGCAGCTCCTGGGCCTTCTGGACATCGCCCTCGGCCTCGTCCAGGGCCTTCTTGCAGTCCATCATGCCGGCGCCGGTGAGCTCACGGAGCTTCTTGACGTCCGCGGCGGTGAAGTTCGCCATGGTGTGATCTCTTCTCACGTCTCGCGTGTCTGCGTGGGGTGGCGCCGGGGCTGATGGTTCGGCCCCGGCACGGGAGAGAGGGGCACCTACCGGTGTCGTACCCGGCGGGTGCCCCTCACCCTTGGTACGTCAGGCCTGCTCGGCCTCGGCGGCCGGAGCCTCGACCTCGGCGGCCGGAGCCTCAGCGGCCGGGGCCTCGACCTCGGCAGCGGGGGCCTCGTCGGCCGGAGCCTCGGCGGGGGCCTCGGCAGCAGCGTCGGCAGCGGGAGCCTCGTCGGCCTTCTGGCCCTCGAGGATGTCCTTCTCCCAGTCGGCCAGCGGCTGGTCGGCACCCGGGTCGGCCTTGGTGTCGCCCTTGGCGACACCGGCACGGGCCTTGAGGCCCTCCGCGACGGCGTCGGCGATCACGCGGGTCAGCAGGGTGACGGAGCGGATCGCGTCGTCGTTGCCCGGGATCTTGTAGTCGACCTCGTCGGGGTCGCAGTTGGTGTCGAGGATCGCGACGA
>NZ_BPRL01000101.1:0-26397 GCF_045862635.1 Kitasatospora sp. NE20-6
GTTTCGGTGGTCATAGCGTGAGGGAAACGCCCGGTTACATTCCGAACCCGGAAGCTAAGCCTCGTAGCGCCGATGGTACTGCAGGGGGGACCCTGTGGGAGAGTAGGACGCCGCCGAACAATTCTTCGAGAGAAGCCCCCTCCCCTTGCCGGGAGGGGGCTTCTCTGCGTTTCCGGCCCGTATGCCCAGGTGCGGCACGGCAGAATGCGCCGGGCTTGGTTCGGGCAGGGCCGGGTTCCGGCGGAGCCGCGTCACGGGGTGGTGCTAGGTCCACCCCGAGAACGGGTCTCACAGCCAATGTGCCGCCAGGTGCCGGCGCGCAACACTGATCGCGTCGGTAACCCGTCCCCGGACGTCGATCCCAGGAGCAGCGCCATGACCTTCGCGAGTCCTTTCGGTGGCACAGATGTGGGAAGGGCGTGGCTGGCCAGGCTCCGCACGGGCGGTCAGGCGTCGGCGCGGGCAGCCGGAGCGACGGCCGGCGCCTTCTTCGCCGTCATGAGCCCGTTCTTCGTGGCCGGCCTCGCGGGTGCGGTGATGGCGAACTGGCTCGAAGGGACGGATGTCTACCTGGTCGTGGCCCTGGCCGTGGGAGCCCTCGCCTGGCTTGTCACGGCGCAGTGGTGCGCGCGACGGTCCGCCGGCTGGACCCGGACCCAGCTCGACCGCTGGTACGGCGTCGTCGTTCCGGCGCGGTACGCGCCCCTGCCTGCGCTGGAACGGGACGAGCGGGGCTACTGGTGGACAGGATTCTCCTACCACCGGAGCCCCCGGACCGCTCGCGTCGCGAGGTTCGTGCACAGCACGGTGCGCGACCCTGCGACCAGGACGGACGCGGTCTGGTGGGTCCTCAATCCGCTCTCCGTCCTCTTCTTCATCGGCCCTGCGGCGGCGCTGGTGATCGGTGGTCCGGTCTTCGCGCTCTCCATGGCGGTGGACTCCCGTACCTACGGCCCGGTTCCGGCCGGACACCCCCTCGGGTATATGATCTCGCTGACGATCAGTGCCTCGATCGTCGCGGTGGGGCTCCTCCTCATGCCGTACGGGCTTCGCGCGCACCTCGACACGGCGTGCCGGCTCCTCGCGGTCGGGCATCGCGGCACCGCGACCCAGCTCCGTCAGCGGGTCGAGGAGCTGACGCTGACCAGGGCCGACGCGGTCGGAAGCCAGGCGGCGGAACTCCGGCGGATCGAGCGCGACCTCCATGACGGCGCCCAGGCACGGCTGGTGGCGATCGGGATGACGCTCGGGACCATCGAGCACCTGCTGGAGACCGACCAGGCCGCGGCGAGGGAGCTCCTGGCGGAGGCGAGGCAGTCCTCGGCGAAAGCGCTCCAGGAGCTGCGCGATCTCGTGAGGGGCATCCATCCGCCGGTCCTGGCCGAACGCGGGCTGGGCGACGCGGTGCGGGCCCTGGCGCTGGACAGCCGGCAGCCGACCGAGGTGACGGTCGCGATGCCGTCCAGGCCGGAGCCGTCCGTGGAGGCAGCGGCGTACTTCTGCGTCAGTGAGCTGCTGGCCAACGCGGCCAAGCACTCGGGCGCGCGGCAGGTGTGGGTGGACATCCTCTTCCGTGCCGGGCTGCTGCGGGTGATCGTCACCGACGACGGCTGCGGTGGTGCGCAGCCGGGACGCGGGACAGGGCTGCGCGGCATCGAGCGCAGGTTGGGTACCTTCGACGGAACGCTCGCGCTGAGCAGCCCGCAGGGCGGACCGACGACGATCACCATGGAGCTACCGTGCGCGTTGTCCTCGCAGAGGACCTCTACCTCCTTCGACAAGGACTGATCAGGCTGTTGGAGGCCCACGGGTTCACCATCGCGGCAGCCGTCGAGACCGGGCCGGAGCTCTTGGAGGCACTGCTCACCGAGCGTCCCGACGTGGCGGTCGTGGACGTCAGGCTGCCGCCGACGCTGACCGACGAGGGCCTCCAGGCTGCGCTCCGGGCGCGCCGGGTGATCCCCGGCCTTCCGGTGCTCGTCCTCTCGCAGCACGTCCAGCAGCTCTACGCACGGGAATTGCTGGCCGACGGGTCGGGAGGGGTGGGGTATCTGCTGAAGGACCGGGTGTTCAACGCCGAACAGTTCGTCGATGCCATCCGCCGTGTTGCGGCCGGTGGTACGGCCATGGACCCGGACGTGATCGCCAAGCTGCTGGAGAGCCAGGCCGGTTCGGGACCGCTGCAGAGGTTGTCGCCGCGGGAGCGCGAGGTGCTGGAGCTGATGGCCGAGGGCTGTTCCAACTCCGCCATCGCCGGCCGACTCACCGTCAGCGACGGTGCGGTGGCCAAACACATTGCCAATATCTTCACGAAACTGGATCTGGTGCCTGCCGATGATGCGAACCGCCGTGTCCTGGCGGTATTGGCCCACCTCAACGGAACGCCCGAGCGCACGCCGGTGCCAGGGCGGGAGGCGTGATGAAACGCGCGTACGAGTAGTATCCGGTGGGCCGAGTCGGCCCACAGCACGGTGACCCCGTGTCGGGCCGAGGGTGGATTCGGCAGCAACGGTCGCTTACGGCAGCAGCCGAATCCCAGGGGTTGATTTTTCGTATGGCACGTCGCCCATCCCTCACCCGCACCCACCGCGTCCTGCTCGCTGTGGTCGCCGCCGGTGCCTGTCTCATTTCGGGCATCGGCTTCGCCGGGTCGTACAACGCAGTTCGGGACCTCGCGATGCAGAAGGGCTTCGGGGCCTTCTCGTACGCCTTTCCCATCGGCGTCGACGCGGGCATCGTGGTGCTGCTCGCGCTGGACCTGGTCCTGACCTGGCTCCGCATACCCTTCCCGCTCCTACGGCAGACCGCGTGGCTGCTGACGGCGGCCACCATCGCGTTCAACGCCGCCGCCTCCTGGGGCGACGCGCTGGGCATGGCGATGCACGCCGTGATCCCGGTGCTGTTCGTGGTGGTGGTCGAGGCGTCCCGGCACGCGGTCGGTCTGATCGCCGCCATCACCGCGGACCGGCACATGGAGTCCGTGCGCCTGATGCGCTGGGTGCTGTCGCCGGTGCCGACCTTCCGCCTCTGGCGGCGGATGAAGCTGTGGGAGCTCCGCTCGTACGACGAGACGGTCCGTCTGGAGCAGAACCGGCTCGTGTACCGGGCGCAGCTGCGGTTCCGCTACGGCCGGGGCTGGCGCAGGTCGGCGCCCTTCCAGGCGCTGCTGCCGCTGAAGCTCGCGAAGTACGGCGTGCCGCTCGATCCGAGCATCCTCGACCGCATCGACGGTCCGCTCGAGGTGACCAAGGGCGAGGGCGTGACGGCGGTGGCCCCGGTGTCGGCGGCCGTGGCCGTGCCGACGCTGGCCAAGCTCGCCGCGGTACGGCTGCGGGACGCGCAGGAGCCCGGCGCGGCGTCCGAGGCCGCCGCCGTGTCGGAGCCCGAGGCCGCGGAGCTCAACGTGTGGATGACCAAGGCGGTGCGCGAGTACTCGCAGCAGGCGGGCGAGTCGGAGCCGCACGGTGCGCGGGTGCCCGGGCAGATGTCCCCGTGGTTCAAGCCGCCGCGGGTGGGGGCGCCCCGCCCCGCGGGCGTGCAGGAGTCCCGTGCCCCCGCGCAGGGGGTGCGTCGGCCGCAGCCGGCCCAGCCCGTTCAGGGCCGGCCGGTTCCCGCCCAGGCGGCGGCCGGCCGCATCGGCCGGCCCGTGCGGCTGGAGCAGTCGTTCGAGGCGGAGCAGGGCTTCGATCCGGACCAGCAGGGCGATGGAGCGCGCCGGGCGCAGCCGTACCGTGAGCAGCCGGGCGGCGCCGGGCAGGCGCTGCGTGGCGACGGCCCGGCGGGGGCACCGACGCCCCTGGAACAGCTCGACGCCGAGATGGAGTCCGCGATCGAGGCCGTGGCGGCGCAGTCCGGGCAGTCCGGGGCCGGGCGCCGTCCCGCGTCCGACCTCGACCCGGAGCTCTGCTTCGACGCCCTGATCGCGTACATCGACTCGTACGCGCAGCAGCCCGACCCGCAGACCCTGGCCGAGTTCCTGACCGTCGAGTACGGGGTCACCGGGTCGCGCCCGGACGGCTCGGTCAACCCGGCGGATGTCCACCGCATCTGGGCGCAGTTGCAGAACCGCTACGTCAGTTCGGGCCGGGAGTAGGCGAGGGGAGCAGGCGGTTCGGCCGGGGGCGCCCGGGCGGCGTCCGCCGGGGAGCAACGGAGGAGAGCATCCGCGTGACGGGCCGGCATTGACGCCCTGCCGCACCGAACACTACGTTCGCATCAACAATTTGTTGAAGCGCTGTCGCGGTGTCGGGGCGGTGCGTCATGAAGGAGTGCCGATGGCGCAGGACGGACTGGACTTCACCAGAGCGGTGCCCGGCGGCGCGGCGCAGCCCGGGGCCGTCTTCTCCGGTGCCGCCCGCGCGGCCGTCGAGGCCCTGCTCGCCCCGGTCGACGCCGAGCTGGCCCGCCGCTACCCGGGCGACTCGGGCAGCCGCCAGCCCGTTCACACGGTCTACGTGCCGGCGGACGCCTTCGACGCCGGCACCGTGCAGGACTGGGGCCGCCGCGCCGTCGAGGCCTTCGACACCCACGCCGCCACGCCCGGGCAGCTCGCGGAGGCCCTCGGCCTCGCCGACGACGCGCTCCTCGCGGACGTCCACGCCCGCGTTCGCGCCAAGCTGGAGCGGGAGCCCGTCGAGGATCTCCGGGTCGACTTCGAGGACGGCTACGGCCCCCGCCCGGACGAGGAGGAGGACGCGGCCGCGATCCGGGTCGCCCGGCTCCTCGGCGAGGCGGTCGCGGCCGGGACGGCGCCGCCGTACGTCGGCATCCGCATCAAGTGCATGGAGGCGGCCGTCCGGGAGCGCGGCATCCGGACCCTGGAGCTCTTCCTGGGCACGCTGCTCGCCGAGGGCGGCCTCCCGGACGGGCTGGTGCTCACGCTCCCGAAGGTCACCTATGCCGAGCAGGTGACGGCGCTGGTGCGGCTGCTGGACGACGTGGAGCGGCGCACCGGTCTGCCCGCCGGGCGGCTCGGCTTCGAGATCCAGATCGAGACGACGCAGGCGATCCTCGGCCCCGACGGGCGGGCGACGGTGTCCCGCATGATCGACGCCGCCGAGGGCCGGGCGACCGGCCTGCACTACGGCACCTTCGACTACAGCGCGGCCTGCGGCGTCAGCGCCGCGTACCAGAGCATGGACCACCCGGTGGCGGACCACGCGAAGGCCGTCATGCAGGTGGCCGCCGCCGGCACCGGCGTGCGGCTGTCCGACGGTTCGACGAACGTCGTCCCCACCGGGTCGACCGAGCAGGTGCACGCGGCGTGGCGGCTCCACCACGGCCTGGTCCGCCGCTCCCTCGCCCGTGCCTACTACCAGGGCTGGGACATGCACCCGGCCCACCTGCCCACCCGCTACGCGGCGGTCTACGCGTTCTACCGCGAGGGCCTCGGCACCGCCGCCGCGAGGCTGGCCGCCTACGTCGCCAAGGCCGGCGGCGACGTCATGGACGAGCCCGCGACCGCCCGGGCGCTCAGCGGCTACCTGTTGCGGGGGCTGGACTGCGGTGCGGTGGACGCCGCCGAGGTGACCCGCCTGACCGGTCTCGACCGGGCGGCGCTGGACGCGCTGGCCGGACGCTGACCTCCGACGGCCCGAGGCCGCGGCCTCGGGCCGTCGGGCCGTCGGGTCGGCGTGCGTCCCCGGGGGGTTAGGCTGGCCGCACGCGGCGCCACCGCGTGCCGACCGCAGCCGGTCGGCACGGTACGGCGCTCGGCCACCCCACCGGGCCGCCGCCGGCCCGGCGCCGGCCCGGCGCCGTGCCCGCCGCGGCCAGGTCGCGCACGGCAGTCCGGACGGTGGCGTCCACCGCCCGCCGTCCCACCGGAGATCCGCCGCCGCCATGCCGGAACCCAGCCCCCACCCGCCGTCGTACCTGACCATCAGGCGCGCCGGCAGCCACGAGATCGAGATCAAGAAGTCCCGCTTCCTCTGCCATCTCGCGCGGGTCGCCGACGAGGACGAGGCCCAGGCCTTCATCGCCTCCGTCCGCAAGCAGTTCTGGGACGCCCGGCACAACTGCACCGCCTTCGTGGTCGGCGAGGAGCACCGGCGGGAGCGGTCGAGCGACGACGGCGAGCCGAGCGGCACGGCCGGCGTGCCGATGCTGGAGGTGCTGCGGCGGCGCGGGCTGACGGACGTGGTCGCGGTCGTCACCCGGTACTTCGGGGGCATCAAGCTCGGTGCGGGGGGTCTGGTGCGGGCGTACGGTTCCTCGGTGTCGGAGGCCCTGGACACCGTCGGGCTGCTGGAGCGCCGTCCGGTCGCGCTGTTCTCCGTCGCCGCCGACCACACCCGGGCCGGGCGGCTGGAGAACGAGCTGAGGGCGGCAGGCCACAGCGTCCGCGACCTGGCCTACGGGGCCTCCGGCGTCCGGATCGAGGTCGGTGTGCCGGCAGCCGGGGTGACGGACTTTCACGCGTGGCTGGCCGAGGCCACCGGAGGTACCTCGGAGGCGGACCCGACGGGGTGGAGCCACGTCGAGGTGCCGGTCGAGTAACACTCGAACGAATTAACCATGCCCGGAGTCGGAACTTCCGCTCCGGGCCCTTCCGTTTCCAGCACAAGGACGTCGGCCGACCCGGATCGGCCGACGCCGACCGTCAGCCCATCGATGGAGGACCGCAGACCCCACCACCGCACCACGGGAGGTACCGAGCATGACGTCCGACCACGCCCCGACCTCCGGCCGACCAGCCGACTCCCACGGCCTGCTCAGCCAGGCCGCTCCCTCCGGCCGTGCCACTCCGTATCGGATGACGGCCCGCACATCACTGCCCTTCGACCATGCGCTGGCCCTGATCGACGAGGCCATCGCCGCCTGGCTCAAGCAGGAAGGCCATGACGAACCGCCGCCCGGCGACCGGGCCGCGCCGGCCGAGCGCTTCAGACTGGGTGACCGCGTCCTGCTCGACCGCGACCGCGGGCCCCTTCCGGTTCCCGCTCCCGCGGTGTGTCCCGCCGCTTCGGCGGGCGCCACGCCGGCAGCCACCGCCTCCGCCCCTCCTGTGGACGCCCCGCCCCCCGACCCGGTCCTCCCTTCCGCCTCCGGCCCACGTTCCCTCCCCGACGGCCCCGGTCCCGGTCCCGGCCCCGCGCCCGCCGGTGGGCGGTACGCCCGCCGCCGACTGCGGACGCCGCTGCCGCACGGCACCCAGCAGCTCATCCTCACCCTGGCCTCCGTCGACCCCGCGGCCGACACCGACGACGGCTCCCGCCGCCCCACGGACGCCGTACCGCCCGGCGGTACGGACGGGGGCCCGGCCGAGCACGTCATGCTCTGCCTGGAGTCCGACCACCTGGGCGCCGGGTCACCGGTCCGCAGCCCCGGACGGGTGCCCGTGCCGGACCTCGCCCGCACCCTGGTCGCCCTGCTGGACGTGTGGGACGGCCCGGCCGAACTCGCCGACCGGCCGCGTCTGATCACACCCGCCGAGGTGGACGACCTGATCGACCGCCTCTGCGATCCGGCCCGCAGGCTGGCCGCGATCGTCGTCAGCCCGCCGTCCGCGTCCGCGCCCGAGGGGTGGCTGGCCGACCAGGTGCAGCCCGTGCTGCGTCAGCTTGTCGGCGTGGCCTCGCTGTTCGTGCTCGACCACGCCGCGCTGCCGCTCTTCAACGTGGCGTTCGAGTACCACAAGGTGTACGGCGGCGCCGTCCGCACGTACCTGCCGGAGGTCGACCCGGCCTCCCGGGCGGACTCGGCGCGCCACCACGTGCTGCCGCGGCAGCGGATGGAGGAGGACGTGCGGCGCGCGGCGGCGCTGCTCGCCCGCGAGCCGCGCCGGATCGCCGCCGAGCTCCCCCTCCCCGCGCCGCTGGACGGGGTGCCGCCGATGACGCTGCCGCCCGAGGCGCGTCGACCCGCCCGGCCGCGACCGTCGGCCGAGGCACAGCGTCCGCGGACCGAGGAGTCCCGGCGGGCTGCCCGCCACCGCACGGCCCGTCCGCCGGGGCGGTTCTGCGCGGCAGGCGGCCTCGTGGTGCCCGCCCCGGCCGGGGCGGACCGTCCGCCCGGCGCGCTCCTCACCGCCCCCGCCGAGGCGGAGTACGCCCGCCTGGCCCGGGACGTCGCAGCCGAGAAGGACCTGGTGCCGGGCAGTTTCGGTGAGCTCGTGCACCGGTTCGAGGAGTTCCCGCTCCTGCAGTTCACCGGTGACGAGAAGGAGACCCTGGCCCTCGACGGCCAGCCGGACGGCGCCGGCTGGGCACGCCTCACCTGGGACGGCCTGACGGCCCTTCAGGAGTACGCCCACGCGGCGGTCCAGGGGCGGGCGGGCGGCGACTTCAAGCAGTGGTGCGAACACACCCCGGCCGGTTGTCACCACTTCCCGCCCCGCAAGGCCGTCCGCTGGGAGTCGCGCACGGTCGAGAGCCACGCCAAGTGGAAGCGGGAGCGGATGCTGCCGGTGCCGTCCACGGTCGACGTGACCCGTCGCGCCTTCATGGGCGCCCACCTGCGCATCGGCGGCGGCTCCACCGCACCCCGGCTCCACTACCTCGACGACTGTTCCAGCAGCGGCCGGATCTACGTGGGCTACATCGGCCAGCACCTGACCAACACCCGCACCAACTGACCCCGACCCGCTCCTCCACCACTCCGACCCACTACTCCGACTCCCCGACCCGCTACTCCGGCTCCCCACTTCGATCTCCACACGGTCCGACCGCCAGGGTCCGACCGGTCCGCCTGGTACGGCGGACCGGTCGGGCGGGCCGCACCGCAGGCCTCACTCCGTGCGACGAGGACGCGGCGCCGGTGAAGCACGCGGCACACCCGTCACCAACTCGCCCGGTTGGCTGACCTGTGCACCCGAACGGTGGACAATGCTGCCCGGGGGCCGTGGCCGAGCGGCCCCTGCGAGCGCGTGCGATCCGGTCCGGGTCCGGCGGGATCCGGGCCGCACCGACCGCTCGCCGGACGTGCAGTGACCACTGGGGGATCGACCGCTGATGCAGCATTCACCCGACAGCCGTCCGGACGGTACCGCCCCGGCCCGGCCGTCCGGCGGCAGGCCGCCCCAGCAGACCACCGAATCGCTGCAGGCCGGCTTCCTCGCCACGCTCTTCCGCGACCTGGGAGCCGAGGACGCGGAGCAGGGATCCGCCCACCCCGGGACCGACCCCGAGGCCGCCGCCCACGGCCGGGCAGCCGCCCTGACGCACCATCGGACCCTCACCGTCCAGGCCGAGCACGAACACCTCGCCGACCTGCTGCGCCGTGCAGCGCTCCCGGTCTCCGCCATGGACTTCGAGAGCCAGCTGCGCACCTACGAGCCGCGTCCCTTCCCCACCGGCCCGGACGCCCGGCCGGCCGAGGCCGAGCCGCGCTGGGCCGACTACGCCCCGGCGGAACCGGCCACCGCAGGCCCGGAGGAGCCCCGCTCCCGCAGGATCCTCGACTCCGGCTTCCAGCGCGAGCTCGCCCAGGCACGGCTGCGGCACCAGCGCGACCTGCGCGAGTGGCGCACCCGGCAGGCGGACAGCGCCACCGTCGAGGCCCGGGCCGCACGCACCTCCCACACCGAGGCCGAGCAGGCACGCGCCCGGGCCGTCCAGGAGTACAACCAGAGCCTGGAGGAGTGCCGCCGGGCCTACCGGAAGTCCGAGCCCGCCGCGGTGGAGTCCCTGCTCGAACGGGCCCTGGCCGCGGCCGAGGGCGCCACCCAGGACCTGCCCGCGCCGTGCCGGGCACTCTTCCGTCCCCTGACCAGCACCGCGGTGCTCGATCTCGACCTTCCGCCGCTCGACGTGGTGCCCGCCCTCTCCGGCTACCGGCTCGCCCTGGACGGCAGCACCGAGCCGGTGACCCGGGCCCCGGCGGACCGTGCCTCCGACTACCTCCGGCTCGCTGCCCGCCTCGCCCTGCGCGCGCTGCAGGCCGCCGACGCGGTGGACACCGACGGCATCCTGGCCGGCGTCGTGCTGAACGGCTGGCTCCGGCTCCCCGGGGCCGACCCGGTCTGCCTGCTCAGCGTCGACGCCGACCGGGACGCGCTCGCCCGCACCCGCCTGCTCGCCGAACCGGACGCCGCGGTCGCGGCGGACCCCGACGACGAACCCGCCCAGGGCATCTACTCCGACGCCGAGCACGACGAGTCGCTCGTGCGGCTGCGCCAGCTGTCGGCCGTGGTCAGCCCCGACCCGTACGGGCCGGTGCCGGTCACGCCCGTCGGTACGGCCGGTGCCGCGGTGCCCTCCGTCGCCGAGCTCTCGCCCAACGAGTTCGCGCACCTCGTGCGCGAACTGCTCACCCGCGGCGGCCTCGACGCGTGGAGCGTACGGCTGCGGGGTCCGGTCGGGCTCGTGGCCACCGCCGAGGGGGCTCAGCACAGCGCCCTGCCCGGTCGGTGGGTGGTGTGGGCGTCCCGCAACGCCGAGCCGGTGGCCGAGGAGGAACTCCGCACCCTCGCGGAGGCCGTCCGCGAGGAGGGGGCCGAACGCGGACTGAGGCTCACCACCGGCCGGTTCGGCGACGCGGCGCTCGA
The DNA here is from genome assembly GCF_045862635.1 of Kitasatospora sp. NE20-6. Lineage (NCBI taxonomy): Bacteria > Bacillati > Actinomycetota > Actinomycetes > Kitasatosporales > Streptomycetaceae > Kitasatospora > Kitasatospora sp. NE20-6. The sequence goes on from NZ_BPRL01000101.1 coordinate 10,487, forward strand.
CCTCGCCGCGGAGGAGCCCTACCGCCGGATCCACCTGATCGACGGCGGCGGCGTCCAGGAGCTCTCCCGGACCCACCTCGGTCTGCCGCTCGGCCTCGGCGGCTGACCCGGGCGTGTCGGCCGTGCCCGCCCGGATACGGCCTGCACGGGCGGCGCATCCCTGTCAGGCTGGACGGATGGGAATCGGGTTCATGGACAGGTGGCGTGCGCGGCACGCCCGCCGCCCCGGTGGGATCCCGCCCCAGCCGGACGAGGCCACCATGGCCGAGCTGCTCGCCGAGTGCGGGCTGCTGCGCGAGCTGGCCGGCGACGCGGGCGTGCAGCTCGACGACGGCGTGGCATCCCTGACGGCCCTCGACCAGCTGCTGCCGCGCTGGCGTGACGATCCGGAGGTCTCCGAGTGGCTGGGCAACGATGCCGGTCTGTACCTCGGCACGGTCCTGCACCGCACGGTGCCCGGAACGGCATGGCGGCTGGACGTGGAACGGGACCATCCGCTGCTCGTGCTGCCCGGCGACCGCGAGCTCGACGTCGCGGCGATCGGCCACAGCTGGGCGGACGAGGGTTCGCCGCAGCTCGCCGCCGCCTACCGCGCCGCCACCGACGGCTGACCGATCCCGACGTGACCACGGACCCGGGCACCGCCGAAGCCGCAGCCGCCGGTACCGGCGCCACCGGCACCGCCACCGCCATCGCCACCCGTCCGCCCCGGTCCCGGGCCGTGTGCCGCCGCCGCGGGCGTCCGCAGGTCGTCCGGTGACGGCCGTCGCGGTCGCGGCGGCGGCCTTCCTGATGACACTGATCGGCGGCTGGGTCGCCCAGCGCACCGGCGACCGCCGCCACCTGGTGCTCGGTTTCGCGGCAGGGCTGATGCTCGGCGTGGTGGCCTTCGACCTGCTGCCGGAGGCGTCGCGCGCGGCCCCGGACGAGATCCACGGCGTGCCACAGGCCCTCCTGATGTTCGCCGCCGGATTCCTGACCATCCACATCATCGAGCGCGCGGTGGCCATCCACCGCAGCCACGAGTCCGAGTACGCCGAGCACACCCACGGGCACCACCGGCACGACCACGGACGCCGGGGTGTCGGCCTCACCGCGGCCGGAGCCCTGGTCGGGCACAGCCTGATGGACGGCTTCGCGATCGGCGCGGCCTTCCAGGCAGGCACCACGGTCGGCACCGTGGTGGCCATAGCGGTGGTGGCGCACGACTTCGCGGACGGCTTCAACACGTACACCATCACCCGCATGTACGGGAACGACCGCAGGCGGGCGATGACCCTGCTCGCCGCGGACGCCGTGGCGCCGGTGACGGGTGCGGCGATCACCCTGCTCTTCACCATCCCCGAGCACGTGCTCGGTCTCTACCTCGGCTTCTTCGCCGGATTCCTGCTGTACCTGGCGACCTCCGACATCCTGCCGGAGGCGCACAGCCCGCACCCCTCGCGCAGCACCCTGCTCTGCACCCTGGTGGGCGTCGGCTTCATGTGGCTCGTGATCGGCTTCGCCGACTGACCCGGGACGCCGGGTCCGGGCCCGGGCAGGGATCCGCGACCGGCCGGGGGCAGCCGGGGGAGCCACAGCCGGCAGGGGCCGGGGGATCAGGGGGGATCAGGGGGAGCGCAGGACGTCCGACGACGGCGTCCCCACCCGGGCCCACTGCTCCCGCATGGCCCGCAGGGCGGCGGTGATCGCGGGGCGGCGGGACGCCTGGGTGCGCCACAGTGCGTACACGCGGCGGGTCGGCTCGGGCGAGACGGTGCGTGCCACCACCCCGTCGGGCAGCGGCGCGCGGCCCAGGCGGGGCACCAGCCCGAGGCCCAGCCCCGCCTCGATCAGCGCGATCTGCGTCTCGAACTCGCCGACCTGGTAGAGCACGTCCGGTTCCTCGCCGACCTCGCGCAGGGTGAGCACCAGCCAGTCGTGGCAGATGTTGCCGGGCGGCACGCTGATCCAGCGCTGCCCGACCAGCCGGTCCACCGGCACGCAGGGCAGCGCGGCCAGCGGGTGCTCGGCGCGCAGCAGCAGGTCGACGGGATCCCGCCCGAGGTCCATCCGGGAGATGCCGTCCTGCACGGGCAGCGGCACGGTCGGCCAGTCCTGCACGAGCGCGAGGTCGACCTCGCCCCGGGCGACCAGCTCGGCGGCGAGGTACGGGTCGGTCTCCAGCAGACGGACGTCGAGCTCCGGGCAGCGCTGCCGCAGGTCCGCGAGCGCCCCCGGCATCACCCCGCGTGCGCCGGTCGCGAAAGCCGCCACCAGCAGGCGTCCGACCGCCTGCCCGCGCTGCTCCTCCAGCGTCACCTCGGCCTGCTCGACGAGGGCGAGCAGCTGCTGCGCCGTGCCGGCCAGCCGGACGGCCGCGTCGGTGAGGACGACGCCGCGCCCCTGGCGTTCCAGCAGGACGGTACGGGTCTCGCGTTCGAGTTTGGAGATCTGCTGGGAGACCGCCGAGGGGGTGAAACCGAGTGCGGCGGCCGCGCCGCCCACCGAGCCGTGCACCGCGACGGCGTGCAGCGCCCGGAGTCTGCCGAGGTCCAACATGCCGCCATGCTAAAGCAGTGCTGAACGGTTCGGTTCAGAATTCATCGCTGGTGCTACACCGTCCCGGCCCGCCAGGCTCGACCCATGCCGATCATGCCCGCCCCCGTCGCCATGACGCCCCGCCACATCGCCCTCGCCGTCCTGGTCGCCGCCGTCTGGGGCCTGAACTTCGTCCTGATCCACGTCGGGCTGGAGAACTTCCCGCCGCTGCTGTTCTGCGCCCTGCGCTTCGCCGTCGTCGCGGTGCCCGCCGTCTTCCTGGTGGGACCGCCGCGGGTGCCGTGGCGGTGGGTGGCCGCGGTCGGCTGCACCCTCGGCGTCGTGAAGTTCGGGCTGCTCTTCCTCGGGATGCACGCCGGCATGCCGGCCGGCCTCTCCTCGCTGGTGCTGCAGAGCCAGGCCGTCTTCACCGCCGTCCTCGCCGCCGGGATGCTGGGGGAGCGGCCGACCGTGCGGCGCGCCACCGGTCTGGCCGTGGCCTTCGCCGGCATCGGCGTGGCCGCGGCCGACCACGGCCTCGGCGGGCCCGTGGGGGCGTTCGCCCTGGTCATCGCCGCCGCCGCGTTCTGGGGGCTGTCGAACGTGCTGACCCGTCGCGCCGCCCCGCCGGACGCCCTGCGGTGGATGGTGTGGGTGAGCGCCGTTCCCCCGCTGCCGCTGCTGGCCCTCTCCCTGCTGGTCGAGGGGCCCGAGGTGGACCTGCGGGCGCTGGCCGGCATCAGCCTCGCCGGGGTCGGCGCCATCGCGTACGTCGGCCTCGTCTCCACGCTCTTCGGGTTCGTCGCCTGGAGCCACCTGCTGCGCCGCTACGACGCCTCCGCGGTGGCGCCCTACTCGCTGCTGGTGCCGGTCTTCGGGATGTCGTCCTCGTGGCTGCTGCTCGGCGAGCGGTTCAGCTGGGCGGCCGGTCTCGCGGCCGTCCTGGTGATCGCCGGGATCGGGCTCACCGCGCTGCGTCCCGGCCGGCCGGCTCTGCCTCGTACGCTTCCTCGGCGCGTCGCAGGGCGTGCAGCAGTGCGTCCTGGTCGGAGCGGCTGAGCGGGCCGAAGTACTCCTGCGCGACCTCGTGCCGGACCTTGCCGATCCGCTCCAGCGCGCTGTGCCCCTCGGCGGTGAGCACCACCCGGACGGCCCGCCGGTCCTCCGGGTCGGGTGTGCGGGTGACCAGTGCGGCCTCCTCCAGCGCGTCGACCACGGCGGTCGCCGACCGGGGGGCGATCCGCAGCCGTTCGGCCAGGTCGCTCAACCGCATCGGAGCCTGCACGGCCGCCGGGAGCCCGCCCGGTACCCGGGTGTCCTGGTGGCCCGCCGCCTCGGGAGCGGGACCAGGACCGGGAACAGGACCGGGAACAGGACCGGGAACAGGACCGGGAGAGGGAGCAGGGGCGGGGGAGTGCGCGAGCGTCCGCAGGGCGCGGGCCTGGGCGGGCGTGATGCCGTACGGCTCCAGACGCTGCACGGTCCGTCGCCGGATGCGCTTCATCGCCCGGCTCAGCGCGTCGGCGAGCTCCGCGGCGGTGTCGGCGGACGGCGGCGTGGTCATGGCGGGCTCCCGGTTCGGCTGCCCCGGCCCGCGGCCGGGGAGGTGGGGCCAGGTTAGCGGGGGTGTGCCGGGCCGCTCCGGCGTGCAGCCGAGGCCGGCTCACTTCCCGGCGCCGGGCCGGGGGGTGCCCCGTGGAGGAGTCCGCTGTCGCCGTCAGGGTGCACCGGGGGCGGCGCCGTCCGCCCTGGCGAGCAGCCGCGCGACGGCCCACAGGACCGTCCCGGCCAGGCACCAGCTGGCGAGCACGTCCAGCAGCCAGTGGTAGTCGCTCCAGACCAGCCCGCCGCCGACGCCCAGGGACACCAGGACCGCGCCCCCGTAGAGGCGGTGCCGTGCGTCGGCGCCCACCGTGCTGCCGAGCAGGAGTGCCGCCGTGCCGTAGGCGATCGCCGAGGTGGCGGTGTGCCCGGAGGGGTACCAGCCCCACTGGTCCGGCGCGAGCGGCAGGCCGTACGGGCCGGGCCGGGCGAACCACGCCTTGGCCGGCACGACCAGCAGGGGGATCAGCGCCGTGGCTGCGACCGCCACCGGAAGGGGCAGCCACCAGCGGCCGACGGACGGGGTGCGGCGACGGCGTACGGCTGCTGCCACAGCGGCCGCCGTCAGGACCGGGATCGCGGGCACCGACCCGCCGAGGTCGGAGAACAGGGCGCCGGCGTGGTTGACCAGGGTGCTGTGCAGCGCGTGCCGCACCTCGTGGACGGCGGTGCGGGTGCCGGTGTCGACGCCGAGCAGGGGTCCGTCGACCGCCACCTGCCAGGAGATGAGCGCCAGCACCGCGATCAGCAGGGGCACGACAAGCGCATGAAGCCGCCCCGGAGCAGGGGGGAGAGCTCCGGGGCGGCCGAGGTGATCGCCGCTCCGCGCGGCCCGGGGGGTGTGGACCGGGCGGTCGGTCGATCGGTCTGGAGGATCGACGGCAGGCACCGCGGCTGCCGAAGGTGGTGCGCAGGGGCGCGGCTCGCTGTCCATCTGCCATGACAGTACGTCAAAGGCCCTGCGGCGCAGTGGAGCGCAACCGGTTTCGCACAGCATCTTCACCACTCCGAGTACAACCTCCACGCGCCCGCGGCCGTCCGCGTACGCATCCCGCGCGCCCAGGTCAGCACGGGTCCGCGAAGGTCCGCGAGGCCGTGGGCGGCGGACGGGAACGGCCGAGAGGCCCGGCCCCCGCGGGGGCCGGGCCTCTCGGTGCGGGACGCTGTCCACCGTCCCGGGTCCGTCAGGCGCCGGCGAAGGCGCCCTCGATGATGTCCAGGCCCTCGGCCAGCAGGTGCTCCGGGATCACCAGCGGCGGCAGGAAGCGCAGCACGTTGCCGTAGGTGCCGGCGGTCAGGACCACCAGGCCCTCGGCGTGGCACGCCTTGGCGATCGCGGCGGTCACCTCGGCGTTCGGCTCCTTGCCGCCCGGCTTCACGAGCTCGACGGCGATCATCGCGCCGCGGCCGCGGACCTCGCCGATCACGTCGAACTTCTCCTGCATCGCGCGCAGGCGGCCCAGCATCACCTCGCCGATGTGCTGCGCCCTGGCGTTGAGGTCCAGCTCCTTCATGGTCTGGATGGAACCCAGCGCGGCGGCGCACGCCACCGGGTTGCCGCCGTAGGTGCCGCCCAGGCCGCCCGCGTGGGCGGCGTCCATGATCTCGGCGCGGCCGGTGACGGCGGCCAGCGGCAGGCCGCCCGCGATGCCCTTGGCCGTGGTGATCAGGTCCGGGACGACGCCCTCGTCCTCGCACGCGAACCACTGGCCGGTGCGGCAGAAGCCGGTCTGGATCTCGTCCGCGACGAACACGATGCCGTTCGCCTTCGCGTACTCCGCGATGGCCGGCAGGAAGCCCTTCGCCGGCTCGATGAAGCCGCCCTCGCCCTGGATCGGCTCGATGATGATCGCCGCGACGTTCTCCGCGCCGATCTGCTTGTTGATCATGTCGATCGCCTGCGCCGCGGCCTCGGGGGCGCAGTTCTCCGCACCCGTCAGCCAGCGGTACGGGTACGCGACCGGCACCCGGTAGATCTCGGGCGCGAACGGGCCGAAACCCTGCTTGTACGGCATGTTCTTCGCCGTCAGGCCCATGGTCAGGTTGGTGCGGCCGTGGTAGCCGTGGTCGAACACCACGACGGCGGTGCGCTTGGTGTACGCGCGGGCGACCTTCACCGCGTTCTCCACGGCCTCCGCGCCCGAGTTGAACAGCGCGGTGCGCTTCTCGTGATCGCCCGGCGTCAGCTCGTTCAGCTGCTCCGCCACGGCGACGTAGCCCTCGTACGGCGTCACCATGAAACAGGTGTGCGTGAAGGCGGCCAACTGCTCGGACGCCTTGGCGACGACAGCCTCGGCGCTGTTGCCGACGTTGGTGACGGCGATGCCGGAACCGAAGTCGATCAGCCGGTTGCCGTCCACGTCCTCCAGCACGCCGCCGCCGGCACGCGCGACGTACACGGGGAGGGTCGTGCCGACACCCGCCGCCACCGCGCCGAGCTTGCGGGCCTGCAGCTCCTGCGACTTCGGGCCGGGAATCGCGGTGACCAGGCGGCGCTCCTGCGGGAGCGGGGTTGCAGCGCTCATGGCGGGGTTCTCCAAATCTCAAGGCGCGGTCCTCGAAGGCTACGACCGGGCTCCCGGCCCCGGCATGCGCCACTCGGTAGCACTGGTCCTTCCGAATTGTGCTGACTGGCCAGCGCGCGGAGATCGCCGAACGCGCACCCGCGCTCCACTACATTGAGCGCGGGCGTGTCGCCGGGCCGGTGACATGGGTATGGCAATGCCGGTGGTGGGACAGGGAGCGGGGCCGGGATGGGACTGGACGGCACACAGGGGCAGCGGGCCGCACAGGCCCACCGGACATCGGCCGTTCCGCCGCAACGGACCCTCCCCTTCGACCTCGCGGCCTGGGCGGCCGAACCCCGCCCCGAGGCCGCCCCGGGCATCTTCCGCCTCGGCCACCGCCCCCGGGACGAGGCCCGCACCGCGCACGCCGCCGTCCCGGCCGGCCCGCTCCTGCTGCGGGCGGCGCTGAACCTCGCTGTGGGCACCATCGTCTACCTCCAAGGTGTTCCGCTCGTCCAGGGGCTGCTCGGGATGGGTGGACTGACCAGCCCGAACTCCTTCGTGATCTCCCTCTTCATCGCGCTCGCCGTGAATGCGGCCGTCCTGCTGGGTGTCGTCATGCTGTTCGGGCGCATGGGACGGTGGGCCGAGCTCTGGCGCCGCTGGCTTGCACCCGCGCTGGCCCGGACGGTCACCCGTGAGGAGGCCACGACTCCCGAGCGTCCCCCGGGCAGCGTCGACCCCTGGGACGAGGTGCGCCGCGGCGCCCCCGCCGCCGCCCGCCGGCTCGCGGGGGAGGCCGTCGGGGACGTCGACTACGTGCGGATCCGCCGGGCCTGGGGGACGGTGACCGCCGACCCCTCCCTCCTGCCCGCGTTCGAGGAGCAGGTGGCGGTGCGGGGTGCGGCGGCGTGCGCGCACCCGTCCGAGGTGCGTGATCTGCCGGGCCGTACGGGCCGGCACGACCTGTTGACCTCTCAGGTCCGGCTGGGGACGGCGCAGGACGTGGTGAAGAACCCGCCGGCGCACCGCACCGCGGGCTTCGCGCTGGATCCGGCGCTGCTCGGCACGTCGCTGCTGGCGGTCGGTCCGGCGGGGACGGGGAAGACGGCGCGGCTGGCGCGGCCGGTGGCGGAGGCGCTGTGCCTGCAGGCGCTGGCCGGGTCGGCCTGTGCGGTGGTGATCGGTGCGGCGGAGGCCGACCTGGGGCCGGACGCCTGGTACGACGTGGTGATCGCGCCGGGTGACCGTGCGACGCCGTACGGGCTGGACCTGTACGGGGCGGCGGCCGACCCGGACGAGGCGGCGGCGCGGCTGGCCGACGCGCTGCTGCCGGACGAGCTGGCGTCGCGTGCGGAGGGTGCCCGTTCGGCGCTGCAGCAGGTGGTGGGCCCGTACCACGCGGCGCACGGCCGCTACCCGGGGGTGGCCGAGCTGCGGGCGCTGCTGTCGGGCGATGCGGACGTGTGGGCGGCGCTGCGCAAGGTGCTGCAGGCCGTCGGGGTGCTGGCGGTCCACGAGCCCGACCTGGTGCAGCGCGAGCGGCAGCGCGGCCGGATGGACGATCCGGGCGGGCTGCTGGCGGACCGGCTGGCGCTGCTGGACCGTCCGGCGTTCGCGGGGTGCTTCTCCGGCGGGCCGGAGGCGCGCCCGGCGTTCGCGATGCGGGCGCTGGACCATCCGCTGCGGGTGCGGATCAAGCTGCCGGAGCGCAGCCATCCGGAGGCGGCCCGGATGCTGTCGCGGCTGGTGGTGGCGCAGTTCGTGCAGGCGGCGGTGGCCAGGGCGGACCGTTCGCTGTTCGCCGGCCTGGTGGTGGACGACGCGACGGCCGCGCTGGACGCCCACGTGGTGCGCGGCCTGCAGCGGATGAGGGGCGCGCACGCGGGGGCGGTGCTGGTGCTGCGCAGTCTGGTGGACCTGCCGGAGGCGCTGCGGGCGCCGCTGTTCGGGGCGGTCGGGTGCCGGATGGCGTTCCCGGGGATCGCCCCGTGGGACGGCCGGCTGTTCTCCGAGGCCTGGGGGACGCACCTGGTGACGGAGACCGCGGTCACGCACACCCCGGACACCTCGGGCGGCCTGGTGCGCAAGGCGGCCCGGGCGGGCCGCAAGGCGCTGTCGGGGACGACCGCGCAGACGGAGTCGGTGACGACCCGGGACGTCGAGCGGCACCGGTGGTCGCCGTCCGATCTGGCGCACGCGCTGCCGAGCGGGCACGCGGTGGTGTCGCTGACGACGGTCGACGGCGAGCAGGTGCCGCCGCTGCTGGTGGACCTGCGCAGCTGACCCGCGCCGGCACTGCACCCCCGGCACCGCACCCCGGCACCGCCCGCCGGCACTGCGCGCCGGCACCGCGCGCCGGGTACGGGCCTTCGGCCTGGCTCCGCTCCGCAGCGGAGGATTCGGTGCTGCTGCTTGTCCGGGCCGTACATAATGGGGGTGAGCTTTCCGATCCCTCTCCCGCGCGGTCGCAACGGCGCGACCGGGTCGTACCAGCGAAGGTGCCATGCCCCCCACACTCGCCTCTGTCGTCCGCAACACCGCGCTCCACCTCACTGTCCTGGCGGGTGCGGACCACCTGGAGCGGCCGGTCCGCTGGGTGCACACCAGCGAGCTGGACGACCCGACGCCGTTCCTGGAGGGCGGCGAGCTGCTGCTGACGACGGGCATCAAGCTCGGCCGGAGCGCGGCCCGGCTGCAGGCGTACGTGCACCGGCTCGCGGACGCGGGGGTGGTGGGCCTGGGCCTGGGTGTGGGCCTGTCGCACGCGGAGGTTCCGCAGGCGCTGGTGGACGCGGCCGTGCAGCGCGGGCTGCCGTTGCTGCGGGTGCCGGAGGCGACGCCGTTCATCGCGATCAGCAAGGCCGTGTCGGCGGCGCTGGCGGCGGAGCAGTACGAGGCGGTGACGACGAGCTTCGAGGCGCAGGAGGAGCTGACCCGCGCCGCGCTCGGCAAGGACGGCACGACCGCGGTGGTGCGCCGGCTCGCCGCGAGGCTGGGCGGGTGGGCCGCGCTGTACGACGGTTCGGGCGCGCTGTCGGCGGTGGCGCCGGACTGGGCGGCGCGGCGGGCGGGCCGGCTGGCGGCCGAGGTGGACCGGCTGCGCCGCCGCCCGGCCCCGTCGAGTGCGGCGCTGCAGGGCCGGGCGCCGGGGATCGACACGGCGGACGAGGACTACGTGGTCGTGCAGTCGCTGGGGGCCGACCGGCGCCCGCGCGGCTTCCTGGCGGTCGGTACCGAGGACCGCATCACGCCGACCGAGCGGTACGTGCTGAACGCGGCCGTGGCGCTGCTGACGCTGACCCTGGAGCGGTCGCGGGAGCTGCGGCAGGCGGAGGAGCGGATGGGTGCGGCGCTGCTGCACATGATTCTCGCCGGCGAGGTGGCGACGGCCCGGAAGGTGTCGGCCGGTCTGTTCGGCGGGCTGCCGGAGGGCATGGCCCGGGTGCTGGTGGCGGGGGCCGGCCCGGGGCCGGAGGCGGCCGAGGCGCTGGGCGAGCTCGGGGACCGGGCGGAGCAGGCGGGCGGCCGGGTCGGCGAGCGGCTGCTCGTCTCCCGCGAGGACGGCCCGCACGGGCCGCGGCTGCTGGTGCTGGCGGTGGACAACGGTGCGGCCCACCGGGCGTGCCTGGGGGCGGTGGAGGAGCAGGACGGGCTGTCGCTGGGGGTGTCGGCGCCGGCCACGCTGGAGGAGGCGGCGACGGCGTTCGCGCAGGCCGAGCGTGCGCTGGCGGTGGCGGTGCGGGGCGGCCGCCGGGCGGTCGACCACGAGGAGGTCGGGGCGGGGTCGCTGCTGCCGCTGCTGGGTGAGGAGGCGGTGACGGCGTTCGCCGAGGGCCTGCTCAGGCCGCTCCGGGACCACGACCGCACCGCGCGGGGCGATCTGGTGGCGAGCCTGCGGGCCTGGTTGTCGCGGCACGGCCAGTGGGACGCGGCCGCCGCCGATCTGGGCGTGCACCGGCACACCCTGCGGTACCGGATGCGGCGGGTGGAGGAGCTGCTGGGCCGCTCGCTCGACGACACGGACGTGCGGATGGAGCTGTGGCTGGCGCTGCGGTCCGGCGAGGACTGACCGGCGGTCGGGCGGGAGGGGCACAGGACCGGGTCGCCGGTCCGCCGCCCGGTAATCCCGCCGTCCTGGAGCAGCGGCTCCGCGCACCCCTCCACAGTGTCCAATCCGTTTGCCGCCTGCCGGGTTCTACCGTGAAGAACGGACCCCGCGACCGTGGGGCGGAGCAACGAGGAGAGGGCCGGTACGACCGTGACCACCACCCATGAGTTCTGGCTGGCCGGCCGCCGGGCGAGCGGCGACACCGACTTCGAGGTCCGCCACTCGTACGACGGCAGGCTGGTCGGCAGGGTCGCCGTCCCCACCGACGCGCAGATCGAGGAGGCCGTGGCCGCCGCCGCGGCCGCCGCGCCCGCGTTCGCCGCGACCCCCGCGCACGTGCGCGCCGCGGCGCTCGACCACGTGTCGAAGCGTCTCGCCGAGCGCACCGAGGAGATCGCCCGTCTGATCACCGCCGAGAACGGCAAGCCGATCAAGTGGGCGCGCGGCGAGGTCGGCCGTGCCGTCTCGGTGTTCCGCTGGGCCGCCGAGGAGGCCCGCCGCACCAACGGCGAGACGATGCGCCTGGACACCGACCCGGGCGGCACCGGCCGCTTCGCGGTGGTGCGGCGCTTCCCCAAGGGCGTCGTGCTGGGCATCGCCCCGTTCAACTTCCCGCTGAACCTGGTCGCGCACAAGGTCGCCCCGGCGATCGCCGTCGGCGCCCCGATCATCCTCAAGCCGGCTCCGGCCACCCCGCTGTCGGCTCTCGTGCTCGGCGAGATCCTGGCCGAGACCGACCTGCCGGCCGGCGCGTGGAGCGTCCTGCCGGTGCCGAACGAGAAGATGCCGGCCCTCGTCCGGGACGAGCGCCTGCCGGTCATCTCCTTCACCGGTTCCGACAAGGTCGGCTACCAGATCATGGACTCGGTGCCGCGCAAGCACGTCACCCTGGAGCTCGGCGGCAACGCCGCGGCCGTGGTGCTCGCCGACTGGTCCTCCGAGGCCGACCTCGACTGGGCCGCGACGCGGATCGCGATGTTCTCGAACTACCAGGGCGGCCAGTCCTGCATCTCGGTGCAGCGGGTGATCGCCGACGCGACCGTCTACGACGCGCTCGTGGAGAAGGTCGTCGCCAAGGTGCAGGCGCAGGTCACCGGAGACCCGTCGGACGACGCCGTCGACGTCGGCCCGCTCGTCGACGAGAACGCCGCGAAGCGCGTCGAGTCCTGGGTCGACGACGCCGTCGCCAAGGGCGCGAAGGTGCTGACCGGCGGCACCCGCGAGGGTGCGGCCTACGCGCCGACCGTGGTCGCGGACCTGCCCGCCGACGCGATCCTCGCCACCGCCGAGGTGTTCGGCCCGGTCCTGTCGCTGCACCGGGTCGACTCCACCGACGAGGCGTTCGCCGCCGTCAACGACTCGGCCTTCGGCCTGCAGGCCGGCGTCTTCACCCACGACGTGCAGACCGCCTTCCGCGCCCACCGCGAGCTGGAGGTCGGCGGCGTGGTCATCGGCGACGCCCCCTCCTACCGCGCGGACCAGATGCCGTACGGCGGCGTGAAGGACTCCGGTGTGGGCCGTGAGGGCGTCAAGTACGCGATGGCCGACTTCACCTACGAGAAGGTGCTGGTGCTCACCGGCCTGGACCTCTGACCCGGCACCGCCCGGCCGCCCCGGCACCGCCCGGCTGTCCCGACGCCCCGTCACCGACCCCTCGGTGGCGGGGCGCCGGCCTGTCTTGACACCCCTCCGGCCGGGGCGTAGTCCGGAGGGTGAGGAAGGGAGGTCCCTCATGCTCGGCGACCTCGTCGGAGAAGAGCAGGCGCACATCACCAACCAGCGGGTGGTCCGGTCCGACCACGGACTGCCCCCGCTCGTGGAGAGTGCCTTCCAGGGCACCGGCCAGCTGCTCGGCGTCACCATCACCGACCTCGGTACCTACACCGGCCGGCTGCGCCCGGACGGCACCCTGTACGGCGAGGGGCAGGGCGTCATCATGAGTCCGACCGGTGCGCACGCCAGCTGGCAGGGCGGTGGCGTCGGCCGCTTCACGGAGGACGGCGGCACGGCCTGGCGCGGCACCATCGTCTACACCAGCGACTCGCCGGAGTTCGCGGCCCTGCGCGGCATCGCGGGCGCGTTCGAGTGGGACGTCGACGCCGGCGGCAAGGCCGAGGGAAGGATCTGGGCCTGGAAGTAGCGGCCCGCCGACGCGCCCCGCCCGCCGACGCGCCCCACCCGCCGACGCGCCCCACCCGCCGACGCACCCCGCCTCACCCCGTCCCGGCACGGCGGCGCCCCGTCCCGCCACGGCGGCACCCCGCCGGGACCGGGCAGCGGCCGCGACAGGACAGAATGGGGGGCATGAACTCGCTCGCCCACCCCCAGCTGCGTTTCACCCCGACGGTCGCCGACCCGGACGGCCCCCGGGAGCTGGTGATCCTCGGTTCGACCGGTTCGATCGGCACGCAGGCGATCGACGTGGTGCTGCGCAATCCCGACCGCTTCCGGGTGGTCGCGCTGTCCGCCAACGGCGGCCGGGTCGGTCTGCTCGCGGAGCAGGCGCTGCAGCTCGGTGTCCACACGGTGGCGGTGGCGCGCGAGGACGCCGTGCCCGCGCTGCGCGAGGCGCTCGCGGCGGGTGCCGCCGGGCGCCCGCTGCCGCGGATCGTCGCCGGACCGGACGCCGCGACCGAGCTCGCCGCCCTGGAGTGCCACTCGGTGCTGAACGGCATCACGGGGTCGATCGGGCTGCGGCCCACCCTGGCGGCGCTGGAGGCCGGGCGGGTGCTGGTGCTGGCGAACAAGGAGTCGCTGATCGTCGGCGGCCCGCTGGTGAAGGCGGTGGCCCGGCCGGGGCAGATCGTGCCGGTCGACTCCGAGCACGCCGCGCTGTTCCAGGCGCTCGCCGGCGGCACCCGGGCGGAGGTCCGCAAGCTCGTCGTGACGGCCAGCGGCGGCCCGTTCCGCGGCCGTACCCGTGAGCAGCTCGCCGGGGTGACCCGGGACGACGCGCTGGCCCATCCGACCTGGGCGATGGGCCCGGTCGTGACGATCAACTCCGCGACCCTGGTCAACAAGGGCCTGGAGGTCATCGAGGCGCACCTGCTGTACGACGTGCCGTTCGACCGGATCGAGGTCGTCGTGCATCCCCAGTCGGTCGTCCACTCGATGGTCGAATTCACCGACGGCTCCACCCTGGCGCAGGCCAGCCCGCCGGACATGCGGATGCCGATCGCGCTGGGCCTCGGCTGGCCCGACCGGGTGCCGGACTCCGCCCCCGCCTGCGACTGGACGAAGGCCGCGACCTGGGAGTTCTTCCCGCTGGACGACGAGGCCTTCCCGGCCGTCGCGCTCGCCCGCGAGGTGGGTGCGCTCGGCGGCACCGCCCCGGCGGTGTTCAACGCGGCCAATGAAGAGTGTGTGGAGGCCTTCCTCAACGGCAGGCTGCCGTTCACGGGGATCGTGGACACTGTGGCGAAGGTGGTCGCCGAGCACGGGGCCCCCGCGCCGGGAACTTCGCTCACCGTGGCGGACGTCCTTCGTGCGGAGGACTGGGCGCGTGCCCGGGCCCGCGAGCTGGCGGCGGGCTGACCGGTACGGACGGCGGGCGGAGCGGCAGAGGCATGGCGGAGGACGAGCGGTGAACAATCTGATGTGGGTGCTCGGCATCCTGATCTTCCTGGTCGGGTTGCTGTTCTCGATCGCGTGGCACGAGCTGGGGCACCTCTCCACCGCCAAGCTGTTCAAGATCCGTGTGCCGCAGTACATGGTCGGCTTCGGGCCGACCGTGTGGTCGCGCAAGAAGGGCGAGACCGAGTACGGCATCAAGGCGATCCCGCTCGGCGGCTACATCCGGATGATCGGGATGTTCCCGCCGGGCGCGGACGGCCGGGTCACCAAGCGCAGCAGCTCGCCCTGGCGGAGCATGATCGAGGACGCCAGGGAGGCCTCGTACGAGGAGCTGCAGGACGGTGACGAGGACCGGCTCTTCTACACCCGCAAGCCGTGGCAGCGGGTCATCGTGATGTTCGCCGGGCCGTTCATGAACCTCATCCTGTCCGTGGTGCTGTTCCTGGCGCTCTTCATGGGCATCGGGCAGGAGGTCTCCACCCCGACGGTGCAGCAGGTCAGTGCGTGCGTGGTGAAGGCGGGCGAGCCGACCGACGTCTGCCCGGCCGGGGCGCCGGTCTCGCCGGCCAACGCGGCGGGGCTGCGCAACGGCGACACGGTGCTCTCCTTCGACGGCGATCGGATCAGCACCTACACGCAGCTCCAGGCGGACATCCGGGACTCCGCCGGACGCACCGTGCCGATCGTCGTCGACCGGCACGGCGAGCAGGTCGCGCTGACCGCGACGATCGCCACCAACACGCTCCCGGCGGTCGACAAGGACGGTTACGCGGTCAAGGGCCGCACCGTCGAGGCGGGCTTCCTCGGCATCACCCCGGCCCGCGGCGTGCACCACCTGAGCCTGGGTGAGAGCGCCGACGAGATGGGCGCCATGGCGAAGCACGGCGTCTCCTCGCTGGTCGCCCTGCCCGGCAAGGTGCCGCACCTGTGGCACGCGGTCGTGGACGGCGCCCCGCGCTCCACCGACGACCCGATCGGCATGGTGGGCGCCGCCCGTCTCGGCGGTGACGTCGTCTCCATGGACCTCCCGGCCACCCAGCAGCTGGCCTTCTTCATCCAGCTGCTCGCCGGCATCAACCTGTCGCTGTTCCTGTTCAACATGCTGCCGCTGCTGCCGCTCGACGGCGGCCACATCGCCGGGGCCCTCTGGGAGTCGGTCCGCCGCCGCCTGGCGGGCCTGCTGAAGCGGCCCGACCCGGGCCCCTTCGACGTGGCGAAGCTGATGCCCTTCGCGTACGTGGTCGCGGGCGTCTTCATCTGCTTCACCGCGCTCGTCATGGCGGCCGACGTCGTCAACCCCGTCAAGCTGAACTAGCGCCGCGGCGGCCCGGCCGGATGTGCTCCGGCCGGGCGCCGTGCCGTACCGTTGAGGGCCGGGCGCGTCCTCGACGACCCGCCCGGCCCGGTCAGATCCACCGGCCGGCTCACCGACATCACTCAGGGGAACCCTGCGCACATGACCGCGATCTCGCTCGGTATTCCGTCCCTGCCGCTCAAGCCGCTCGCCAAGCGCCGCCACTCGCGTCAGATCATGGTCGGCAACGTTCCGGTCGGCGGCGACGCCCCGGTCTCGGTCCAGTCGATGACGACCACGCTGA
>NZ_BPRL01000102.1:0-26253 GCF_045862635.1 Kitasatospora sp. NE20-6
ACGCCGCGCCCGCACCACCGACGAAGGCGGCCGCGGCCTCTTCCTCATCGCCCAACTCGCCACCCGCTGGGGCAGCCGCTACGCCGTCAACGGCAAAACCATCTGGGCCGAACAAGCACTCCCACCCTGAACCACACCCCGAACCGGCCGACGGGCGGCCGGTATGATCGATCCTCCCGTCGTCCTGCCCTGGAGAGTGCGATGCCGTTCAGCCGGCTGACGACCGCTTGGCAGGCCGTTCCGTGGGAGGAGGCGGTGGAGCGCTTCCCGTTCCTCGCCGGCCCGGACCTCGAGTTCGACGCACTGTTCAGCGAGGAGCCGGCGCACGTCTTCGTCCACGACGGAGATCTGGCCCTCGCCGGTGGTGTGGCCGTCGGCTGCGGCATCGACGACGCCGGCGGGCGCGAGGACGTGGAAGTGGTCCATGTGATCGACGGCGACGTGACCGTCGAAGGAACGCTGTACTTCCACAACTCCGGCCACTACCCGACGCTGTGCGTCACCGGTGCTGTCACGGTGGAGAACCTGCTGTGCGTCAGCGAGTGCGTCCTGCTCGTCGACGGCGCACTGCGGGTCGGCAATCTGCTCGTCACGGACCTGTACGAGGCCGGTCTCCTGTCGGTGGAAGGCCCCTCCTCGGTGGGCGCGTGGCTGCAGCTCGAACTCCACGAACCCCGGACGAGTCTCGGCTGCGGCGGAACCGGGTCGCCCGCAGAGGTGCGGATACTGCGCCCCGCCGGCGATACGGAGGCCGAGGCCGCGGCAGCGGTGCTGCCGCCGGAGTTCTTCGACGGCGACCGGCTGGACGTGTGGAAGCTCGCGGCCGCCGCAGTCGCGGGGCACCCGCTCACCCTGGGAGCGGTGGCGCCGGACCGGCCGTAGCAGGCGCCTGCCGACGGCGCCGCGGAGGCCGTCCTGTCCCGCCACGTCCTGTCCCGCCACGTCCTGTCCCGCCACGTCCTGTCCCGCCACGTCCTGTCCCGCCACGTCCTGTCCCGCCACGTCCTGTCCCGCCGCGCCCGATTCGTCCCGTCGGGGATCCACCGGTTGTCGGTGCGTGACGGGCACCGTGCGCGGGTTCGGCCGCCGGGTTGTGGTTGCGGTCCAGCAACGCGGTGACCAGTCGCCGGGCCGTGGTGTGCCCGCGGCCGCCTGCCGCCTGCTGCCTGCCGCCTGCTGAGTGCCGGTCAGGCCGGGCCGGGGCGGGTACGAGGGCGGTCCGCCGGTCCGTGGTGCCCGTCGCCGATCCGGCCGTCGACGTCGTAGGCCCAGGACCAGGCCGTGTGCGGTGGCCCTCCCACGGATGCATGAGGAAACGGAGCACCGGGGCGGCGGGGCGGTCCCGGCCGGCCCGGAGGGTTCCCCCGTCCGCCCGATGCCGCGTCCGGGCCGTGGGCGGTTGGCTGTGCTCACCTCACCGGCGGCGACCCGCACCCGGTGGGGGCGGCACCTCCGGCAGGGGAACCCCCGGCAGCGGTGCCACGAGGCAGGACACCCGTGACCGCAGGCAGCGGACCCGCCGCCGGCCGTCCCACACCATCGACACGACCAAGGAACGACTCATGAACGAACAGCGCAATCGCTCCCGCAACCGCAGGAAGCTGCTCCGGGCCGCCGTGGGCATCGTGGCGGCCGGGGCGGTCGTGGCCGCGCCCGCCGCGCTCGGCGGCACCGCCGCGGCCACGGGCGCCGCGGGCGAGGCCCCCCGGCCCACGATCGTCCTGGTGCACGGAGGGTTCGAGGACGCCTCCGCGTTCAGCGGCGTCGTCGAGCGGCTCCAGCGCCGCGGCTACCAGGTCGTGGCGCCCACCAACCCGCTGCGCGGCCTGGCCGAGGACACCGCCTACCTCACCGACGTCGTCCGCTCCGTCGACGGCCCGGTGATCCTGGTGGGGCACTCCTACGGGGGCATGCTCATCGGCCAGGTCGCCGCGCAGGTCCCGGACGTGCGGGCCCTGGTGTACGCGTCGGCCTTCATCCCGGTCAAGGGCGAGAGCGTGGGCGAGCTCAACTCCCGTCACCCCGGCAGCCTGCTCGGCCCCGACACCACCTCGGTGCTCCTCCACGCGGCCGGCGGGCCGGAACTCGTGGTCAGGCCGGCCGACTTCCACGCCGTGTTCGCCGCGGACCGCACCGCCCGGGACGCCGCCGTGGCGGCGGCCGGGCAGCGCCCGGTGGCCGCCACGACGCTCAGCGACAGGGCGGAGCAGGGCGCCCCGGCGTCCGTCCCGGCCTACGCCGTCATCTCGACCGAGGACAAGGCGATCCCGCCGGCCGTCCAGCAGTTCATGGCCGACCGGGCGCACGCCAGGTCCTGGCGGGTCCGATCCGCGCACGACGTCACGACGACGCACCCGGCACTCGTGGCCTCGGTGATCGAGCAGGCGGCACGCAACCCCCGCTGACCCGCTCCACCGACCGGGCCGCCGGGCCCGCGCCCCGTACGAGGGCGCCGGGCCGGGCGGCCCCTAGCCGTCCGCGCGCGCCGGCACGCCGTCCGTGTCCGGCACCGAGGGGTCCGCACCCGCCGCCGGGCCGTCCGCCCCCATCACCCGGAGGGTGAGCTGGACCCGCGAGGTGACGCCCAGTTTGCCGAACACCGACCGCAGATGCGTGCCCACCGTGCTCGGCGCCACCACCAGCCGGGCGGCGGCGGAGCGGTTGGTGTGGCCCTGCGCCACGAGCCACGCCACCTTGCGCTCGGCCGCGGTCAGCGACTCCCAGCCGGTGGCGGGCCGCGTGACCCCCCGGCGGCCGCGCCGCCGCACCCCGGCGGCGTGCAGACGGCGCCACACCCGCGCGGCGGGCGCGGTCGCGCCCGCCGCCTCGTAACGGTCGAGGGCGTCCTCCAGCAAGGCCAGCGCGCCCGCGCGGTCCCTCGCCAGGGCGGCCCGGCCCGCCTCCTCCGCCGCCCGGGCCCGCAGCAGCGGGCGCGCCGACGCCGCCAGGGCGCGCCCGGCCGCGTCGAGGTCGCCGGACAGCAGGCCGCGGGCCAGCGTGGCGGCTCCGGACAGGCCGTCGGCACCCGGGTTGCGCCCGGCCAGGTCGTCCAGCTGCCGCACGGCCTCCTCCAGCGTCCCCCGGTCGCCCGCGTGGTGAGCCGAGCAGGCTGCCTCGGCCAGGAACTCCTCGCGCCACGGGAGCGGCGTGTCCGCCGCCGCACGCACCAGCCGGGCGGCCGCGTCCGGCCGCCCCTCGGACTCGGCGAGCAAGGCCGCCAGCACCGGGAGGGCCGCGCCGCCACCCGCGGCGGCGAGCTGGGCGCGGGCGTCCGACCGCCGCTCCCGGAGCAGGGCCACCCGGCCGAGTACGTGGCGTGCCTCGGGCTCCACCGCCGGGTCGCCGATCTCCCCGGCGAGTCGGAGCGCACGCGTTGCGGACGCCTCCGCCTCCGCCAACCGGCCCGCACCGAGCAGCACCTGGGCCCGGCCTGCGGCCAGCCGTGCGGCGGCCCAGGAGTCCATCCCCGGCACGTCCCCGGCCGTCTCCGTCTCCGCGAGCACTTCGTCCGTCTCGCCGAGCACGGCGCGCATCAGCAGCGTGCGCACCAGCAGCGGCGCGGCCGGCAGGTTGCCGGCTTCCCGGGCGCAGCCCGCACCGAGCTCCAGCGCCTGGCGGTAGCCGGCCAGCGCGTCGGCGTAGCAGCCGGCGGCCTCGGCGCGCTGCGCCCGCACCGCGGCGGCGACGGCGGTGGCGACCGGGTCGGTCGCCGCCGCCGTCGGGGTCTCCTCGGCCCAGGACCGGTACGCGGCGAGCCGCTGGCGCAGCGCGGGCGGCGCCGCGGGCACGTCCCGGGCGAGTGCGGCGAGGTCGGTTCGGCGTCCGGCGGCCCACAGGTGGGGGGCGAGCAGGAGCCGCACCCCCGCCTCGGTGCCGGCCGCGGTGCCGGGCGTGGCGGGCGCGGTGCCGGGTACGGCGGCGGTGTTCAGCAGGCCCGCGGCGAAGTCCTCCGCCGTGTCGAACTGCCGGGCGCGGACGAGTACGTCGACCACGTCCCGGCCGAGCGTGTCGCGCAGCCCGGGGGCGTCCCCGGCGAGGTCGTACGCCTGGCGGATGAGGCCCGCCGAGGTCACGGCCATGGTGTCGAGCAGTTCGAACGCGGCCCGGCGCAGCACCTCGACGGCCTCGGCGTCCCCGGGCCGCGCGCAGGCCAGGACGTGCGGGGCCGCCAGCGCGGCGCCGCCGCCGTCGGCCAGCAGGCGTTCCGCCGCGCTCCGGTGCAGGTGCTGCCGCACCGACGGCGGCACGTCCTCGTAGACGGCGCGGCGCAGCAGGTCGTGCGGGAACCGCACCTGCTGCCCGTCGTCCGCGAGCAGCCCGGCGGCCAGGGCCTCCTCCAGCGGCCCCAGCAGGCGTACGGCCGGTTCGGAGAGGAGGTGCGCGGCGTCGGCGAGGGCGAAGGACGGGCCGAGGACGGCGCCCGTGCGCAGCAGTGACCGGCACAGGTCCGACGCGGGGGCGAGGCGGCGCCGTACCCCGGCGAGCAGACCGGGCGGCAGCCCGTGCCCGTCCGCCGCGGCGCCACCGGTCTCCATCAGGCCCGCCACGATCTGGACGGCGAGGAAGGGGATCCCGCGGGCCTCGGACAGCCGTCCGGCGAGCTGCCCGTCCGCGGGCCTGCCGAGTCGGTCGCGGGCGACCTCCAGGACGGCTTCCCGGGCGAGCGGCCCCAGGACCGTGCGCAGCACGGGGACGTCGGCCTCGTCGGCGGCCGAGGCGGCCTGGTCGGCGGGGCCGCCGGGCACCGGCCTGCCGCACAGCAGCAGCACGACCGGCAGGCCTGCCAGCCGGGCCGGCAGGATGCGCAGGACGAACACGCTGAGCGGGTCCGCCCAGTGGACGTCGTCGAGGGCGACCAGCAGCGGCCGGGCGGCGGCCGCGTCCTTCAGCAGGGCGGCCAGCCGCTCGGCGAGCCACAGCGGCTGCTCGACGAGCGGCAGCAGGGTTGCGAAGCTCTCGGCGCCGAGCAGGGGCACCCGGCCGCCTGCCCGGAGCGCGAGGCCCAGGGTGGCCAGCGGGGTGGTGCGGTCGCCCTCCCCGGCCGGGGCGGAGCCCACGGCGAAGCCTTGGCGCTCGGCCTGCTCGCGGACGGCGCGCAGGAACGCGGTCTTGCCCATGCCGGGCTCCCCGTCGACCACGACCAGGCGCGAGCCCTCGCCCCGTGCGGCCCGGCGCAGCTCGCCCAGCACCGCGTCCAGCGCGTCCGCGCGTCCGCGCAGCGGCCGTTCCGCGGCCTTCGCCATCGCTCACCCCCTGGTGCGTCAACTGAGGTAACCACGCTTTCGGCACGGTATTCCCTCCTGCCCGTGCGGGCCGCCGCCCGACGGCCGCGTGCCGATCCACCGTCAGGGCGTCGCCCGGTACGGTGATCCCGTCGCGGCCCTGCCGGCCGGCGAGGCGTGCGGGGGAGTGCGGAGGCGTGCGGGGAGGGACGGGGAGGGACGGGGACGTGCGGAGGGGACGGGGGCGGACGGGGCCGGGCGCTGCGGCGATCGGCTGACCGCAGGGCCCGGTCGGCCTGTCGCACCCGGTGCCCGGAGGGCCGGCGGTCAGGATGCGGCCATGATCCGTACAAGCCGAGCCGCTGCCGCCGCCCTCGCGGCCGGCACCGCCCTGCTCCTCTCCCTGGTCCCCGCCCCCGCGAACGCCCGGTCGGGCACCGGGGCGCCGGAGGACCGCGTCACCCGGTACCTGCACAGCATCCGGGACCGCCCCGCCGAGCTCCGCGCCTTCTTCGAGGCCCTGCCCAAGGGCGGGGACCTGCACAACCACCTGGCCGGCGCGGCCTCCACCGAACTGCTGCTGCAGATCGCCGTGGACGAGGGCCTGTGCATCGACGAGACGACCTCGACGGCCACCTTCGCCCCGTGCGCGGCCGGCAGCAGGCCGGCCGCCGACACGCAGACGGACGAGGACTTCCGGCTGCAGGTGATCCGGGCCTGGTCCATGCAGGACTTCGTCCCCGGCGCGGAGTCCGGGCACGACCACTTCTTCGCCACCTTCGGCAAGTTCGGGCCGGCCTCCTGGACCCACCCCGGCCGGCTGCTGGCGGAGGTCGCCGACTCGGCCGCGACCCAGCACCAGTCCTACCTGGAGACCATGCTGACCCCGGCCTCGGACGCGGCCGCCGCGCTCGCCGCCAGGGTGGGCTTCGACAGCGACCTGGAGCAGCTGCGGCAGAAGCTGCTCGCCGACGACGGGCTCGGTCAGGCGGTCAGGACCGCCGTCGCCGAGGCGGACGCCACGGAGGCGGAGTTCCGGGCGACCTCGCACTGCGACGGCCCGGACCCCGCACCGGGGTGCGCGCTGACCGTCCGGTTCATCTCCCAGGCCTCCCGGGCCTCCACCCCTGCGCGGGTGTTCACCCAGCTGCTGCTCGGCATGGAACTGGCCCGGCAGGACCCGCGGTTCGTGGCGGTCAACCTGGTCCAGCCGGAGGACGCGCCGGCCGCGCTGGAGAACTACCGGCTCCAGATGCAGATGCTGGACTACCTGCACGGCGTCTATCCCGAGGCGCACATCACCCTGCACGCCGGGGAGTTGGTGCCGGGCCTGGTGAAGCCCGAGGACCTGCGCTTCCACATCCGGGAGGCCGTCGTCACCGGCCACGCCGAGCGGATCGGCCACGGCGTCGACCTGGCGTACGAGGACGACCCGCAGGGGCTGCTGCGGCTGCTGGCCGACCGGCACGTGGCCGTCGAGGTGCCGCTCACCAGCAACGCGCAGATCCTCGGCGTCAGCGGGCCGGACCACCCCTTCCCCCGCTACCGGGCGGCGGGTGTCCCGGTGGCACTGGCCACCGACGATCCCGGGGTCTCCCGGGGCGACATCACCATGGAGTACCAGCGGGCCGCGCTGACGTACGACCTGGACTACCCGGCGCTGCGCGACCTGGCCCGGGCGTCGCTGGAGTACGCCTTCCTGCCCGGGCGCAGCCTGTGGGCCGACCGGGACGGCTACCGTCCGGCCGCCGAGTGCGCGGGGGACGAGCCGGGCAGCGACCACCCGGGCGCGGCCTGCGCGGCGCTGCTGGCCGGCAGTCCGAAGGCCGAGCTGGAGTGGCAGCAGGAGTGCGGCTTCCGCACCTTCGAGGCCGGCATCGCGGGCCGGCGGCCGTGACGGCGTGACGGCGCGCCGGAGCCCCGGTGGTCACCCGGACCGCCGGGGCTCAGGCACGGAGCGGCGCGGCTCAGCAGGAGCAGCCCCACAGCGGGGTGGGCGCGGTGGCCGGGGTGCCGGTGACGGTCGGTGTTCCCGAGGCCGGGCCGGCGGGTGCGGGTGGGTGGACGGTCGTCCCCGCCTTGATCGTCTCGACCACCTCGACGGAGCGGATCTCCTCCGGGTCGACCGTCAGCGGGTTGGCGCTGAGGATCACCAGGTCCGCGAGCTTGCCGACCTCGATGCTGCCCTTGCGGTCCTGCTCGCCGTACTGGTGGGCGGCGTTGAGGGTGATCGCGCGGACCGCGTCCAGGGCGGACACTCGCTGTTCCGGTCCGAGGACGGTTCCGTCGGTACGGGTGCGCCGGGTGACCTGGCCGGACAGCACGGCGATCGAGTCCGGCAGCGCCACCGGCGCGTCGTGGTGCGAGGTGTAGCGCAGGCCCCGGTCGAGCGCCCAGCGGGCGGGGGAGATGGTCGCCGCCCGCTCCTCGCCGAGGACCGTCCGGCGGTACCAGTCGCCCCAGTAGTAGGTGTGCATCGAGAAGAAGGACGGCACGATCCCCAGCCGGGCGAACGCCTCGACCTGGTCTTCGCGGGCGGTCTGTGCGTGGATCGCCACGGTCGGCCGCCGGCCCGGCCCGGCTGCCTCGACCGCCCGGAGGAACTGGTCGATCGCCGCGTCGCCGTTGACGTGCGCCAGTACCTGCCAGCCCCGCTCGACCGCCGTGCCGACCTGCTTGGCCACCACCGCGTCGTCCGGCTCCGCCGGGTATCCGCGATAGCCGTGCGGCTGCCCGGGAGGCGGCGTCAGGTACGGCTCGGTGAGCCACGCCGTGCGCCCCTGCGGCGAGCCGTCCAGGACCAGCTTCACCCCGGCCGCGCGGACGCCGTCCACGTAGGCGTCGCTCACCCCGATCGGGTCGTCCAGCGGGGACGAGACCGCTTCGCCGGCCTTCACGTACGCCACCACGTCGACCTTGAACGGCACCGCCGCGGCCGTGTCCCGCAGCGCCTTGAGGTTGGCGAGGGTGGTGCCGCCCTCCTGCACGGTGGTGAAGCCGAAGGCTGCCGCCGTGGCCGCGCCCGTCACGAACAGTGACAGCAGCTCCCGTTCCGGCAGCCCCGCGAGTGCCAGGTCCGAGGCCGGGGTGAACGCCTTCTCCTCCAGCACCCCGTCGGGCTCGCCGTGCGAGGGCGGGACGGCGAGCTCGCGCCGCCGGATCACCCCGCCCTCGGGATCGGGTGTGGCGGCCGAGCAGCCGAGCCGCCGCAGGCCGGCGCTGTTCACCGCGCCGAGGTGGAACGACTGGTGGATGGCCAGCACCGGGCGGTCCACCGACACCTCGTCGAGGTCGTCGCGGGTGGGGTGCCGGCCCTCGGTGAGCATCGCGTCGTCGTACCCGAACCCGACGATCCACTCGGAGTCCGCGCCCACCGGGCTCCCGGCCCAGGCGCGCAGCTTGTCCTTCAGCGAGTCGAGGCCGGTGACGTCGCCGTCCGGTGCGGCCAGCAGGTTGGCGATCGTGGCCTGCAGGCCGATGCCGCCGAGGTGTCCGTGCGCGTCCACGAACCCGGGCAGCAGAGCACGGCCTTCGAGGTCCCGCACGACGGTCCGCGGGCCGTTCCAGTGGTCCAGCGCCTCCTGCCGGGAGCCGACGAAGACGATCGTGCCGTCCTTGACGGCCACGGCCTCGGGCCGGAGGTCAGCGTCACTGCTCTCGGCGACGGTGACGATCTCGCCACCGTGGAGGATGAGGTCGGCCTGCTCGGCCATGCGGGTCTCCCGTTGATAGGTGCTGACGCCACACCCTACCCACTGTGACGGGCGTGTCACCTTTCGTCGTCGTCTCGCCGCCCGCGCCGCCCGCGCCGTCCGTGTCGAGGGTGCTTGAGGTGGACGCTTGGGGCGGGCGGGCGGCCGAGACGAGGGACGAACCCGCCGACCCGGATCGGGGTCAGCCCGACCGGTAGTAGGCCTCGACGGGGGCGCGCGCCTCGTCGAACAGGGCCGGCCCGTCGTGGGGCACCGTCGGCCAGGCGCCCGACTCCGGGTTGAGGGCGACGAGTTGTGCGGTGGAGAGCGCGTGGACGACCCGGCCGATGCCCGAGCGGGCGATGCCGCCGGCGCACATGCCGCACGGCTCGCAACTGGTGTACAGGGTGGTGCCCGCGGCGGTCTCCCGGTCGAGTTCGCGGGCCGCCCAGCGGGCCAGCTTCAGCTCCGGATGGGCGCTGATGTCCCCGTCGCGGCGCACCGTGTTGTGGGCCTCGGCGAGGATCGTGCCGTCCGGGCCGGCGAGCAGGGAACCGTACGGTGCGTCGCCCTGGGCGACGGCGGCGGCCGCGATGCCGATCGCCCGCCGCAGGAGTGCCTCGTCAGTGGTGCTGATCATGATGTCGTCCTCCATCGGGTGGCCACCTCGGTAAGGGCCTGCCAGGCCGTGCGGGGCCGGCGGGTCTCCTCCGGATCTCCGTGGTAGGGGTCGAGGACGACGGTGTCCGCACCCATCAGACGGAGCTGCTCCAGATCGTCGAGAACCTGCTCGACGGTGCCGACGCCGGCGATCCGCAGGGGGTCGTCGACGGGAGCGTCGGTCAGCCGCAGGGCGATGCGGGGCGCGAAGGCCGGCAGCGAATGGTCCGTCAGGACGGCTCGCATCCGGGCCAGGGAGAGCCGCAGCGGGTGCCAGGCGTCCCCGAACCCGGCGGCGCGGCGGAGCGCCGCCGCACTGTGGCCGCCGACCCAGACGGGGATGGAGGGCGCGCCGTCCTCGGTCTCCGCACGCCAGGCGGCCCGCATCGTGGCCAGGTACTCGTCGGTCAGCCGGCCGCGTGCGGCGAACGGCACGCCGAGCGCGTCGAACTCCTGCTGCGCCCACCCGACGCCCACTCCGAGCACGAGCCGGCCGCCGCTGAGCCGGTCGAGGTTGGCGGCCATCCGCGCCACCACCAGGGGGTGGCGGTACGGGAGGACCAGCACGGTCGTTCCGAGCCGCACCTTCGTGGTGAGGCCCGCCAGCCAGGACAGCGTGGTGAACGGCTCGTAGAACGGCTCCGGGTACCGCTCGGCCACGTCCGGGGTGACGGCCACGTGGTCCGACACCATGAGGAGGCCGTAGCCGAGCCCTTCCACGATCCGCGCCCATTCGCGCAGGACGCCGGGATCGGTACCGGGCCCGAAGTTCGGTACGTTCACGCCAAGTTGCATGATCCGAGGCTATCCCGGCGATCACTGCACCCGGAACCTCGACTTCCCGGGAATACCGGCCTTCTCCCGTGGTTCTGCCGGTAGGATCGCGGGATGGCCGTGAATCTCGACGACATCGACTGGGCGATCATCGAGCAGCTGCAGCGGGAGGCCCGCATCTCCCTCAGCGAGTTGGGGCGGCGCGTCAGCCTCAGCCCCTCGGCCACCACGGAGCGGGTACGGAACCTTGAGTCGCTGGGCGTCATCACCGGCTACCACGCAGCGGTGGACCTGAGCCGGGTCGGCTACCCCATCCTCGCCGTCGTCCGGCTGAAGTACCACGGCAATCGTCACCAGCCCCTGCACCGCCTGCTCGCCGAGCGGCGGGAGATCCTGGAGTGCCTGCGCACCACCGGCGACGACTGCTACACCCTGAAGGCGGCCGCGACCTCCATGGAACACCTGGAGACACTCGTGGACGAGCTGGCAGGCTTCGGCAGCACGACCACCAGCGTGGTCTACAGCCGGACCCTGCCCGCCCGCGGCCCCGAGCGGCCCTGACCGGCCTGATCGGCCTGACCGGCAGGCGAACCGGTCTCCGCACTCGCGGACTCGAATTCCCGCACGCGGTCCAGGCCGTGCAGATGGTGCGCGGCCAGGCACCGGCGTCCGCGGTTCCGCCCTCGCCGACCGTGCCCGCTCCGCCCGGTCCCGGTCCCGTCGTCGGCGGGCGGCTCAGCCGGGCTGCTGCCCCTGCCCGACGACCAGGAACTGGCCCATCATGCCGTCGTCCTCGTGACGCATCAGGTGGCAGTGGTACATGTACGGGTTCTCGGGGTCGGTGTGGTTGCGGAAGACCACGGCCAGACGCACCGAGCCGGACGGCGGCACGGCGACGGTGTCCTTCCAGCCGGCCAGCTCCGGTGGGGGCGAGCTGCCGTCGACGTCGAGGACCTGGAAGTGGTTGTCGTGGATGTGGAAGTTGTGCACCCGGTTGTGGGTGTTCGTCACCGTCCAGAGCTCCGGTACGTCGACGGTGGCGGTGACGTCGATCCGGTTCATGTCCATCGGCAGCCCGTTGATCCTGCTGCCGTCCAGTTCGAACGTCCGGGCCACCGCCCCGGTCGTCACGGGCGGGGGGATCGTGGCCAGCTTCGAGGGTGCTGCCGTGCTCGGGCGGAGCTGCGGCCGGGGGCTGAGGAGCAGGATCTCGAACTCCTCGCTCCGGTCGGCTCCGGATGCGGACCCGCGGTCCGCCCTGCCGGGCGCCGGTGCGGGGAAGGACCGGAGGGTGCGCGGTCGGCCGGCCTGCATGCGGACGACGACCTCGGCGCGCTCGCCGGGGGTCAGCACGAGGCGGCGCAGCCGCACGGGGGCGGTGAGCAGCCCGCCGTCGGAGGCCACCATCTCGAATTCGCTGTCGTCGTCCAGCCCGAGGTTGTAGACGCGCATCGTCGAGCCGTTGAGGATCCTCAGGCGCACGCGCTCGCTCGTCACCGGGGCGTACGCCCCGGTGATGCCGTTGGCCGTCACCGTCGGGCCGAGCAGGCCGGTCCCCGGGTCGTTGCGCTCGTCCAGGGTGCCGTCGGGGTTGAGCTTCTTGTCCTGGACGATGACGGGGAGGTCGTCGACGCCGTACTCGTTCGGCAGGCCGGTGCGGTCGCCGGTGTCGTCGTCGACGAGGAACAGGCCGGCCAGCCCGCGGTAGGTGTGCACCTGGGTCGACCCGTGGGGGTGCGGGTGGTACCAGAGGGTCGCCGCGGGCTGGTTGATCACCCATGAGGGGTTCCAGGCCGCCGCGGGGGCGATCGGCTGGTGGGGGCCGCCGTCGAAGCGCGCGGGCAGGTGCAGGCCGTGCCAGTGGACCGAGGTCGGCTCGGGCAGGTGGTTGCTCACCCGGACACCCACCGTCTCGCCGCTGCGGGCGCGCAGGGTCGGGCCGAGGATGTCCTGCGAGTACCCCCAGGTCGGGGTTGATTTTCCGGGCACGATGCTCGCCAGGCCGGGCCGCGCCTCCAGGGTGAACCACCGCACGCCGTCCTCCGTGCGGGATTCCGCGAGCGGCGGGATCGGCAGCCTCCGGTAGCCGGCCGGCCCCTGCTCCTCGGGGGCGGCGCTGCTCGGCGCCTCTTCGGCAGGTGGCGTCCTCGGTATCGTGCCGGCGTCGCAGCCGACCGCCAGCAGCGGAGAGGAGACGAGGCCGGCCAGCACCGCTCGCCGCGAGCACACACCCATCTGGCCACCTCACGACGCCGATCGGGCAGGAACCTTCCCGACGACTGCATGGTTGCGGCGCCGTCGGCGGGCGTCGGTCGATCCGACGACGAGGTCGAAGCTAACACCCGCCGTGTGCGTGGACCGGGGACCGGACGGGTCGCCGCCGCCGCTGTCGCCGGAGACCACTCGTTCGTACGAGGGTGAGCCGAGGGGCGAGGGGCGTCGGAGGCGGACCCGATGCGGTGCGGGCCGTGCACGGGGAGCAGGCAGGTTGTGGCGGTGACACCCTGTCGGGCGGAGGTGTTCGCCTCCGGCTCTGCGGTCCTGACGATGCCGGGCGTGTCCGCCTGCACCGCGGTCGTCCGCCGTCGTGCCACGCAGTCCTCCGTCGGGGGAAGGGCGGCGTCGGGACTCCGGGGGCGCGTGGTCAGGGGCGGACGGCGCCCACGTACGGCATGTACTCGATCGGGAGGATCTCGATGTTCTTGCCGGTGCGCGGGGCGTGGATCATCTTGCCGCCGCCGATGTAGATGCCCACGTGGTGCAGGTCGGAGTAGAAGAACACCAGGTCGCCCGGCTGCAGGTCGGCCCTCGACACGCGCTGGCCCGCATTCCACTGGTCCTGGGAGACGCGGGGCAGCGAGACGCCCGCGGCGCGCCAGGCGCCGCCGGTCAGCCCCGAGCAGTCGTAGCTGCTGGGGCCGGTGCCGCCCCACAGGTAGGGCTTGCCGAGCTGGGCGTAGGCGAACTGCACGGCGGCGGCCGCGCGGCCGGTGGCCGGGCCGTTGTAGGTCTCGCGGGCGGAGGTGCGCGAGGAGCGGCCGTCCTGCGCGTTGACCTCGGCGCGTTCGGCCGCGGAGAGGCCGGTCAGCAGCCTGGTCGCCTCGGCCAGCCTGCTCTGGACGAGCTTCTTCTCGGCGGCGAGTGTCCGGTCGGTCGTGTCGAGCTGGCCGAGGACGGCCGTCGCCTCGGTGCGCCGCTGGTCCAGGCGGCGCTGCTGTTCGAGGAGCAGGCGCAGCAGGTCGCTCTGGGAGCTCGCGGCGACGTCCTGTGCGGAGGCGCGTTCGAGGTAGGCGTCCGGGTCGGAGGAGAACATGAGCGCGATGGTGGGGTCGACGTTGCCGGTGCGGTACTGGTCGGCGGCGACCGCGGAGAGGCGGTCCCTGAGACCGCTCATCCTGTCCTGCGCCGCGGCGACCTGGTCCTGCAGTTCGGTGGCGTCCTTCTGCAGGCGCTGCCGGGTCTCCTTGAACTTGTCGTACTTCTCGATGGAGACCTCGGCCTGCTCGTTGAGGTTCTCGACCTGGGCCTTGACGGTGGCGAGATCGGGCTTGGGTGCGGCGTCGGCGCTGCCCGTGGCGGCGAGGATGGCCGAGCCGGCGGCGGCCGTGGTCACGATGGCAACCCGGGCCCGGCTCGGCGGCGCGGGCTTGCGACGGTTTCCCATGCGTGCGTCACTCCCTGGATGTCGTCCCACGTGTCCGCGACGCGGTCGCGGAGGGGTGCGGCCCGCGGGGCCGACCTCCTTGTTCTAAGTAACTTAGTAGATCCGGGTGGGGTTCTGGCAAGTCGCACGACCATCGCTTGCCCGGCAGCCCGGCAGCCCGGCCACCTGGCAGCCCGGTGCGGCGGGTCGCCGGACCGGGACCGCGTCCGGGCGGTGCGTGCCGGGCCGGGCCGGGGGTCAAGGCCGGGGGTCAGGGCCCGCAGGCCAGCAGGACGGGTGCTGCGGGGAACGCCACGGCGGCGATCCACCAGACGGCGCGCACGGCGTGCGGCAGCGGCGCCGGCTCCAGCAGGCGGCGTACGCGTGCGACGACGGCGTGGTCGCCGGCGCCCAGCGCCGACGGCCGGGTGCGGGCGGTGGCGAACAGGAACAGGGCCTCGGCGAGCACGCCGGGGGTGGTGGTGCGCAGCGCGCGGTCGTCGGCGGCCATCTCGACCAGTGCCGGGACCTCCTGCCCGGCGAGGCGGGCGGCGGGCAGCCAGCGCAGCCGTCGTCCGAGTGCGGTGGCGGCGGAGGTGATCAGGTGGTGGCGGCCTTCGAGGTGGGCGCCCTCGTGGGCGAGCACGGCGCCCCGGTGGGCGGGGGACAGGCGAAGGGCGCCTTCGGTGAGGACGATCCGGCCGCCGTCCCCGGCCACGCACCACGCGGCGGGCTCGTCCGCGTCCATGACGAGCCATCCGCCCTCGTGCCGGCGGGCGACGAGGTCGAGCTGCCGGCGGTGCCGGCGCCGGACGCGGGCCCCGCGGATCCAGGCGGTGAGGACGACGCCGGACAGGGCTGCCAGGATCGCCATGCCCATCCAGAAGGCCTGGGCGTGCCCGGTGGGGCCGTCGTCGCCGCGCGCGGCGGCGGGGAGCAGCCAGCCGA
Source organism: Kitasatospora sp. NE20-6 (assembly GCF_045862635.1). Classification (NCBI taxonomy): domain Bacteria; kingdom Bacillati; phylum Actinomycetota; class Actinomycetes; order Kitasatosporales; family Streptomycetaceae; genus Kitasatospora; species Kitasatospora sp. NE20-6. Next base: position 14,940 of record NZ_BPRL01000102.1, read on the forward strand.
ACGGGCCCCGGCCGTGGTGGTCGGTGGTGATCATCCGGTGCGCCAGCATGACCACGGCCGCGGCGCAGGCCAGGATCAGGGCGGCCCAGGTCGTCATGGCGGCCCGCGGCGCGCGGGCGGGCCAGGCGCTGCGGGCGAGCTGTCGCGGTGCGAGCCAGCCGGTGACGGTCAGGAAGACGGCCAGGAGGATCAGTACCGTCATGGCCTGCCCTTCTCGGTCCGGTCCATGATGTCGCGCAGGGCGCGGGCCTGGGCGCTGTCCATGTTCTCGACGAACAGGAGCAGGGCGGCGTGCTGGTCGCCGGTGTCTCCGAGGGCCTCGCGCATGACATCGGCGGTGTGGGCGGCCCGGGAGCGCGTCGGCGCGTAGATCCAGGCCCGGCCCTCCTTGTGCCGGCTGAGCCAGCCCTTGCGGTGGAGGATGTCGGCGACGGTCGTCACCGTGGTGTAGGCGACCGGCCGGGTGCGGTTGAGGTCGTCGACGATCTCGCGGACGCTCGCCGGCCGGTCCCACGCCCACAGGCGTTCCATGATCTCGGCCTCCAGATGCCCGAACCCTCGCACATCGACCTCCTCTCCGCGCACAGCTTACGGCCGCGGCAGTGCGCACCCCGGGGCTCGTGCCGCGCGGTCGATCCCGACCGGAGCGACCTGCGCCACCTCTCGACCACGCCTGCCGCAGCGCTCCGGTCTCCCGTCGGGGGCCGGGCCGTCGTGCATTTCCCAAGCCCGGACCCGGTGCCGTACAGTCGGGCCTACCGACGCGGGGTGGAGCAGCTCGGTAGCTCGCTGGGCTCATAACCCAGAGGTCGCAGGTTCAAATCCTGTCCCCGCTACCAATCCCGGCAGGCCCGGCACCCCAGGTGCCGGGCCTGCCGCGTTTCCCGGGGCCCTGCTTCCGGCACCCGGTCCACCGCATCCCTGTGACTGATCGCCGGTCGTGCGCAGCGGGGCCGCCGAGCGTGTCCGCCGTCAACCGGTGGTGCCGAAGGTGACGCGGTAGTAGCAGGCACCCTTGCACGGCATGGTCGCCGCGTCGTCGAAGGCGTACGAGTAGGCGTACGGCGCGGCCTTCTTGAACACCTGCGTGTAGTCGACCGGCCACCTCGACGGGACGCAGTGCTCGCGGCCCGCCCACCGGCCGACGCAGCAGTAGGCGTCGCCGCCGAACGCCGCGCACGGCGGCCTGCAGCCCACCACCCGGCCGTCGGCGAGCGCCTGCATCGCGCGGGGGCAGTCGACCTGGGTCGTGCAGGCACCCTTGTAACAGCCGGTCGGACCGACCGGGTCGGTGGTCGTGGTGTGGGAGATGTTGATGTACATCGGCAGGTTCGAGCCGTCGACCATGCTGACGTCGTAGAAGTCCATGCCGGCATACGCGTCGAAGGCGAACTCGCCCAGTGTGGTGGGCGGGTTGGGGCCGTCGCAGACGGTGGTGCAGTCCCCGCCCGCGCAGTGGCCCGCCGCGGTCGAGGCGCAGCCCGTCCGGCCCCAGATCCGCCCGTTCCAGGTGTTCGCCACGGTCAGCGACGTGATCTGCCCCGGCTCCAGCCGGCGGCCCTGCGGGTAGGCCGCACTGTTGCTGACGACCGCCCAGACCGTCTCGGCGGTCCGGTTGACCACGGTGATCAGCCGCTCGCCCGCCGGCGCCGTCGACGGCTGTCGCGCAGACGCGCCCGGCGTCCGCTTCGCGCCGTCCGCCGGCGCGCCCGCCGACGGGCTCGCCGCGGAGGAGGGCAGGGCCGACGGCGACCCGCTCGCCGCAGCGGACGGCGACGACCCGCCGGAGGCCGCCGTCGAGGCCGGTGCCGGCGCGCCGGCCTGCGGCGGCACCCCGGTGGCCCGCGCCCCCGCCGCGGGAGCCGGCTCCGCCGGGGAGGGCGACCCGACCTCGTGGGCGATCAGGACGGTGGAGGCCGTCACGAGCACGGCAACCACCGGGTACCACCAGCGCTGCCGCCGGGACCTCACACCGTGTCGACGGCGTCCTCGTGTCATTCTGGTGCCTTCCTCGTGCTCCTCGGGGTGCGTGCGCACGTACCGGTGACCGCGTCGGAGGCCGTCCGACAACAGAAATCCGATCCGCGACCGGATTTCTGTTGTCGGGCGGCCGCGCCGGCGGTCTCCGTAGACAGGCAGCGTTCCCGCCGTCCGGACCACGGGCGCCCCGGGCCCTGCCGCAGCCGCCACCCCACGTAGAGGAAATGGACCCCATGTCGAACGCCCGACGCAGTGGACCCGACACCGGGACGGTGACGGCGGCGCGCGCCGGTGACCGGCAGGCACTGGAACACCTGGTGGCCCAGTGCCTGCCGCTGGTCTACAACATCGTCGGCAGGGCACTGAACGGCCATGCCGACGTCGACGACGTCGTACAGGAGACGCTGTTGCGCATGGTGCGAGGACTGCCGGACCTGCGGGATCCCGCCGCCTTCCGGTCCTGGCTGGTGGCCATCGCCATCCGGCAGGTACGCAACCGCGAACACGACCGCGCCGTGGCCCGCGACCGCGTCGCCCGCCTGGAGGAGGCGGAGGCGATACCCGACCCCGCCCTGGACTTCGCGGGCCTGACCGTCCTGCGCCTCGGACTCACCGAACAGCGCCGCGAGATCGCCGAGGCCACCCGCTGGCTCGACCCCGACGACCGCGAGCTGCTCTCCCTGTGGTGGCTGAAGGAGACCGGCGAACTGGAGCAGGCCGACCTCGTCACCGCCCTCGGCCTGTCGACCGGTCACACCGCCGTCCGGATCGGACGGATGAAGAAGCAACTGGAGGTCTCCCGGCTCGTGGTGCGCGGGCTGGCCGCCGACCCGCGCTGCGCCGGACTGGGCGAGACCGCCGCCACCTGGGACGGCGTCCCGGGCCCGCTGTGGCGCAAACGGCTCGCACGGCACATCCGCGACTGCGCGCGTTGCACCGGCGTCGACCAGGGGCTCCTCCCCGTGGAACGGCTGCTGTACGGCCTGCCCCTGCTGGCCGTCCCGCCGAGCCTCGCCCCGGCCCGGATCCTCGACGCCCTCACCGCGAGCAGCACGCCTTCCTCGTCGTCCTCGCCGTCGCCGGGCCCCGGTGGCGGACGGCGGCGGGCGCGCCGCTCCGCCCACAGGCGGCCGCACGCCGTCCCCAAGCCGGTCCTCGGCAGTGCGGCGGTGGCCCTGGCAGCGGTCGTCGTCCTGGTCGGGGCCCGGCTGACGCCGGGATTCCTCGACGCCCCGGTCGGGACGAGCGCGCTCTCCGCGTCGTCCGCCCCGCCCGCACCCGTCGGGGCGGCCCCGCCGAGCCCCGGCCCGTCGCAGGCGATGTCCGCCTCGCCGACCCCGTCCGCGACCCGGCCGTCCCCGACCGGGCCGTCCCCGGCACCGTCGGGAGCACCGGCGCCCACCGCCGGGGCCGCGGCCCCGACGGGGATCGCCACGTCCGCCCGGAAGGGCGTCGGCGTCTGGTCCTTCAACGGCGTGAGCCGGGCGCTCGCCTCCTCCGGGGCGAGCTGGTACTACACCTGGGCCACCCAGCACACCGGCGTGACGACACCCGCGTCGGCGTCCTTCGTCCCGATGATCTGGGGAGCGGCCTCCGTCACCGACGCCTCCCTCGCCCAGGCCCGCGCCAACGGCCCCTACCTGCTCGGGTTCAACGAACCCGACATGGCCGAGCAGTCGAACATGACGGCCGATCAGGCCCTGGCCCTGTGGCCGAAGCTCGTGCAGGCCGGCAAGATCCTCGGCAGCCCGGCGGTGGCGTACGGCGCCGACACCCCCGGCGGCTGGCTGGACCGCTTCATGTCCGGTGCCGCGGCCAAGGGGTACCGGGTCGACTTCATCACGCTCCACTGGTACGGCGGGGACTTCCGCACCTCCCAGGCCGTCGACCAGCTGACGTCCTACCTGGAAGCCGTCCACCAGCGCTACCACAAGCCGATCTGGCTCACCGAGTACGCCCTGATCGACTTCTCCCAGGGAACCCGCTTCCCGTCCCCCGAGCAGCAGGCCGCCTTCGTCACCGCCTCCACCAAGGCCCTCGACGCCCTTCCCTACCTCCAGCGCTACGCCTGGTTCGGCCTCGGCGCCGACCCGTCGAAGCCGAGCAGCGGCCTCTTCACCGACGGCACCACACCGACCGCCGCCGGCCGTGCCTACCAGGCCGCACGCTGAGGCGTGCCTCGCTCGAAGGCTGAGGCGGTCGGACCGGCGTCGTCACGCCGGCGGGTGACCGACCGTCAGGTGCTGTGCCGGTGCTCTGTTCAGTCGGCCCGGCCCTCCGCGGCGGCGAGCATGCCGCGGAGGGCCGACACTCCGGCCTGTCGGGTGCAGGCGCAGGGCCGCGACGGCAAGGCGGAACGGGAGGATGCCGCTGCTGCGCCTCGGCCGGTCTCCAGCAGCCCCGATCGTGACCCCATGCGCGTCAGGGGGCGGGGATGGGCACCAGGAAGAAGACCTGACCGTCGGTCCCCTCGATCCGCAGCGGAGTGTCCGGCAGCGTGTCGAAGACCGCGTCGGCCACTTCCTGCGGGTCCGCGCTGCGGGTCAGCGGCGCCCGCAGGGCGGCCCGCACGGCCATCCGGGTCTCCGGCGAGGGAGCGGGCGCCGAGGCGTCTGCACGCGCCTCGGTGACGCATTCGAGCAGCTGGTCATCCGTCAGATCTGCGCCGAGGCCGCGCCGCAGGGCGATGGCGGCCGTAGCCGTGGCCAACGCCGCACGCGAGTGCGCCCGGCAGAGAGCGCCGTCCGTGCCGACAGGGTGGAAGGAGCGGGCGGTACCGATGCTGGACTTCACGGGACGCCTCCAAGGCGGGTCGAGCGGGCAGCGCGGAAGTGCGCGAGAACGCAGGGGATGCAGGAGATGCAGGCACCGACCCGGGGGTGGCCTGCACAGACATTCTCTCGCCCGGCACCGACAATCGGCCGGCTCCGTCTGCAGCCGCGGGGGACGGAGACGGGGACGGAGACGGAAGAAGTGGTGTGGTGCAGACCCCGCGAGGGCGGGGTCTGCGGGGACGGTGCGGTGGCGGCCTCTGGTGGTGTCCGCCACCCGCAGAGTAGGGTGTTGCTTCATTATGAAGCACGTACATAATTCCGGCCTGGCCCGTGACGCCGACGGCACCCTCTACGACCCCGGTGTCCGGGCCTCGATGCAGGCGTTCGCGGCGGGCGAGGACACCCTCGCGCTGGAGACGGCCGCAGCTGTCCGGTCGGCCGCGCAGGCGGTCGACCGGCTGCGTTCGCAAGGAGCGGGGGGACGCGGGCTCAGCGCGGGGGCGCTCGACGTCCTCGCCCGGCTGAACACGGCCTCGGACGAGGGGTCGAGCATCGGCGAACTGGCCCGCGCGGCAGGGGTGAGCTCACGCAACGTCACCGGCCTGGTCGACACGCTCGAACGCGACGGGCTGGCGCAGCGGGTCCGGGACGAGCGCGACCGCCGGTCGGTACGCGTCAGGATCACACCGGCAGGCCGCGACTGGCTGGACTCCTTCCGTCGACCGACGCAGCGCGCCATGTCCGCGGTCTTCCAGGGGTTCACCGAGGACGAACTCGCCCGGTTCCGCGATCTGTGCCTGCGAACGGTCGAGAACCAGCACCGCATCGAGCAGTACCTGAACGCACCCCCGCGCGACCGGCCGGCCCCTTGAACCGACACCGACGGAGCACCGCATGACCACCACCTCGGCCGTCACGGCCACCCGACGTACCGTCAGGGCCTACCACGAGGCCCGGTTCCGGGGAGACGTCGCCACGGCCGCCGCCCAGATCGGCGGGAGTTTCAGCTTCCGCAGCCCGTTCATCGCCTCCACCAGCCCGACCGGCCACCTCGACGGGCTGGACGGGCTCCTGGGCATCGTCACCGGCGTGGAGCTGATCAGCGAGCTGTACGGCGAGGCGGAGGCCATCCTGGTCTACGACGTCCACACGGCCCCGGCCGTCGGTATCACCCAGCACACGGCCGAGCACTTCCGCCTCCACGACGGCCGGATCACCTCGATCGCGCTCATCTTCGACTCCGCTCCCTGGCAGGCCATCATGTCCGCGGCCGGCCCGGCCCGTGACGAGGCCGCCCCCGCGGTGTGACCGGCGGCCTCATGGCGCGTACCTGCGGCGCAGCGCGCAGGCGGCCGTCGGTCAGCTGCACGAACAGGGCCGATCGCCCGAAGCGCCGAAGCCGGTAGGCGCGGTGGATCCACCGGCCGGCCCTTCGGCAGCGGGCCGCTGTTTTGGCCGACGCCGTCCGGTGTTCGCCGGGGTGTCGGGGTGCCGTGGTGTCGTGGTGTCGGGCCGCCGGGCGGGTGGGAACGCGGCGGTCGCTGCGGTTCGCGGTGGCGGGCGAAGGAATCGCGGGGCGCGGGGCTCTCCTGCAGCATGAAGTGTCCATCCCTTGACAGGCGGCGGTGTCGCTTGATTACTTGGCCGTGCAGCGCGCTGACCGAATGATCGGTCGGTGGATGGGTGGTCGAAATCATGCGCCTGCACCTGCGGCGGCCACGGCTGCGGCATCCGGAGCACGAGAACGAAGGAGCCGCGATGAGCATGGAACCGACGTCCCCGTCGTCCCCGCCGTCCCCGACGACCCCGACGCCGCGGGGAGTGCGCCTGGGGGAGCCGATCCCCGAGGAACTGCTGGACGACGCCGAGCGGATGCCGCGCGAGGAACTCAGGGACCTCCAGCTCACCCGTCTGCGGGCGACACTGCGGCACGCCTACGACAACGTCGAGCTGTACCGCGGGAAGTTCGACGAAGCCGGCGTCGCCCCCGGCGACTGCCGCGCCCTGGAGGACCTGGCCAGGTTTCCCTTCACCACCAAGGCGGACCTGCGGGACACCTACCCGTTCGGCATGTTCGCCGTCCCCATGGACCGTGTCCGCCGCATCCACGCTTCCAGCGGCACCACCGGCCGTCCCACCGTGGTCGGCTACACCGAGAACGACCTCGCGATGTGGGCCGACGTGGTCGCCCGCTCGATCCGCGCCGCCGGCGGCTGCCCCGGGCACAAGGTGCACATCTCGTACGGCTACGGGCTCTTCACCGGTGGCCTCGGCGCCCACTACGGCGCCGAGCGGGCCGGCTGCACGGTGATCCCCGCGTCCGGCGGCATGACCGCCCGCCAGGTCCGGATCATCCAGGACTTCCGGCCCGAGATCATCATGGTCACCCCCTCCTACATGCTCACCCTGCTCGACGAGTTCGAGCGCCAGGGCATCGACCCGCGCAGCACCTCGCTCAGGGTCGGCATCTTCGGCGCCGAGCCGTGGACCGAGGAGATGCGCCGCGAGATCGAGGAGCGCACGGACATCCACGCCGTCGACATCTACGGCCTGTCCGAGGTGATCGGCCCCGGTGTCTCCGCCGAGTGCGTGGAGACCAAGGACGGCCTGCACATCTGGGAGGACCACTTCTACCCCGAAGTGGTCGATCCGCTCTCGGACGACGTGCTGCCCGACGGCGAGAGCGGCGAGCTCGTCCTCACCTCCCTCACCAAGGAAGCACTGCCGGTCATCCGCTACCGCACCCGCGACCTCACCCGGCTGCTGCCCGGCACCGCCCGCCCGGCGTTCCGGCGGATGGAGAAGATCACCGGGCGTTCCGACGACATGATCATCCTGCGCGGGGTCAACGTCTTCCCCGGCCAGATCGAGGAGATCGTGCTGCGCACCCCCGGTGCCGCCCCGCACTTCCAGCTCCGGCTGACCCGGCGCGGCCGGACGGACCACATGACCGTCCGCGTCGAGTGCCGCCCGGGCGCCACCCCCGAACAGCGCGAGGCCGCCGCCACCGCGATCGCCGCCGGGGTCAAGGACGGTGTGGGCGTGACCGTCGAGGTGGCGATCGTCGACCCGGAGACCCTGGAACGCTCGGTCGGCAAGATCCGCCGGGTCCAGGACCTGCGCCAGGCGTGATCCTTCGCCTCGCACCGGCAACCGGACGGGCGTCGCACCCGTACGAGGCCCCGCCGCCCGGCCCGCCCGGATACGGCGGGCAGGGATGCGGCGGGCACGGTACATGCCGCTGCCGGCCGGAAGTCCGGAGGTGCGGAGCAGCCGTGAGCCGGGCCGGTGCGTGCAGGTCGGCATCCAGCTCTGACATCAGTGGCCGACCGGCGCCGGCAGCGCCAGCGCGTACGAGGTCGTCGCAGTCGCCCCCGTTCCGAGCGCGAGGCGGCCTGCAAGTCCCCCGATCCGCACCCCGTTGAGCCGCCGGAACCGGAACGGCCGGATGCCCGCCACCAGGGCGACGGGAGCTCCGGCGGTGGCGATCCCGCCGGAGCGATGCGCTCCGCAGATGCGGCGCACGGCTGCGCATGGGCCCCTGGCGGTCGGGTGTTCGCCGCCGGTGGAGCCGGCGGGGTGCACCTGTTCACCTTCCGCCGGGGTGCGCCCGCGCCGTAGGGCCCGGGTGGTTGTGAGTTGTGAGTCGTGAGTCGTGCTGACGGGTCGGCGTGCGTTCGGTTTCCCGAGTGGTCCCGGTGTTGTGAGGTGCGTTGACGGGTGCGGTTGCGCGGACCTAGGATTTGGACTTATGGGTGAACAGGATTCACATATGAAGACGAGTCGTGCAGCGGGTACGTCGACCGCCCTTGCCATTGCCGAGGTCCGGCTGACCCCCATCCTGATCGCCGACCCACCGCTGCTCAACACCCAAGGCGTGCACCAGCCTTACACGCCACGGCTGATCATCGAGGTCATCACCGCCGACGGCACGTCCGGGGTGGGCGAGACGTACGGCGACACCCGGTACCTGGAACTCGCCGCCCCGCTGGCCGCCGCGCTTCCGGGCCACCCGGTCAGCGATCTGAACGGCCTGTTCACTCTGGCCGAGGAGGTGTGCACCGATCCCTCCGAGGTTTCCGACTCGGTCGACGTCGGCGGACTGCGCGGCGTCCAGACCGCGGACAAGCTGCGGCTGTCGGTCATCTCAGGCTTCGAGGTGGCATGCCTGGACGCCCTCGGCAAGGCCCTCGGACTGCCGGTGCACGCGCTGCTCGGCGGCAAGGTCCGCGACGCCGTCGACTACAGCGCCTACCTCTTCTACCGGCTCGCCGCCCATCCGCAGGGCCAGGGCGAGTCCGACGACTGGGGTGCGGCCCTCGACCCCGCGGGCGTGGTGGCGCAGGCCCGCCGGTTCGCCGAGCTGTACGGCTTCGGCTCCTTCAAGCTCAAGGGCGGCGTCTTCCCGCCCGACGAGGAGATCGCCGCGGTCCGCGCCCTCGCCGAGGCGTTCCCCGGGCAGCCGCTGCGGCTCGACCCCAACGGTGCCTGGTCGGTGGAGACTTCGCTGTACGTCGCCCGCGAACTGGCGGGCGTCCTGGAGTACCTGGAGGACCCGGCCAGCAGCACCGCGCGGATGGCCCAGGTCGCAGCCGGCACCGACGTCCCGCTGGCCACCAACATGTGCGTCACGACGTTCCCGGAGATCGAGGAGGCCTTCGCCAGCAAGGCCGTCCAGGTCGTGCTCTCCGACCACCACTACTGGGGCGGTCTGCGCAACACCCGTGAACTCGCCACGATATGCCGCACCTTCGGCGTCGGCCTGTCCATGCACTCCAACACCCACCTGGGCATCAGCCTGGCCGCCATGACGCACGTCGCCGCCACCGTGCCCAACCTGGACTACGCCTGCGACTCGCACTACCCCTGGCAGACCGACGACGTCATCACCGAGCGGCACGTCTTCACCGGCGGCCGGCTCACCGTCTCCGACCGGCCGGGCCTGGGTGTGCAGTTGGACCGCGACGCGCTGGCGGACCTGCACCGGCGCTGGCTGGACGACGACGGGACCATGCGCGACCGCGACGACGCCGCCGCGATGCGCAAGGCCGACCCGGAGTGGACCACGCCCGCCGTCCCGCGCTGGTAGCGCGCGGGCACCGCCCGGGCCCCGTAGCCTTGCGGCCCCCGCGCTCCACACCCGGCGTGACCGTCCCGTCGGCCTGCGCGGTGGAGAGCACCGGCGTCGTTCCCGGATCCGCGCGGCCGGTCGCGGTGGCGTAGCGCCGATCGGCTCACCACGCCCCCGCGGCCGTCGCGTTCGGCAGTCCGGCCGGTGATGGCGCCCGGCTGGCGATGGCGCCCGGCCGGGCACGCGGTCGTCGTCGCCCAGCGGGTGGCCGGCCGCTACGGGGTTGCTGCGTCGAACGGGGCGGACATGACTGCCAGAGCCACGGTCAGTCGGCGAAGCCAACTTTGAGCGGTTCCCTGCACGTCGGGATGGTCTGCCTGAAATGTCACCCAGTCGGCTTCATCGAACTGCACCGAGTCCAAGCTGAAGCCATCCGGCACCGCACCCTTGAGGGAGTCACGGACAACCTTCCGCAGGAGCTGTGGTGACAGCCGGGTGCGGTTGTCCTCTGCCAGGAGAACGGCGTCGTAGAGATCCTTGCACTGGTGCCTGCCGCCATCCGCGGCGTCGGCGTACAGCCACAGAAGCTTCCAGGCCAGCGACAGTTCCCTGCCGGCTGTGCGAATGATCGACGGCTCGCCGCCGTCGCCGCGGGGCACCAGCGTCCATACCGGGGCACAGGGAGACCTCTCGTTCAGGGCGAAATCAAGCTGGACCTCACCGCCGGGCACACCCTCTGCCTGCCATGGAACGAGTATGCGAACCCCGGCCGTGCCGTCCCCGCCGTAGTCGTATCCCCAGGTGCGGTCCATGCGGGCATTGTCCGCATCCAGCACCACTCCCGATGCCGCTTCCGGCTTCCGGCGCACCAGGTCGAGCAGGTCGTCGTAGGGAGGAACGGGGTCCGGCGGATCGGGGTTCAGTTCCCAGCACAGCCCGTCCGGGGGAGTGCGTGGGCGCAATCCGCGCGTCTCGTATTCCTCCTCCCCGTCGCTCCAGATCTCGTACCGGGCCGCGCCGTCGACGGCTTCCGGCCATTGCTGGATGACGTCGATCCGGTCCACGTGCGGGTATGGATCCAGCTCATCAACAAGGGTGTTCAGTTCCGGCAGAACCATGAAGTCCAGGTCGGCGGGCTCGCGTGCCCGGCTCCCGACCCATGCGGGCATGACCATGCTCCCGCGCAGGATCAGGCTCTCGCTCCACGGGGCCTCGGTGATGAGGCTCAGCACGTGGTCGAGGGCGGCACGACGGGCTCGAAGCCGGCGGGCGGGAATCTCTTGGTAGATGTCGGGCCTTTCACGGCTGGTACGAGGGAAGCGCTGCGGCCTCTTCCGGGGTCTGGGGCACGTCGGCATTCCATGGCGCTGCCTCGATTTTCACCTGCGCAACGCTGAAGCCTTCGTCCCGCAAGCGTCTCACCCATCCTTGTGCCTGCGACCGTTGCGCGGATGTCCGTCGTGCGGGACTGCGTACGGCTCCGGTCGTG
>NZ_BPRL01000103.1:0-25514 GCF_045862635.1 Kitasatospora sp. NE20-6
CGAGGGCAGGTCCCGCAGCCGACGCTGCACGCACCCGGTCTCCTCCAGGACCGCGTCGACGAGCTCGAATGGTATGACCTGCGTCAACTCGCCCAGATGGCCGGGCGCGAACCGTCCGGCGGCCACGATGAACTCACGGGAGAGCATCGCCAGACCCGGCGGCGCGGCACAATGACGTACGGGCAACGGGGCACCTCGAAGATCAGCAGTCTTGGCGGACTATCTGATCAACGCGGCCCCGTTGCCCGCGTCACGACCCGGCGCTGAAACCCCTTTCCACCAGCGGAAATCCGTTAACTACCCGGCCTTGGGTCAGGGCCCCCCGTCCGTCATCGGACACCCCCGGTCGGGGCGGGGGTCCACAGGCCGGTCGGTCCGTCAGCACGTTGCCGGTCGCGTCGGCATAGCTCCTGAACTACGCGGCCGACCTTGCGCCGTACCTTCCTGCCGTCCTTCTCCGGTTCGGCGCTGCCGGCATGCTCGGCGGCCTGGGCCCAGGTATCCACGCCGTGCTGGCCACGGGCGAGAACTACAGCCAGCTCCAGCGGTTCGAGCCGATCCAAAACAGCAGCCAATCGCCGATCGCCGGGGACCTGATCGAGCAGTGTGTCCTCGGGCAGGTACCGGTCGGCGAGCAGGTCCCGCAGGGTCGTGCCCTCACAGACCGGGCTCTCCAGCAGGGCGACCCGCTTGTTGCCGTAGGTGCGCCGCTGCCACAACGGCACCAACTGGCGGTGGATCGTTCGTGCCTCCTGCCGGAGCTGGCCGAGCGCCGACAGCCCGAGGCCGGTGCCGTTGGAAAGCGGGTAGATCCATTGGCCCAGCAGCACGGTGGACACAGCCTCCGTCCACCGGTCGCTGCGGTTGAGGCCAAGGAGCTGCTGGCCGAACAGTGCCAGCCGACCAGGATCGGTTCCCTCCATAGCGGCCTCGCGGGCGGCGAAGCATGCCACGATCGGGAACAACGGGTGCCAGGTGGACTCCTGAGGGCTGACGACGGCGGTCAGCCAATGAGCCAGCCCGCCTGGCGCGAGGTTCTCAATCAGCGGCCCCCCCTCCGGGTCCGCTGGTCGGCCATCGGGCTCTGCGATGAGAAGGCACGCCTCGTCGTCCGGCATGTGGAAGACGGCCGCCGTGGACGCGGCCACGCGCTTGCTGACGTGGCGCACTGCGCCTTGGGTGATCATCGGGTGTCCCCTGCGGCTGCGTCTGCTGGCGCCGTCAGCGCGGGCGTGGTCCTCGCGAGCTGGCGGCGGAGCGCTCGGGTCCGGAGAGCGCACCGGGCCCGCCGGCCGGCCCAGGTGCCGAGTCCGAGCGCGCCGGTGGCGGCCAGGGCGCCGAGGGTCTCGGCACCGGCCTGCAGCAGGAAGTCCGTCATCGGGCACCGCCGCTTGGGGCGGAGGTCCACAGGCCGGTCGGCCCCGCGGCCCGCTGACTGTCGCGTCGCTGCAGTTCGGCGACAGCGCGGCGGACCTTACGGCGGACCCGCGCGCCGAATGCCTCGGGCCGGCCGGCGCCGACGAGCTCGGCAGCTTCTGTCCAGGTGCTGACGCCGGGGCGGCCGTAGGCGAGGACTACGGCCCGCTCGGTCGGGTCGAGCCGCTGCAGAACGGCAGCCAGGCGCCGGTCGCCGGGGGCCTGGTTGAGCAGCGGGTCGTCGGTCGTGTACCGGTCGGCAAGCAAGTCCCTCAGGGTCGCACCCTCGTAGACCGGGTTCTCCAGCAGAGTGACCCGCCTGTTGCCGTACGTCCGCCGCTGCCACAGCGGCATCAGCTGTTGATGGGCCGTCCTGGCCTCCGAGCGGAGCCGGTCGATGGCGCGCAGGCCGAGGCCGGTGCCGTCGTAGAGCGGGTCGATCCAGTCGCCGAGCAGCGCCGTGGACAGGGCTTCAGTCCAGCGCTCGCTGCGGTTGAGGTTGAGAGCGATCCGGCCGAACTGCGCCAGAGCAGTGCTCTCGCCCTGGACCGAGGCCCTACGGGCGTCGATGGCGGCCCGGATCCGGTTGATCGGGTAGTTCGTATTGCACTGATGGAGGAGTCCGAGCTTGGGGACGAGCCAGAAGCTCAGGCTCGATGGCTTGGTGCTCACCGCGAACAGCGGGTCCGTTCCCTGCACCTCGCGGCCGTCGGGGGTGGCGATCGAGATCATCCGTCGGCCGTCCACCACGGAGAAGCGGACTGATGTCGGGTTTGCGGAGAGAAGCTGCGGGTCGAGTACGTGGCCGTTGCGCTCTGGCCTGTCGGTGAGCACGGTGTGCGGAGTGGTCATCGGGTGTCCTCCGTGGAACTAGGTTCACCCTCTGGGCGCGGGAAGACGGAGAGGAGACCAAAAATCTCGGCGATCCATGTGTGATCTGCGTCACTTACTGGTTGGCGTCCGGTAGCCCCTCGGCGGCGGCCATGGCAGCGGTGCAGCCCGGCGGGCGTGCCGTCGTCCAGTTGGGCGGCCAGCTCCTCGATCCAGTAGGAGACGTTCTCGCCCTCGCAGGGGAGCGCGTCCTGGTGGATCAAGGAGCCGGGTGGCCACGACGGTGAGGACTTGGTGGAGCTCCTCGGCGGCGCGCGGTCGATCACGCCTTCCAGTCCAAGTACAAGCTTGAGCCGATCACCGGCGCACCCTACAAGGGGGATTCCGGAGCCGGGGTGTGGGTGGGCCAGATCGTCGAAGCCGTCGTTACCAACGGCGGCGAGACCGTGACAATCGCCGCGTCCACCCGACCAGTCGCCGACTGGATCAAGCAGGTTACCAACGTCGACGGCGTTCCCGGCGTAGGCGAAGGTCCCGGCGGGCACTGACCAACCCAGGCCCAGGACCGCCAGCAGCCCGTTGTCGCCGCTGAGCAGGGATGCCCGCGACACCCTGGTCCGGTGGCGTCGGCGTCGTCTCCCAGGCCTGCCACTGGAGACCGGGCTGACAGCTGAATCAGGCGAGGCGTCGCGACGCGATCAGCCGGTTCGTCAGTTCCACCGTGCCCAGGTACCACCAGAAGATCCAGTCGAGGAAAGCTTCGTCGTACTCACCGCGCTGGTCGGCCCGACGGTGGCGCAGATCGAACCGGTTTGCAATTTCGAACAGGGCGCCTTCGTCCTTCCCGAGGCGGTCCTTGAGCAGGGTGCGACGCTCCTCGAGGATGCGGGCGAGGTTGAAGATCGCTGATCTCTTGCTGTCGACCGAACTGTCACGTCCTCGAAAGAGCGCGACGGCGTGGCGGACGCCGGCAGTGATGTCGGGAGGGCTGTCGCTGAGGACACAGTGCACCAGCTGACTGCGGGCATCGTCAGTGACGGCTACCAAGCGCCCGAGGTCCTCACCTTCCGAGGCCAGCTCGTATTCGATCCCGGCCTGGCGCAGAAGCCGATTGACCCTCCACCGATACAGGATGCGAGCTGGACCGTTGTGGAACTCCGAGTGGTGCCAGCCGCACGAGTTCCAGTTGTGCCACTCTCTCTTGCGGGGGCGGCTGACCAGGTCGTGAAACACCTCGATCAGACCGTAGAACGTGTCCTCGTCCCAGCTCTCCGGGGACAGCGGCCAGAGATTGGGGATGCCCAGATGCCGGTCTATGACGCTTGAAGGGTCGGGCAGCTCACTGGGATCGTCCACGCACTCCTCACCGAACACTTCAACCAGGTAGCCATGGTCAGTCAACTCGGTGAGGATCCGTGCGAAATCTCGCCGACTGTCACGTGGCGTGCTTCCGTCGTGTGACAGACCACTACCGCGACGCTGCGGCCAGTACGGGCGCGGCTCAACCGCGTGCCGGAGCTCAGCTGAGCGGTCGACCAGCTCGGTGAACCAGTCTCGTCTATCCGGGCCCGTCTTCAGCCCGCTGTCAAACGGCTCGGAGGTCCAGGGATTGTGGTCGATGACAGTGGTCTGCCTGGGCACCTCCTCGAAGTCGGCAACCGCCGTCGTGCCGCTCAGAGCCTCGGTCATCAGCCAGATGGCACGGTCTTCCCAGGCGCCACCAGAGACCCGCAGGATACGTTCGCCCTCAGAGGAGAACAGTGCGGTAGGCCAGAGGAGTTCGTAGTTTCTCAAGTCCAGACTCACCGCAGCATCATCCTCTATCAATGGTCTGTCGGAGTCAGTAATGACGCTGGCCCCCTATGCCGGGTGTTCCACCGCCAGATGATCTCGGTCACGGACATGCCGGGAGGACAAGGCCCCTGACCTGGGCATCCCGGGCGGGACAACGTGCTGGACAAGGGGGCGGCGTGCAACGTCGGCGGCACCGGGCACCCCGCCTCGATGCCCCCGGCCTCAGCAGCCGCGGCATCACGCGGGCCCGGCCCGGCGTAGACCTCGATCCGCACTTCTCACCGAAGTACCGGCCGACGTGGGCGCCGCGCTGCCGGACGTAGGTGACGCTCTCCAGGGCGAGCCGCTCACGGTCCACCCGGCCGGCCGCCAGTGCGCACGCCGCTCGCCGCACCGAGGAGAGCTGCGCTCCGCTGTCCTGCCGCGCATGGAAGACGGCGGCCGCTCTCGGAGAGCGCCAGCATGTCGTTCGACCCCAGAGAACATCACCCGAATGAGCTGTGGGCCAGGCAGCTACGACCGGGCGCCGGAGGCGGCGAGCTCTCCCGTCGCGTGCTCGCCGGGGCGTGCCACGATGGGGCCAAGCTCGTCCTCAAGTTCCTTGTAGACCGTGCGCGCGCTGCCCTCGTGGGCGTATCCGGCAAGCCGGGCGAGCGTTCCTCGGGACAGCTCCCGTCCTTCGCGCTGGTGCTGCTCGTAGATCAGACGGGCCTGTTCCTTCTTCGAGAGCAGCTTGCCGTTGACCTGATGCTCCGCTCGCTGCTCGCTCTCCGGCTCCGAGCCCACTGACACAGGCTCCGACTCGGCGACGTGCGGATCGTGCGGGCCGCCCAGCGGCTGCGGTTCCTCGGTCCGGAGGTGCACCGAGCTGCTGCGCTGGACTGGAGCGAACGGCGCCATCTTCTCCGCAGCCGGCACTGGGACAGGCTGCGGCAGCCGCTCGTGCAGCTCCTCCGCTGACGGAAGGGGTGCCGTGAGTGACTGGATCACCTGCAGCAGACCGCCCGGATCGGCGCCCGGGTCACGCTCGAACTCGGCGCGGAGCACCGCCGCGGCCGGCGCATCGCCATCCAGCGCTCCTGAGGCGGCCAGCTCCTGCCACCCGGGATGGACCGGATTGACGTCCCGATCCGGCAGCGCGGAGACGAACTCATGCCCGGCCGCGGAGGACGACTCCACCGCCGCCGCCCGTGCCTCCCCCAGCGCGTGCTGCGCGTCGGCATCATCTGCGGTGGGCAACGAGCCGCCCGCCGCCGGGACGTTAAAGTTCGCAACAAGAGAGGCATCATCGCCCGGAACCTCGCCGCCCCTTCCCGCATCGGTCACCACTCCTGCGTCGGGCTCCTGGTCGGCCGACGCCGAGGCGATCGAGGCCAGATCCGGCGAAGGTGCGGGATTCACGAGGCTCGACGCGGCACTCACAGGAATCCGTTCCACCACCGTCTTCTCTACCGGCATCACCTCCGCAGGTCGCTCGCCCGAGGGCAGCTCAGGAGCATCGACGAGGACCTGGTGCATCGCCTCAGTCCAGATGCCGTAGCCGGCCATCCGCAGCGCCCGCAGAGCCTCAATCGGGGCGCTGGTTCGCCAGCCGCGGCCGTACCGGATGCGTAGCTCCTTCCGGTACAGCACCCGGGCGCGCTCCAGGCGCACGACCTCGTCGTAGGAACGGATCTCCCACAGCTTCATCCGCCGCCACATGCGGAAGGTGCCCACCGGCGACAGCACCCAGCGCCACCACCGGATCGAGTCCATGTGCCGGTCGTCGGCGAGATCAGCGGTACGGCGCACCACGTGGCGAGCTGCTTCCACCACGATCACGAAGAGGACCGGGATCAGAGCATGCATGGTCGTGCCCACGAAGTCCGGCCAGCTGACCGATGCGTTGAAGGCGATGGTCCCGGCCGTCAGCATCCACGCGATCATGCGCAGGGGCCAGAAGGCCATCTTCTTCCACGTCAGGTACACGTCCAGCGCAAGGATGACCGCGATTCCGACGTCCACGCCGACGGGGAAGGCATACGAGAACCAGGAGAATCCCTTCTCCTCCGCCAAGCGGCGCACCGCCGTGTAGCTCCCGGTGAAGCCGATGCCCGCGATCACGCCGGACCCGGCCACGATGGCACCCAGTAGCGCCTTCTCGCCCCGGCGCGGTTTCTGTGCCGCGCGCCCGGCGCGGCTGCTCGATGAAGTGGTGGTGAGCTCCAACGGCTCGGTGCGGTGCTCCAGTCCCCCTGAGGTGGGCTCCATGAGCTCCCTGTCCTCCCTGTCGTCAGTGCGCACGAGGCGCCTCTCGCCCTCCATAGATGGCGTGGTCAGGCCCGGTGTGACCGCCGAGCAATGACGAATTCCGAACGGTCGTCGCGGGTCAGTGCATGGACACTGGTTTCCGAATAGCTGTTCCTTTTTCGCTTCGCTACTGAGCCTGACCTGCCCATCGGCTCTGCCCGCGGCGGTACTCGATCAAGCGGTTGCCGTGCGGCGTCCCTTCAGCAGCGTCTCGAGCAGGTCGACGGTCTCCTCCTCTGGGTCGACGCCAAGCTCCTCGTTCAGGTCGTGCAGCCGGCGCGCGGCGCGCTCCAGGCTCTCGCGGTCCCCGGAGGCCGCGTGGACCTCGAAGAGATCGCGGTAGAGCAGCTCGCTCTCCGGGACAGCCTCCAGGCCGCGTGCGGCGGCCATCGCGGCCGCCCGGTAGTCCCGCTCGGCCAGGCGCCGCTGGGCGAGCTCGTGCGCGGCGTCCTCGATCGCGGAGATCATCTCCTGGACCCAGGCCTCGTTCCAGGTGTACTTGGTGGCCAGGGTGCCCGCGAAAGGCCTGCCGCGCACCAGGGCGAGCGCCTGGGCGAGCGCGATGTCCGCGTCCAGGCCGCTGCCGTGGTGACCGGCCCGGTACAACTCCTGGAACTGCGCCCAGTCGCAGGTCACTGCCGGGTCCAGCCCGTAGACGTCCTCGGTGATCCGGGGCAGGTAGGGGCTGCCGTCCGGCTTGTCGCCGAGCCACCGGCGGGCCCGCGACATCAAGGTATTGCGGCCCTGGTTGTCCACTCGGGTCCCCGGCCACATGGCCTCGTCGAACTCGAGGCGGCTGCTGCCGGGGTTCAGGACGAGCCAGGCCGCCACTTCGGTGAGCTGGCGTCGCCGCGAGTCCTGCTTGCCGTCGCGCAGGCCGAGGACCTCGACGCGCCCCAGCAGCCGTACATACGGGACGGACGGCTCCTTGGCTTCGGCGGTGAGCGCGGCCAGGACCGCAGAGGAGTTGTGCAGGCGGTGACTGACCCGCGCGTTCGCACCAGCCGGCACGGCGGCCGGGGCCAGGCTCGGGACCGTGACCGGCCGCGCCGCGGCACCGGCCACGGCGTCGTCCTCCGCCTCTTCCTCCGCGGTCTGCTGTTCGCCGTCCTGCTCTGTGCCCCGGACTTCGTGCTGTTCCTCTTCCTGCTCTTCGCCCTGCTCATCGTCAGCGTTCTGGGCGTAGCGGGCGATCACGGCGTCGAGATCCTCCTCGTCCTCACCCCAGTCCGGATCCTCATCCTCGTCCTCTTCGTTGTCGACCAGGCCGAAGACGTCTTCCTCCGGGTCCGCGTTCTCTTCCCGGTCGACTTCGTCCGGGCCGGCGGCGCTGATCGCGGCTGCGGCGCGGGCGCGCTGCTCCTGGTCGTCCTCCTCGGCGATCAGGTCCAGGTCCTGCGGCTCCCGGGAAGAGCCGGCGGCGCCTGCGGCCGCGGCAGTGTTCTTGGCCGGCGCGACAGGCATGGTGACGGTGCCCGGAATCGTGGACGGCCCGAGCGCGAGGGCCGGGGAGCCGGCGGCGTAGGTGGCCTGGGCGGCGAGCGCGGATCCGCTCGCGGCGACAGCCTCGACGGGCACCGGCTCCTCGCTCATCTCCGCGTCCTGGTCGGCGTCTTCCTCGGTTCGTTCGGCGGTCGCCGTGGTGGTGTCCGGGCGGGTCCAGGCCGGAGCGGGGAGCGTGTCGCGTCGCTCGGCGGTGGCCAGGACGTCGACCAGATGCTGGTAGGCGTCCGGCTCGATGCGCTGGAGGATCACGGTGAAGGGGAGACTGTCGATCTCGATCTCGAGGCCGGCCTCGGCCGGGATGCGCCAGCTGGTCTCCACCGGCAGGTCGGTGCGGTTGCCCGCGATGACGCCGATCGACGTCCTCGGCTGTGCACCGAGGATGTCGGCCAGCTGCTCCGCCTGCGGTGCGGCCGGTTCGTCGGTGCTGATCAGGATGTGTGGGGTCCAGGCGTCGCCGGTGGCCGGGTCGCTGACGCGGGCAGCCCGCAGGGAGGGGTGCCCGCCGGCTTCGAGGGCCTGGCGCTGGAACGCGTCCTGGGAGGCGAGCGTGGCCAGGGCCTTGGGCAGCGTCTCGTAGTAGTCGGCGTGTGTGGGGTAGAGCTCGGCGAGCTCTTCGCCGACGCCGGCGAGCAGCAGGAGACGGTCGTCGGCGAGTTTGCTGTTGGCCAGCTCGACGGTGAAGGCGCGCAGCACTGCGAGGACGTCGCCGTCGGATCCGTCCAGGGAGAGCAGGCCCATGGTTTCCAGGTCGACCAGGACCGGGTCGCCTTCGGGGGTGTGGCCGAGGCTGACCAGGGTCGGGTAGGGGGCCGGGGTGCGGGCGGCTTCTTCGGCGCTCAGCAGTGCGGTGTTGCGGGTGGAGGAGCCGCAGCGCCACAGCGTCGTGCCCTCCTCGGTGGCGGTGAATGGGGCGATCGGTGTGGCCGGGGCAGCCAGGTACAGCTCGACGGCGTCCCCGCTGACGCGTACGGCTTCGAGCTGCGGGACCTCTTGGCCCAGGTGGGCGGCGTGGGCGGCCATCGACCGCAGTGAGCGGTCCAGTAGGGCCAGTCCGGTTGGGTTGGTGGTGGCGCGCAGCTGTCGCTCCAGGCCTGCGGACTGGCCGGCGGGCATGGGGATGCGGCGGGTGGGCTTGCGGCGGCGCTGCTGCAGGCGGCGGCGGAAGCCGATACTGGCCAGGACGCCGGCGGCGAGGATCGCGCCGCCGGCGGCCAGGTTGCGCACGCTGTCGTTGCTGTCGGCGGGCGCGGTTTGGGCGTGCTCGGGTTCTGCGGTGGGGTGCTGGGTCGGCTGCGTGGTGGCCGCGGTCTGCGCCGGGTCGGCTGCCGGGGCAGCTGTGGGACTCTCGGCGGATGTGGGGGGCTGTTTGGTCGGGGCCGGAGTCGCCGTTGCGGTGGTCGACGGTGCGGGCTGCTCGGCGGGGGCGGTTGGTGCGGGCGTTTGGTCGGGAGTGGTTGTGGCGGTAGCCGGGGCGGGAATCACGATCTTCTCGCCGGGGAACAGCTCGTCCGGGTTGCTTAGGTGTGATCCGTCGGGTTGCACCAGGGCCTTCGTGGCCTCCAGCAGCAGCGGGTACTTGTCGCCGTCGCCGAGCTCGCGCTCGGCGATGCCGGACAGGGTGTCTCCCTCGACCACGGTCACCAGGTGCTCGCCCGCGCCTTCGGAGCTCTGCGGAGCCGTCGCTGCGGTTGGCCGGGCCAGGTCGTCCCCGACAGCATCGGCCGGCAGCAGCAGCGTCCAGCCCGGGCGAATCCGGCTGTTGGAACCGAGGGAACCCCCGTCCGGCTGCGGGCGACCTTCGTTCAGCGTCTGGATCTCCGACCAGCGTGTGCCGTCCCCGAGGTGCTGCTCGGCGATGCGCCACAGGCTGTCGCGGTGGCCCTCGGACGGGGCCTTGACCACGTAGATGGGCAGGTGCTGCTCTGGGGCGGCCGGGGCGGCGGTCACTGCAGTGAGTGTCTGCTGCGGGACGGCTGCCGCCGTCGCGGCCGCTCGCGGCGCTGCGGCGGCGGGGGCGGCGGTCGCGGTGCCCACGGTGAGAGCGCCGGCGCTGACCAGCAGCATGGTGACCACCAGCTGCCGCGCCAAGGCCTGGTTGGCGCCGGCGGCCGGCACCCGCATGGGTAGACGCCCGATCTTGGAGAGCGCAGCGCGCAGCTCGACTGCTACGCAGAAGGCGAACTGCGCCCAGACAGCCCACAGCACCACGGCGATCGTGTTGATGATGACGGTGGTGCCCACCGACTCGTTGAGGGTGGACCACGTTGGCATGCTGTTGGGCAGGGGATTGCCGATGAAGGTGATCAGGCCCCAGGGCACGGCTGCCAGCAGGGCGAGCAGGGCGAGGCCGGCCAGACCGGCGCGCACCAGGTCGCCCGCGGTACGGGTGGCCGTGGCCGGCTTCGTCTTGCTCATGGGTCAGTCCTTCGGTTGATCGGTCCAGCGGGGCGTGGTCAGTGGGTGACCACGGTCTGGATCTCCTTGACCACCACGTTCTGCGGGGCTGTGTCGGTCACGCCGTCCGGCAGAGGGTTGGCCGGCGTCGCGTTGGGGTTCTTCGACGCCGTCCAGGACACCTTCCACTTCACCCGGCCCGTGAGCGGGTAGGTGCTGCCCCGGGAGGATCGCATGTAGGTGACGTTGCAGCTGCTCGACGACGAGTCGACCACGTAGCCGCCGCCCGACGCGGTGAACGGGTAGGTGCAGGTCCGCGGTGATGCGTCGTCGGTTCCGGCGTCGACCTCGAGCGAGACCGGCACGGCCCGGGTGGAGGCGGCGATGCTGAAGCCCATGTAGTCCAGCGCCGCCGTGACGCTCACCGGCTGCAGCGGGCGGCTGAAGCTGACGTAGGTGGGCAGGTTGACGGTCTGCCGGTCGGCGGTCGGCGACAGCGCCACCTCGGGCGAGGGCAACTTCGTCGCCCCGTACGCGATCTTGCTCAGCATCTGCGGTGTCACCGTGAGCAGCCCGGCCGGGGGGTTGCCGGCCGGGACCCACCGCAGGCCCGGGCTCTGGGTGCAGGTCGTCGTGACCGGCAGATCCCATGCGGCCTCGGTCTTGACCATGCCCCACCAGGCCCCCTGCTCGCCCTTGTGGAAGTCGTGGTCGGCCTTCAGCTCGTCGTACTGCTTCTGGGCGTCCGCACCGCCGGTCGTGCCGGACAGGCTTTGCAGGAGTGTTTGGAACGCGGAGTCGAAGCCCTCGGGGGTGTAGGCAGGCTCGTACCAGCACTCGGGCGGGTCCCAACTGCCCGCGGACGACACGAGGTGCTTCGACCCCTCACCGCCGTTCTGGTTCATGGTCAGCGTGACGTGGGACTCGATGCTCCACGGGTTCGGTGTGCTGCCGGTCGGCTCGCCGCCGAAGTCCGCGCGTGCCGGAGCGGGGAGCGACACGGCAGCGAGCACTGCCAGGACGACGGCGCTCCCGGCGCGGCGGGTCAGGCCTTCTGCTGGCACTGCGTCGATCCCTTCTCTCCGAGTGCTTGGGTCACCCGCCACACTCCCTGGCTCGACTTCTCCAGCCCCAGGTTCCACTCGGTGTAGTCGCGCACCGACGGGGTGCTGGTCAGCACCTTCCCGCTGGCCTTGTCCTTCGGGTAGCCCTTGGACTGGTCCTCGCAGTACGCGGCAGCGGCGTGGGTGGCATCAGTGATCGTGAAGGTGGGGGAGTAGTACCGGGTTTCGCCGGTGATCGTCTGGTTGCGCTGGACGAGCTGGCCGATGATGTTGGCCATGTAGGGGCGGGCCATGCCGTCCCAGGCGTACACGAAAGCCGCGTTTTTGGCGTCTCCGGCGGCGAACGCGCCGTTGTAGGCACGCAGCGCGTACGTCAGGGTCTGCGCCACGGCGTCCTTCCCTGCGTCGCCGGTCCCAGGGAATTGGAGGGTGACCTTGAGGTCGGCGGGCAGGACCACCTCGGGCGCGCCGGGGGGTAGCGTCGCGGGAGGGCTGGCGGGGGCGCTGCTGGCCGAGGGCGGCGGGGCACTCTGGGCGCCGCTGATCGTGCCGTCGCCGGCCGGCTTGGAGCTGCTGCACGCGGTCGCCGCGGTCACGGCGAGCAGGGCGCAGCACAGTGCCGCAGTCCGTCGCATGCTGCGGCGGGTGCTGGTGGATCGCATGGTGTGTCTCCCGTTCCCCGTGGGGGCTCATTGTTCCTGCACGGCATGTGCTGTCGCGGTACCACGCACCGTAATTGACGTTTGGCCAAGCAATCGCATCAAGATCGGCTGGTAGGTCAGCTGTACCTCGACCGTGACGGTGTTTCCGCCGCTGGAGGTACAGGTCGCGCTCGCACCCGCCTGGGTGGCGAAGGACTGGGCGTAGCCGCTGCATGCCGGGTTGGCGGGCACGCTGAGGTTTCCGGCGCGCAGCGAGGCAGGGTCGATCTGGTTGGCGGTGTAGCGCGCAGCCTGCTCGGCGATGTCGGCGGCCTTCTCCCGCTGGTGGATTGCCAGGCCTCCGTCGATCACGAAAGACGCGAAAAGCATGAACAGCATGGCGCCGAAGATCAGGTAAAGGGCTCCGCTGCCTTCGTCGCCGCGTAGGCGGGCCTTGAGCCGCTGCAGGATCGTCGTGGGCATCAGGATGTCCGCCTGTAGGTGTCAAGCGGCGCGGTGGCGGTACTGGTCACCCGTCGGTTGGTGTTGATCCCGAGCCAGGCCAGGCCGCGGACGTCACAGCTGATGGTCACCGTGAACATGCCTCCGGCTCGCCAGTCCCCGGACGGGTTGACCTGCATGTCCCCGTTCGCGCAGACGCCGGCTGCGCTCGCGCGGGCGGCGCGGGCGGCCTCGGCGGTGGCGGTCTGGTAGTTGCGCTGCAGCGCCCCGGTGCGGGCGGCGTCCCGGGCCGCGCCGTCCAGAGAGCTTCGGCTCTGCACCATGAGGCCGAAGCCGACCAGCAGCAGGGCCATGAGCAGGAGCAGGGGCGTGGCGATGACCAGCTCGACGGTGCTGATTCCGTCGTCGGCGCGCAGTCGTTGTGCGAGGCGCGGTCGGGTGCTGTCATCCGGCATCGGGCACGAACCTCTCCACGGGGCCTTCGCTGGTCGCGGTGGCGGTCAGGTGTAGCCAGGGGATGACGTTGACCACCTGCACCCGGACGGTGACCTTGACCGTGTGGGGGCCGGTGTTCTCCGCCACGATCACCGGATCGCTGCTGAGCGCCGGGCCGAGGGAGTGGACCCGGTTGAGGGCGACGGTGCTGGCGTTGCCCTGCCAGCCGCCGGGGTCGGCATCGGCGGTGGCCCGGGCCTCCCTGGCCCCGGCCTGGGCTGCGGCCAGGGCGACCTGGTCTGCGAAGAAGAACAGCGCGAACTGGACGGCGAGGAAGAGTAGCCCGAAGATGATCGGCGTGCCGATCACGAACTCCACGGAGCTCATGCCGGAGTCGCGGCCTCGAGCACGTCGGTGCTCGACCAGCCGGCGAAGGCGGCGCATCATCGGTTCCCCTCCCTCTCCTCTTCCTTGCCGTCCGGTGGTCAGCTGCAGCCGCCGTTGTTGGTGGAGTTCGCGCCGGTGATGCAGTTGCCCACGGTGGTCGCCTTGGTGGTCAGGGCGCCGCTGAGGATGACGGCGACGGCGACCAGGATCGCGATGATGATCGCGATGCCGATGACCATCTCGACGGTGGAGAAACCGGCGTCCTCTTGCTCACGTGCGGCGGCCACGCGGGCGCGGACCCACGTGGTGGCCAGGGTGAGGTTCGGGTTCCAGCCGGTCATGCGGTCAAGAACGTTGTTCATGGTGCAGATTCCCCTCGATGGTTGGTGCCCGGCGAGATGCGGGGCGCAGGATCGGTTCGGGGCCGCGGCGGCACTGCCGCGCGGCCATGGTGGCCTGTGGGTGCACAGGAGGTAGTTCACAGGGACGCCACCCGCACCAGGCCCGGGTAGACCAGGAAGATCATGAACCCGGCGACCAGCGACAGCTGCGCGATGAGCATCGTCTGCGACTGCGCGCCGGCCTTGCCTTCGGCCTCGGACAGCTCCCGGTCCGCCAGGGTCTTGGCGGTGGCCATCAGTGAGCTGCGGATGCGCGCACCGTCGTCCGCCGCGAGGGCGATCCGGACAGCCAGATCTCGCAGTTCGGGGACGGCGATCTCCTGCCCGAGCCGGTCGAGCGCCTGCCAGTGGGTCAGGTTCGCCATCCGTGCGCCCTGCAGTTCACGGCGGAGGCGCAGCATGGGCTCGCTGTCGGTGATCTCAGTGGCCGTCTTGAGTGCCTCGGGCAGGCCGCGGCCGCCGGCGAGACTGTTGGCCACGAGAGTGGTGAACGAGCCCAGGACGTGGGTGAAGTCGGCGCGCGCCTTCTTCGCGTCGCCGCGGATCTCGATGTCGGGCAGGAAGAAGAACAGCACGGCGAACGCCAGCGCGAGCCACAGCGGCAGCGTCAGGTTGCTGGCGAATCCCGCAGCCCACAGGGCGACGAACACCACGGGCCCGAAGAGCAGCCCGAGGAGGCTCACCAGGATCTTCGTCGCCATGAACGACTCGAACGAGCGGTCCAGGATCGACAGATCCGCGCGAAGCACCGGGAACTCCCAGCCCTGGCGTGCGCACAGCCGAGAGGCCTGGAGCCCTATGACTTCCCGGATCTGTGCCGTCCGGTCGGTGCGGCCTGCGGCGGGTGCCGGCAGTGTCTGGCTTCCCAGGGGGAGCCGGGCCCGGGCGTCGACCCGCAGCACGGTGGCAGCGGCACTGGGCCTGCCCGGGAACAGGGCGCGCACCAGAACGAAGCCGCCCAGCCCGAAGCCGGCGCCGTACAGGAGAGGCCACAGCAGTCCGAGACTCACGCCGTACCTCCTGCTTGGGTCTTGACGAGGAACCGGTTGGGAGCGGGAACCCGCGACAGCCGCTGCAGCCACACCAGGCCGAACGCGAACAGGCCGAACACCACGGCGAGGACCGCCTGGCCCTGCGCGGTGCCGAACGACTCGGTGTAGGCGGGGTTGAACACCCGCAGACCGACCACCATCCCGACGATGACGATCACCACGATCTGCACGCTGCGGCGGGTGCCGGAGCGGCTGGCGAAGATGCGGTTGCGCATCGCGACCTTGGCGCGGGCGTCATTGGCCAGGTCGGTCAGCACCTCGCGCAGGCCTTCGCCACGCAGGCCCGAGGCCTGGATCAGAGCGGCGATCACCATGTCCGCGCCGCCGTCGTCGAGGTCGACCGCCAAGCGGTGCAAGGCCTCGCTCATCGGCATGCGGGAGCGGATCCGGTCATCAAGGGCCAGGAGGTGAGGACGCAGGGTCACGCCGGCCGTCCGTGCAGAGGCGCTGATGGCCTGCTCCAGTCCGGCCGCGCTCGCGATCGTGTCGCGCAGGCCCTCCGTCCACGCCGCCAGGGCCTCGACCCGGGCCAGGGCCTCACGCTCCGCGGCTGCTCCGCCGAACATGGTCGACCAGAACAGCACCAGGAGGGCAGCGGCCACGGCGGCGACCGGCCAGCGCATCACCACGAGCACGACCAGGCCCACGACCAGCGCAACGCCGGCACGTCGCCGCAGGAACCGTGCGATCTGCTGGGAGGCAGGCGTGGTGGTCGTCGCCCTGCGACGCCACCCAACGAGCGCGGCGATGAAGAGCACGATCCCGCAGCCGGCCCCGCCGCCGGCGAGCAGCGCGAGCAGCGAGTCGGGGGCGAGGTATCCGCCGTTCATCACCACCTGCCCGGGAAGTCGAAGCTGCCCACCTCGAAGCCCTGCCGCGCCAGCCGCGCACGGGTGCGGTCGGTCAGCGGGGCACTCGGCACGACGTTGTCGTTCTCGTCCAGCGCGTAGACCTCGGAGGAGGCGACCCGGCCGTCGGCGTACCCGCTGACCTCGCGGATCGACGTGACTCGGCGCCGCTGCAGACCGGTGGCGGGGTCGAGGTCGCGGTCGACGAACACCACCAGCTTCAGCGCGTTGGCGACCAACAGCTGCGACGCGTCGATCGGCATCCGCTCGACCGCCTGGATCGCGTAGGTGCTGATCTTCTGGAAGACGTCCGCAGAGCTGTTGGCGTGGATGGTCGACAGCGAGCCGTCGTTGCCCTGCGACATCGCATTGAGCATCGCGACCACCTCGTCACCCAGGACCTCGCCGACGATCACACGCTGCGGGTTCGAGCGCAGCGAGCGGCGGACCAGGTCCGCCATCGACACATAGCCTTGGCCCTCCGCGTTGGCCAGGCGCTCCTCCAGCGCGAGCACGTTCGGGTGCAGGTCGGTGAGCTCGTGCAGGCCGAGCTCCAGAGACCGCTCGATGGTGATCAGACGTTCACGCGGGTCGATCTCGTTGGCGACTGCCTGGAGGAGGGTCGTCTTACCGGCGTTGACCTCGCCCGCGATCATGATGTTCAGCCGGGCGCGGACCGCCGCGGTCAGGAAGGCCTCGACCTCCAGCGTCAGAGTGCCGTTGGCCCGCAGATTCGACAGCCGGGCGACGCGCAGGCGCTTGCGGCGCACCGACAGAGCCGGCCGGTGCGCCACGCTCATGACTGCCGACAGACGGGAGCCGTCCGGGAGCCGGAGGTCGAGTTGGGGGTTGGCAGCGTCGAAGGGACGGCTGCTGAGGCCTGATGTCGCGGCGAGAACCCGGATCTGCTCGATCATGTCGGCGTCCGACTCGGCGATCGGGCCGACCTTGTCCTGCGACCCGTCGGCGAAGCTGACGAAGACTTCGTCGAAGCCGTTCGCGTCGACGTTCTCGACGTCAGGGTTCTCCAGCCACGGCTGAAGCCGGCCGGCGCCGTGCAGGGCGGCCGCCACCGCGGTGGTGAGCCGCTCCTCCTCGTCCAGGGAGATCGGCACCTGCCCGGCGTTGATGCGCTCGGCCGACAGTGCCTGCAGCTCGTCCGCGATGATGTCGAGGGAGAGCGCGCGCAGGTCGGCGTCGGACAGCTGCCGGTCGCCGGCCTCCAGAGCCCGGCGGCGCTGCTGCAGCACCTGGCCGGTCCGCTCCCGCAACACCTTCACCAGGCCGTAGTCGACGGCCGATTCCACGGTGGTGGTCATCGGGCTGCTCCTTCCAGGTCCTCGCGAGCGGGGACGGCTTCATCGGTGCGGCCGAGTCCGAACCGGTTCTCCAGGTCGGCCACGATGCCGCGCACCGACGCGACCAGCTGCGTCTTGTGGGTGCGGCCGCGTCGCCGCCCGGCCAGCTGCTCGGCCGCATCCGGGTCGAACGCCACGACACCGGCCACCTGCGCGGGCGTCCCGCCGGCGGCCAGGACCCGGGTCGCCGTGTCCACGGCCTGGGCCTGCTTGCGCGACGGGGCCACCAGCAGCACACCGATGGGAGCGCTGCGGCGCCCGCCCACGGACATCTGCTGGTGGACGGTTGCCGCCCGCGCTCGGACATGGGCGAGGTCCTCGGCGTTGGTGCGAGACACCAGCAGGATCAGTGAGGCATGGCGAAACAGCGCCGAAGCGGGAGTACCGGGGTAGAGGCGGCCGATGTCGGCGATGACGTCGGTCGTCCCGGGTGCGGACAGCACGCGACCGAGCTTCTCCCAGTGCTCACCCCACGCCGCTCCCTGCTCGGGGCGGGACAGACCGAGGAGGACCTGCTGCTCACCGGGAAGGTGCTGGGTGTGTTCGCGGACCACGTCGGGACTCAGGACGCCACGGGCCGCAAGAGCCAGGGAGAACATCCCCTTGTTCGGGTCCAGGACGTCCCCGTTGGGGGCGACCTGTCGGTACACCAGGTCGGAGCCGAGCGGGTCGAGTTCGGCGAGCAGGGACTGGCGGGGCCAGACCCCGGCCATGGCGAGCGCAGTGGTGCTCGCTCCGGGGGCGCCCTTGGCGGACGCGATGAGGATCAGCGACATGTCGGTCTCCGTGCAGCCTTGATTACGGGGCAGAGGCGATGAGGACCAGGCCGACTTCGCCGGACGAGGCGGCCTGGATGACACTCCCCGAGGCGGAGGCCGGCACCAGCACGGACAGAGAAAGAGCGGAGCTGACGTCGCCGTTCGCAGGCCTGAACACCTCGCGCACCGTGGCAGAACCGACCAGCTCGACCGCTCCGGCAACGCTCTGAGAGGCGGAGGTGGAGGTGGACGTCGATCCCTTTGCGGCCGCGTCCCGGCCGACCCACATCACTCGCACCCGGTCACCGGCCTTCAGACTCGGCGGGAACTGGCCCGACTTCAAGGAGAGGCCGACCACCGACTGGTCGCCAGCAAGGCCTACGGCGTCGGTCAGCATCGGGCCGGTCAGGAGCGTGCCGGCCGGGATCTCCACTGCAGCCGAGTACTTGTTCGTGAGGATGCCCCGCTGCTCCCAGGGCACGAACTTCAGGTTGCTGTCCTTGGCGACCTGGACCTCGGTCAGCGCGTCCGCGGGAATCTTCTGGCCGGGTGCGACCCGCTTGGTGATCTCCACGGCGGAGACCCGCTCGCCGGCCTGGCGGAGCAGCACGGCGAACCCCAGGGAGCACGCGAGTACGACCAGCAGGGCCAGGACTGCCACCCCCGGCCGCCGCTCGCGGGGCTGGGTGGGGATCCTGTTCGCAGGAGTGGGTGTCCCCTGCCGGGGGAGGGCCGTGCCCCCCGTCTTCTCCACCGAGTCGGTGGGATTCCCCGTCTTCCTCATACTCATCCTCAAACCGCTGATCGGCTGTCCGTAAATCCCGGCCGAGTGCGCCTTCAGTCGGATTAGAGTTCACATCCGCGGCGCGGCCGGCGGGATTTCTGATAGTCGCTCCGCGTCACCGCGGGGCGGCTCCCCCTTGCATCTCAACAGAGAGTGATCGAGACGGGTTACTCTGCGCGAAATCCCCCCTAGATCAACTCGATGTCCGAGTTGTACACATATGCGGGCATGGGGTAGCCACCCCATGCGCATCATGAGTACCGCAGGGTCACCATACGAAAGTTTTGGCCCACGGCACAGTCGACATCGGCCACTGCTGGGCATGTCACTGGCACACTCGCCGACAAACAGGGCTTATATTAACAAATAGGACACTTTCCCTCGGTGGGAAATCGCCCATCATTTCCCCTGGATACTGACAAGTCGTCAGGACCGCCTGCTGGCGGTAGAGCTGAAAAGTCGACAGATCCCCATCATCGTGGTCCGGAATATTTGCCTGACAGTTCGTCAGATAGTGAACTTATCGCCCCCTGCTGCGCAATCCGGTCTGGGCACCGTCCGAGCGCTGCACTTGGGTCCGCCCATCAGAACAGCGAGTCGGGCTGAACCGGGGTGGCTGCCCCAAGCAGTCCCGCCCGCACCGGCGCGAGCGATTTCCAGACCTCACCGTACGTGCCGCTCTCGGTCCACAGCTCCCACAAGTGGCTACCGTCGGAGTGAGCCCGCTCGATGGCTTGCAGCGCGAGTTCAGCGAGCTCAGGGGTCAAGACGGGGACCCCGGTCGGCCATTCCTGCTGGGCCTGGATCCGTTGCAGGAGCATCTTCCAGGTGCCGTCCGCCGACCAGCGCCGGTGCCTCTCGTGCAAGGTCTTCCACGGCCCGTACCGCTCGGGGAGGTCCCGCCACGGGACACCGGTGCGGATCCGGTGCAGCACCCCGTTCACCATCTGCCGGTGGTCCCGCCACCGGCCGCACCGCCCGCTGCTCACCGGCAGCAGCGGCTCGATCCGCTCCCTCTGGGCATCGGTCAGATCACCACCGGGGTGCCGCTGGCAGGGTCCTGGTCTTCGGCAAAACCCCTTCCGGGCGGGGGTGTTCCCCTATCGTCGGGTGGCATGAGGGCTGTGGGGGATGGCAGGTCCGGTGGTGCCGTGACGTCGTACGCGGGGGTGCCGCCGGTGTTCGCGGACCGGACCAGGGACGCGTGTGTGGTGGTGCCGGGCATCATGGGCAGCGTCCTTCAGGATGCCGCGACGGGCCGGACCCTGTGGGGGGCCGACCTTGCGGCTCTCACCGGCGCGGTGAGCGGCGAGAGCCTCTTCGCTGCCCTGCAGACGACCGAGGAGGAACGGGCGGCCGACGTCGGCAACGCCGGAACCGGGCCGGTGACCCGGATCCGGGCGACCGGCCTGCTCGCCAAGCCGTGGTGGCTGCCGGTCTTCGAGGGCCTCGACCCCTACACCGACCTTCGCAAGGCCCTGTCGGGCGTGGTCCTCGCGCCCGAGGCGGTGGCGCCGTTCCCCTACGACTGGCGCCTCGCGGTCTCCTACAACGGCGCCCTCCTGGCCCGTGCGGCCCGTGCACATCTGATGCGGTGGCGGGCGCGTGTCGCGGCCCGGCCCGATTGGCGGGCGACCGGGGAGCGGGTGCCGCGGCTGGTGTTCGTGGCGCACTCGATGGGCGGGCTGGTGGTGCGGGCCGCGCTGGAACAGGACCCCGAGCTGGCCGCGGACACCCGGGCGGTGATCACGGCCGGCACGCCGTTCCTCGGCTCGGCAAAGGCGGTCCTCGCGCTCAACCTCGCGCACGCCCAGGCCGGGCCGACCTGGCTGCAGCGGCGGGTGCAGGCGCTGGCGGCGACCCTGCCAGGCGTCCACGATCTGCTGCCCGGCTACCGCTGCCTCGATGTGGGCCTGGACGTCGAGCGCCTCACGGCGGGCGATGTCGCCCGGTTCGGCGGCGACCGCGACCTGACCGAGCGTTCGCTGGCCGAGCGCGCCCGCCACCGCGAGGACGGGTTCGCGATGCCCGGGCACCGGGCGATCGTCGGCGACGCGCAGCCCACCGTGCAGACCCTGCACGAACAGCGGCGCGCCCACCTGGCGGTCGCCGAAGGCCGCCACCACGCCTTCGACATCGACGACGACCGACAGCTCCTTCGCGACCCCGCCACCGGCATCCCCGCCCGCCGCAACACCTACGGCGACGGCACCGTCCACACCCCCTCCGCCCAGGTCGGCACCCAGGCCGTCACATACGTCTACGGGCAGCACGGCACCCTGATGCGCCACGACGAAGTCCTGCGCCAGATCCGCCGCATCGCCCTGGAGCGCCCCCAGGGCGCCCACCTCGGCCCCGGCGACACCGCCCTCCGGCCCGGCCTGGAAGTGCCCCACCTCGGCGCCGCGCTCGGCGAGCCGCTCACCCTCGCCGTCACCGGCCTGACCACCCCGGCCGGTGTGAGCCTGACGGTGCGCTCCGCCACCACCGGCCGCCCCGGCCACCCCCTCACCCCGCGCCCCGACCCCGACCGCACCGACCGCGCCCTGACCGCCCGGTTCACCGCAGACGCCCCCGACCTGTACCGGGTCACGCTCGACACCGGCGCTCATCCGCCGATCACCCAGCTCGTCCTCGTCACCCCGCCCGACACCAGGACCCGGTAACCCGTCCATGCCAGTGCCCACCAGCCCGGACACCCCAGCACCCGATCCGGGCCCCAGCGACGGGGGCGGCGTCGATCTGTTCCCGGTCAACTTCACCGCCTACCGGCACGATCTCCTGCCCGACCTGGACACCGAGGCGCACGTACGGGCGATCGCCGGCCTCCTCGCCCCCTACGGCGCCCGCACCACCGAGTGGACCGTGCCACCAGCGGGGCGGAACAGCCAGGCCGTCTCGAACCGGCTCAAGAGCTGGAGGCGGGCGGGCGGCAACACGGTGCTGTACTGGGCCGGCCACGGCAGCGCCGAGCGCCTCGCCCACCATGAGACGGACGCCCCCATCGACGACGGCGTCTCCCCGCGCGACATCGCCGACACCATCGGCCGCCGCCAACTCCTCGCCGACAGCGCCGACAACTGGGCGATCGTCGTCCTGGACGCCTGCTTCTCCGAGGACTTCGCCCGCGCCGTCCACCTCGACCTCTTCACCCGCCACCGCGACGCCGGCCGCTACCTGCTGCTGTCCACCGCCGCCCGCGGCTACACCGAACTCGGCGAACTCACCCGCGCCCTGGAGCGCGCCCTGCACATCACCTTCCCCACCCAGCGGGCCATCGGCCTGTCCTCCCTCGGACGCGAACTCGCCGGCCGCCTCGGCGGCTTCTTCGACGACCTCACCGTCGACGACCTCCGCGACCAACTCGTCAGCCTCACCCCCACCGCCGCCACCGCGGTGTCCGGCCCGCTGGACCAGCTCGCCGAACTCCAAGCCGTCATCGACCAGCTCCCCGCCGACGAACAGCGCCACTTCCTCCCCAAGGCCACCGGTGCCGAACTTGGCGAGCTCGCCTGGTACTTCCACGGCCGCACACTGCAGCGCAACCAGATCCTCCACTGGCTGACCACCACCACCAGCGGCGCCCTGATCGTCACCGGCCCCGCCGGCTCCGGCAAATCAGCCCTCCTCGGCCACATCCTCCTGCACACCAACCCCCGCCTGCGCGACCTCCTCACCCGCGACGACCACCTCACCGCACTCCCACCCGGCATCACCTGCCCCGACGACCCCTTCGACCTCACGGTCCACCTAGCCGGCCTCACCCCCGCCCGCGTCCTGCACCTCATTGCCGAGGCCGCCGGCCTCACCGATCTCGCCGAACAGGCCACCGGCGGACAGCCCACCACCGACCTCACCACCCGCCTCCTCGCGGCACTGCGCGTCCGCCAGGCCCCGCTGACCCTGCTCTTCGACGCCCTCGACGAAGCCGACCAGCCCCTCGTCATCGCCGACCAGATCCTGCGCCCCCTCGCCGCCATCCCGGCCGTGCGCCTGATCGTCGGCACCCGCCGCTCCACACGCGAGGGCCCCGACCACCCCACCTCCGCCGACACCGACCTCCTCGACGCCCTCCACCCGCGGACCGCCACCCCCGGCAGCCAGGCGGCCCCGGGCCCGCAGTACGTGAAGGTGTCCCGGGACCCGGAAGCGATCGCCGACTACCTGCGCGCCAAACTCCACGCCGCCAAGCACCACGGCACCCTCCACGCCGACTACCCCCTCATCGAGGAGACCGTCCGCCGCCTCGTCACCAACGACCAGGAGAACGGCGCGGAACCGCAGCAGTTCCTCTACGCACGCCTCGCCGCCCACGAACTCCTCAACAACCCGGACCTCCTCACCGACCCGAGCCCCCTGGTCGGCCGCACCCACCGCGAGCTCTTCGACCGCGCCCTTCAACGCCTGCAAGGCGTCAACCCCCACTACCTTCCGCTGCTACAAGCACTCGGCCTCGCGCAGGGTCGCGGCCTCCCCGACCAGGACGGCATCTGGGCCCACGCTGCCGACGCCCTCAACACCGACCTCAGCCCCGCCGAGACCAGGCACAGCATTGAACGGCTGCTCCCGGACGCCGCCCCCTACCTCGCCCTCGACCAGGAACACGGCCAGAGCGTCTACCGCCTCGCCCACCGCACCTTCACCGAACACTTCACCACCGCCCCCGACACCGCCCGGGCCCACGGCCGCATCACCACCGCCCTCACCGCCCACGCCCGCGAAACCCTCCAGCGCTGGCACACACCCGGCAGCGCGTCCCGGCCCGCGGACGTCAGCCCCTACATCCGCCACCACCTCGCCACCCACGCCCGCCTCGGACAGGCCGCCGGAGCCCTCGACGCCCTCGCCGCCTACCCCGACGTCCTCGACACCCTCGACCTCACCAGCATCACCACCAACGCCCTCCACCACGGCCTCGACCCCAACGGGCTGCCACCCACCATCGCCGGCACCGTCCTCCACCAGCACCACATCCACGACACCGTCACCGGCTGGGAGCCGGGCACCGCCACCGCATGGCGCCGCTGGTGGCGACGCCTCGGCACCACCTACCTCCAGGGCACCCCGCCCCCCGCCGAACCCCACCCCCGCAACACCGGAACCTGGCCCCCGATCATCACCACCGGGACCGTCCGACCCCGCCAACTCCACCTCCAACTCACCGGCCACGTGGGCAGGGTGTGGTCGGTGGCGGTGTTCGCCGCGCCGGACGGTACCCCCCGTCTCGCTTCTGGCGGCGACGATGGGACGGTGCGGGTCTGGGACCCCGCCACCGGCACACAAGTCGGCGATCCCCTCACTGGCCACGACGGCGGGGTGCGGGCGGTGGCGGTGTTCGCGGCGCCGGACGGCACCCCCCGCCTGGCCTCGGCCGGCGACGATGGGACGGTGCGGGTCTGGGACCCCGCCACCGGCACACAAGTCGGCGATCCCCTCACTGGCCACGACGGCGGGGTGTGGTCGGTGGCGGTGTTCGCCGCGCCGGACGGCACCCCCCGCCTCGCCACCGGAAGCGGCGACGACTGGACGGTGCGGGTCTGGGACCCCGCCACCGGCACACAAGTCGGCGATCCCCTCACCGGCCACGTGGGCAGAGTGTGGTCGGTGGCGGTGTTCGCCGCGCCGGACGGCACCCCCCGCCTCGCCTCGGCCGGCGACGACGGGACGGTGCGCATCTGGGACCCCGCCACCGGCACACAAGTCGGCGATCCCCCTACCGGCCACGACGGCGGGGTGCGGGCGGTGGCGGCGTTCACCGCGCCGGACGGCACCCCCCGCCTCGCCTCGGCCGGCGGCTACGGGACGGTGCGGATCTGGAACCCCGCCACCAGCACCCAGGAGGGCTGGCTTGTCACCAGCTACCACCGCGGGGTGTGGAGGGTGCCGGGGTTCTCCGCCACCGGCCACGTGGGCGGGGTGTGGTCGGTGGCGGTGTTCGCCGCGCCGGACGGCACCCCCCGTCTCGCTTCTGGCGGCGGCGATGGGGCGGTGCGGGTCTGGGACCCCGCCACCGGCACACAAGTCGGCGATCCCCTCACCGGCCACGACGGCGCGGTGTGGTCGGTGGCGGTGTTCGCCGCGCCGGACGGTACCCCCCGTCTCGCTTCTGCCGGCAGCGATGGGACGGTGCGGGTCTGGTGGGACCCCGCCACCGGCACCCAGGAGAGCGGGCCCCTCACCGGCCACAACGACTGGGTGAACGCGGTGGCGGTGTTCGCCGCGCCGGACGGTACCCCCCGTCTCGCTTCTGGCGGCGACGATGGGACGGTGCGGGTCTGGGACCCCGCCACCGGCATACAAGTCGGCGATCCCCTCACTGGCCACGACGGCGGGGTGCGGGCGGTGGCGGTGTTCGCCGCGCCGGACGGCACCCCACGCCTCGCCACCGGAAGCGGCGACGACCGGACGGTGCGGATCTGGAACCCCTGGACGCGGGCAGGGCATGTACTTCCCCTGGCAGACGACGTCAACGCACTGGCATCGGGCCACGGCCTGCTCATCGCTGGCACCAACGCGGGATTCCTCGTGATCGATGCGTCGTCCGTACCCACCGACGTTGCTTGATCGCCCAGGACAGTGCCTAGCTCCACCGCTACCTCGTCGGCTGGCAATGTGCACAGGTGGTCGACGAAGTCCAGCGCGGAGTCGTCTTCGAACAGCCCGGTCCCCCACGTCCCCATGCTCGCCACCTTCACATCGCGTCGGACTGGCGTGATCAAGTGTGAGCCTCAGCTGCTGGGGTCACGGCCGCGGCGACAGATGTAGGCGCTCAACCAGGAAAGTGGTGCGCGGGGCCGGCGCCGGCGGCACGGTGCGCAGGAGGGGACTGCCGGAGATAGAGAAGCCCGGGCAGGCCGAAGGCTCCGGCGAGCCGCGCTGGGCAGCTTGCCGGAGCCTTCAGTGAAGAGGAGACAGCTCAGCCGGAGCCGCGCCTACCCGTGAGCCACAGAGCGGGCGGGAGCGG
This sequence comes from Kitasatospora sp. NE20-6, assembly GCF_045862635.1. NCBI lineage: Bacteria > Bacillati > Actinomycetota > Actinomycetes > Kitasatosporales > Streptomycetaceae > Kitasatospora > Kitasatospora sp. NE20-6. The sequence goes on from NZ_BPRL01000103.1 coordinate 25,385, forward strand.
GCAAGGGAGCGGACGATGGGGCCGAGGCGCGGCCGCTACGAGACGACTTCGGCGCCCGCCCGTTCTACCCGGTCGATCGCAGCGCCGACACCCTCGATCGCGGCGACGCAAGAGAGAAGCCGGTCCCGCT
>NZ_BPRL01000104.1:0-25082 GCF_045862635.1 Kitasatospora sp. NE20-6
CAAGAGCGCCGGCAGCGGCCAGGGCGTCTGCGTCAAGAACAACGCCGCATCGGTGTGGAACCGCACCGGGAAGACCGTCCGCGTCTACTTCAACAGCGGCTACGCCGGCGCCAGCCAGGACTTCGCCCCCGGCGCCAAGGGCAACCTCAACGCCACCCTGAAGAACAACAACGCCTCCCACCAGTTCCTCGGCGGCACCGGCGGGAACCAGACCCCCGTCGACGACTACGACCACAGCAGCCACGGCTTCTACCCCGACCAGTGCACCGCCTTCGCGGCCTTCCGCATCGCCACCCGTCTCGGCATCCCGGACTTCGGCAACTCCTGGGGCGGCGCCTCCTGGGGCAACGCCAACACCTGGGACGACGCCGCCCGGCGCGCCGGCCTCACGGTCAACACCATCCCCACCGTCGGCGCCATCGCCGTCAACGACGTCCACGGGGACTACGGCCACGTCGCCTACGTCAACGCCGTCTACTCCGACGGCTCCTTCGACGTCGAGGAGTACAACTGGAACAACCCGACCGCCTACGGCACCCGCAGCCACGTCCACGTCAGCAACGCGCAGGCCGACTTCCAGCGGATGATCCACTTCTGAGCGACCACCCGTCGGGCAGGTGAGCCCGTCACCGGACTTCGGCCGGGCCCCATCCTCCAACTGCGGGAGTGGGGCCCGGCCTCGTTGCTGTGTGCCACGGGCCGGTGCGCGGGGCGTTCGTCGACGACCTGCTGGAGTTTGCTGGTGCGGGGGTTGGTGGCGAGCTCGGATCGGGCACCCGTTCGATCCGGAGGGGGTGGATGGCGCCGATGGCGGTTTCGTCGGCGTAGGCGGACCGCGTCGTCGAACACGGTCGCTGCCCGCAGCGTCCTCGCCGTGCTCGCCGTCGGCCACGGTGACACTCTCGGCCTCGGCGCCGACGGCGGCGGCGAGTTCGACGCTCTCCTTGCCTGCGGCTTGGACGTGGCCCGCCGGCGGCGGGCCGGTTGCTCCGGGCAGGACGGGCCCCGGGGCCGCACGGCCGGGCCTGCCCGCACAGTCCCGGCAGCCGGGTAAGGTGATTGCGAACGACCGGAGGGAGGACCGTGGCCAGTGTCAACGTGACGGTCTGCCTCCCGCCCGAGGCCGGCGATGACGTGGCAGGCGCCCTGCGGGAGGCTCTCGCCCCGTTCTTCCTGGACACCTCCTCCGCCGCCCAGGACCGCGGCATGTGGGACGAGATCCGTATCAGCGGCGGCAACAGCGGAACGGGCTTCGCGGTCGCCGCCGGCCACGAGGACGATCCGAGGCTGCTGCACGACGATCCCGGCCACGACGGCAGCCGGAGTCCGAGCGTCCCGGGAGTCTGCGCCGGAGGGCCGAGAGCGCTCCTCGACTTCTCACGCCCGACCCTGGCGCACGAGCGCGTGGTCGCCGCCTCCTGGGACCTCTGGCACCGGCTTGCTCTCGAACATCCCCCGGTCGTTCCCCTCGCCGACTTCGTGGCCCGATGGCAGGCAGGCGCGTTCCCCGACGACCCGCAGGGCGAGGGGATGTTCGCGGCCTACCGCGCCCAGCCACTGATCCGGGCGTACCGCGACCACCCGTTCGGCCACGGGCCGTCATGGCTGTCGTTCCCCGACCCCTACGAGAATCCCCTCGTCGGCTACCCGGGCACCCGCGACGAGTACATCCGCGAGTTCACCCGGCCCCGGACGGGCACCGACCTGCTCACCGTGGACGGCTGGTGGCTGGAGCCCGGCGGCGACGCCTTCCACGCCGTCTGCGAGCCGGACAGCTGCCCCCACCGGCGGCCCCTGCCCGGGCTCCGGTTCAGCGACGAGTACGTCGCGGGCCTGCCCGGTGACACCATCCTGCTCCGGATGGTCGGCCACGTGTGACCGCCGGACCTGCGGTCCGCACCCGGCCAGGCCCCGGGTCGCGCCGGGTTCGGCCCATGGCGCCTATCCGGGCCGTGAGTGCGGGTGGCAGCGGGTAGGGCCTCTCCACGGGAACGAGCGCGTCCGGGCGTCCGGGCGGCCGCCGCGCACCAGGACACGGACAACCGCCCGACAGACGCGGTGACGTCCGTGGTCCCGGGCATCCACCGGTCGGTGGAGTCGGCCACCGCCCCGCCGCTGCGCCTGGTTGTTCCTCACGCACCGCCACCGTGGCACCAACGGATGGAACGGCCCCGCTTCCCGGCCTGGAACCGGCCCCGTCCTACTGGTCGACCGTGAAGATCACTGCCAGGCCGCTCCGTGCTGCCCTGCGGTAGAAGTCCTGGAGCCCGGGCAGGAAAGCCTCGGTGCAGGCGATGTCCTCGTCATCGCCGGCGCCCTGGTAACCGTCGAACGTGAGCGTCGCGAAGCCACCGGCCACCGGCCGCCGAGCGGCTCCAAGGCGGCCGCGACCCCGCGGAATCAACGTGTGCGCCGGATGCGGCGGCGGCTGCGCCGCGCTGCGCCTGGTCCTCGGCGTCCGGGCCGACATGGTGTGCATCGAGTGGAACAAGAACGCCGCCGCCGGATGCACCGTCATCCAACGCGACATCCGCACACTCGACCCCCGCCACCCCGCGCTCCACCCGCCGGACCATGTTCACCATGCCCTGCACCGACTGGACCCGCGCCGGACTCGGAGCCGGCCGCGACCGGAAGAACCTGGCCATCTTCCTGGAAGCGATCGACCAGGTCGCAGCCCACCTGGGCAACGTGTGGGTCGACGGCTCCGAACTGTGCACCCACGACGACCCCGCCGACTGCGACGAGGACGTCTGCTACGACCACATGATCGAGCCGTCCGGCGTTCCCGTCACCGAACTGTGCGCCCTGGTCGACGGCATGACCGCCGACACCGCCGGACTCATGCTCGCCCCCGTCATCTGGATCCTGGGCCTGCGCACCATCGGCGCTCCGATCGAGACGATCGTCATCGAGCGGAGCGCCGCCCTGCCCCTCGACGTTCAGGACTACATCCAGACCGAACTCACCACCGCCGGATGCGAGTGGGTGAACTGGTCCACGCTCAACGCCGCAGCCTGCTACCGGTTTTGCAGGTGTCGCAGACCTTCCGGTGCAAGGGTGCCGACCTCCCGGCCGACCTGCCTCGTCACGGACTCGCCGCCTATGACAGGTGATCTGCTGTTGCACAACCATCAAACCGTCGCCTGGCTGCCGGACAATCTTCCTGGACCAGCCGCCGTCCCACAGATATCGTCCCTGGATGCCTCTTCATCAGTACGTCTACTTCGCGTTGTTCAGCCGGCGGATCTCCGCCGCGGAGATGACCGCGCTGCTGGGCATCGAACCTGACGAGGTGTCCGTCCGCGGCAGCCGATTCACCGAGCCCGCGGTGATACCGGTGAGCCACTCGTGGAAGATCGTATGTCGAGAGCCGGGCTTGCGGGTCGACGAGCAGATCACCCGCGTCCTGGACAGACTTCGGCCGCACTCGGACCGAATCGCCGAACTTGCCGGCCAGCTGGCCGCCGAGGAACAGGAACACGGTGGCGCAGTCTTGGAGGTCGTGCGCTACTTCAACGACGCCGACGAGGAACAGCAGCCGCTCCAGTCGGAGGTTCCAGAAGGCCCCAACCTGTTCGGCTGGCATCTCGATCGCGACGTGCTGGACTTCCTCACCGCCACCGGAGCCGCTCTCGACATCGACGAGTACGACATGACCCCGCACGAACCCGGCGAATGAGCCCAACGCCGACCCGGAAACTGCCAGGTCCCGTGAGAATCACCCCTCCAACATCTCAACAGGGCTGACAAGCCACAGCTCAGAGCACTGACGACTGCCATGATCGATGAGACACCCAGGCCCTTCGGAACGGACCTCACACCTCAAGGCTCGGCACCAGGACGGCGAGTCTCACTCAGACCTGACAGCGTGCAGGCCCATGGGCATTTGCGATGACATGCTCAATGAGGCGGGACGTTGGTCGTCGCTCATCGCGGTGTAGACGGTCACGATCGAGGCGACGGCGTCGATCTCGACCGGTCCGGTGATCCGCAGCCACGCGAGCTCGCAGAGTCCGTCGAATCGCCGGACACGGTCAATGGCGTCCGCAGGCCAGGGGTGCGGGAGCTTCGGCAGATGGACCAAGGAGATCTCGTCGATGAAGCTGCCGACGATCTGCGGGGGCTTGTCGACCGAAACGTGGTGAAGGTTGGAGAGGGAGACCACGACCTCCGGCTTCCACGGCCCCTCCCGGAGAGTGATCTCCAGGGAGTCCTCCTCCGTGAAGGCATCGAAGGAGATGCGGCTGATGAAGTATCCAACGCATGGCGCGAGTGTGCTCGCGGCGTTGGCGCATCGATTCTTGAAGGCGTCTCGTACCCCGCTGCTGTCCGTCACAGCGAGAAGCTACGAGCCCCGCCGACCTGTGTCGATCGGGTTGGCCGGACCGGATCAGCCGGGACAGCACTCGGCATCCACCCGCCAGGACCGGATCAACTGAGATTCTCGGCCGCCGGGTGTCTCCGTTGATCTGGTCGCCGCAGGTCACAGCTCTGCCGCAGACCGCCCTACGGTAAATGATCCTGACTGGTCGCCCGGGTGGTTCGCCCTCGGTTGCGGTGCGGCCGGCCGGGTCGCTGTAGCCGCGCTACCCGGAGGAGGAGAGCAGTGCGGAGTTGCGGCGGGTTTCCTCCAGGTGGAGCCCGATGTACCGGGCGAGGATCGGTCCGTCCTGGGGGTCGTCGGCCTGGAAGGAGACGCGGCGGAGCAGGAGGACGTCGTCGAGTGTGATGCCCTCGCGGGCCAGGACGAAGACGAGGGTGAGGAACGCGGCGCGGGCGTTGCCGTCGTCGAAGGGGTGGAAGAAGCAGACATCGAGGTGGGCGCGTGCGGCGCGGGCCGTGAGCGGCAGAGGGTCGTCGGTGCCGATGGCGCTCTCGGCCAGGCAGGCGTCCAGCCGCGCGGGGGTGTCCGGGCTGATGCCGTAGCGTTCCCGGCCTTCCTTGGCGAACGCGGGCATGGTGCGGAAGGGCGGCGGCTGTTGTGCGCCCAGGACGTGCTGCTGCCATTCGCGGAGAAGTTCGAAGTCCAGTGAGGCGCCGCGCGCCGCGTCGGCCCGGACCAGTTCCAGCGCGGTGAGCATGCCCTCGGCGCGGGCGGGGTCCACGGCACCGTCGAAGGCGCGGACGTCATCGGCTGCGCCGTCCCGTGTCGGGTCACCGGTTGCTCCGCGCCGCCGCCGGTGCACTCCCGCCAGGGCACGGCCTCGCGCACCGCGAGCCAGCTCTGCAGGTGGTCTTGCGCGGGTTGGCCGGACCGCGCGCCGTGGTCGGGCAGCAGCGACAGTGCGAGCCGCTCCGCGACGTCCTCGACCAGTACCGCGTCGGGGCCGGTCCAACTCCGGAACCTCCCGCCGATCGCCCGTTCGACCATGCCCTGCGCAACGTCGGCCGCAACCCCCCAGCGAGTGAGGAACCAGGTGAGCACCTGCCGGCAGTGCCCGTACCACCCGCTGCCGCAGCCGGTTTGGTCGGACACCTGCAGGATCAGGTTGCGGGCGGCTCGCTCCCACAGGATCCGCTGCTCCTCGACCGAGGTCAGGTCCAGCGGGTACGCCTCGAACCACCCGGCGAGGCTCTCCAGCCACGCGCGCCATTCGCACAGCGCCGCGGCGACCCGGTCGAGTGTCTCCTCCGTAGTGGTGATCGAGTGCGGTGGGCAGCACCAACTCCCGACGGGACCTCCGTCGAAGTCGCCTTCGTCGTGCGCCCAGCGCCAGCCAACGGCCCAGAAGCCGTAGTTGCCGACGAGGGCATGCGACATCGCGTCGGCCCACGGTCTGCCCTTGTCCCGACCCCAGTCACTCGAGGCCGGGCCGCCTGGCTGGTCGTCGGGGCGTGATGGCACCCGTGCGGCCGGTCCGAGGGAATGCACCACCCGCAGTGCCACCCCTGCGTCGAAGGGGTGCAGGGCAGGATCCACGTCGTCCCAGCTCAGATGGTGGGGGGGCCAGCTCGTTTATCACCGCCCGAGCCTCCCGGCCGACTTGCTCCCGGTCAAGCGGATTTGCCGTAGGTGCGACCCGTGAGGGAAGCCCGAGCCACTGTGCACGGCTCTGGCCGCTGCGGGAAGAGACAGGCTCCGATCGATCCACAAGCTCTTGCGTGGGCAGAGGCCACCTCCGAACCGGACGATGAGATCTTGCCGGATGACGCGGTGGATCCCCTTGAACGTGTGTCGGTCCTGGCCGGCAGTCGTGTGGAGAGGCATCTCGACCTGTACTGCTGGTGCTTCGCGCCCTGACCTCGCCGCCTTGGGGCATCGTGATGGTGATCGGCAGGACAGGCCCTTGGTGAATCAGCGCGCTTCTTCGCAGTCCGGCCCGTCGTCGTCCACCGTGCCGGGGTTCTCGTAGGGGGCGAGTTCGGCGTCGCGGTGGCGGGTGCTGACCGAGAGGCACCGACTCCCGCCACTGGTCAAGATCAGGTGGCAGAAACCCGGCGTTTGCCAGGCGATCTCGACCGCCGGACTCGGAGCGACCGTTCTCGGATCGGAGGCGGATCGAAGGCGGATCGCAGGCGGATCGGCCAGGAGTCGCCGTGGGATGCGGGCTCAGCAGTGCGTCTCGATGAGGAGGAGAACGCGGCCGTCGTCCGCGGTGAATTCGTACGCCTCATGGATGGGCAGGTCCGCGGCGCCGAACCGGGCACGCGCTTCGGCCCAGGCGGTCGGGCGCTCGGCCTGGGCAAGGAAGCGGGGAAGCCAGCGTCCGGCCCGGTCGTCGTAGTGGGTACCCATCGACATCATGTCGGCGTCGACTGCGAGCCGCTTGGCCCGGCGAGGGTCCAGCGGACCGCGGGCGAGCCGCCAGTGGCAGCCGTCGGCATCGGTGAAGCCACCGGCCGTCACCGGCGGGTGGACGTGCCGGCCATCCGACTCCTGCACCGCTGGTGACGGCATGGCCGCCACCAACTCGGCGAGGGTCGCGGCACGCTTCTGCTTCTTCGACACCCGCACAGGATGCCAGGACCGCCCCGTCGGCCATCGGTCGAGAGCACTTGGCAAACAGCCAGGATCATCTGTCGCAGGACGCAGCTACGGTGCCCTGCCGCACGAACGTGCATCGCCAATCGCTCGGATGCGCGTTTCGGGTATGCGATTTGGAGTTGCATTCGCGCCCCACCCCGCCCCGGGCGGCGCGCCGTATGAGACTGAGCGCCCAGTTGGCCAGCGAGCGGTCGGGCCTGTGAAGACGCTCGTGGAAGAGACCGTCGTCGAGGCACTTCATACCGGGGGAAGGGGCGATGGTCCGCCTGTACGCCGCCGCCTGTGCCGAACGGATGGCACTCCTGTTCACCGGGCTGCGGGCGGGCGGGCGGGCGAGACGGGACGGGAGGACGATCTGGACTCTACGTGGAGTCGGCCACGCGGCACTCACCGCGACGGGCATGCTGGACCAGAACCTGACAGGTAACGCTTTTCGTACCGAGGAGCAGTTGCTCCAGTCCCTCTCGGTGTCCGACCCCGCCACGGACCTGTGGAGTGCGAGCGTCACAGTCGGACGGGAGCGATTCCGTGCAGTGCGGGGCCGCATGCCGGCGTCTGCCCGGTGAGCATGGTGGCGAGTTCGTCGCGTGTCACGGGTGGGCCTCGCCCGCGGGTGCCGTGTCGGGTGCCGGGCGGGTCCAGAGTGTGAGGTCGCTGCTGGTGGCGACGGCGAGGGTGCGTCCGGAAGGTGAGAAGCCGGCGGCCCGCAGCGTGGAGTAGTTGGAGTCGAAGACGTGCCACCAGCCTTCGCCGTGCGGCCCGTCGTGGGGCATGCCTCCGTCTGCGGACAGCAGGACGCGGTCGTGCGGCCACTCGGGGCTGACGACTTCCAGGGTCCAGCCGTCGATGGTGGTGGTGTGCAGTCCGCCTCCGAACAGGCCTGCGATACGCACACGGGTCCTGGCGAGGGGGCCGAGTCCGGGGCAGGAGAGGTCCGGCTCCGCGTCCGGGGTGCTGGTGTCGGGGTCGGGGTCACGGTCCCGGGCGATCTTCTCGCCGGTGACGGCGTCGAAGAGCCCGTGGCCGTCGACGGAGACCACCATGACCAGGTCGCGGCCGTCGTCGGGAGCGAGGGCGAAGCCGATGCCGAGCAGTCCGCCGATGGGGGTGCGCCGGTCCAGGACCGGGCGCCAGGGGGCGGGCGGTGCGATGACGGGGGCGGACAGGAACTGTTCGCGCAGGCGCCGCTGGTAGTCGGAGATCAAGGTGTCTCTTCGCTTTCCGCCGGGCCGTCGACCGCCTCAAGGCGATGACGGGGGACACCAGTTCCGTTCGAAGGCGCCTTCCGCGTCCGGCGGCCGACCGGGCGTCCGGTGGTCACGACACCGTCATGGCGCATCGCGCCGAACGAGCGCCCTGGCGACGGGCTCCCCGCTACGCCGTGCGTATGCCATCCGCTCGCGCACGTCACGCAGCGTTCGAGGCCGGTATCCGGGGCCGCCGCAGCAGCTCTTGTGGAAGCCCACGCCGGCGTTCAGCAGCACTGTGAGAGTGCGCCAGGCCGCAACGTCCCGTCGCCGGGGCGCAGCGAACGCCGAACCCGCGTGGATCATCGGCTCCGCACAGCGCGGGCAGATCCGTTGCCTTGTCCTGTCGTGGGGCTGCTTGTAGGAGGCCCGGCAGGAGAGGCAGACATAAGAGGTTTTCCCATGGGCCACCCGCTCATCCTAGAGACCGGTCCCGGGCGCCGACCAGCGGTATTTCTTCTCCACCGGAGGGGAGCGGAGGAGGTGAGCGGCTGCTCTGCCCAACCGGCCGGCCGGAGTGCTCGGTCACACCTTCCTGGAGCCGGCCGATGGCTGCTGGAGCGTTGCCCGCCCGCTTCCCGGCGTCGTCGCCCGGGCGTGCCGACCGGAGCAGTTTCCCGGACTCCGGTCGGCCCACGGGCCGTTCGCCCTCCTTCGCGCCGTGTCAGCAGCGCGTGTGGACACCGGACCGGCCCCGTGCGGTGCCCGGCCGGGCCCGTTGTTCCCGCGGCTGCACCGGTGGCGGGCCGCCCGGGACGTACGGGAAATGTGGAGGTGCGCGGTCATTCCCTCCCCGCCGCGGCGCGTGATGGGGAATGATCACCGCGTGGCGATGTGGTGGGAGCGGCGCAGGGGCGGCCTGCTGGAACGGACCGCCCGGTAACTGGCCTTCCTCGGCGCCGAACTTGTCGAGGACCCGGGACGGCGGAACTCGCCGACATTGCCGCTGGACTCGCCGCCGACCACCGCACCAGCACCCGCGGAGCCGCGGTGAGCGAGGCCGTCGTCCAGCTGACCGCCACCACCACTCACCTCCGCACCGCCGACCGCTTCCGCGGCGCCCTCCTGCCCCTGGTGACCCGGCACCTGCGCCACGCCGCCACCGCACTCACCCACGCCCGCATCATCCTGAACACCACCCCCACTCCAACCCTCCCGCCGCGCAATTCCGGGTACGGTAGGCCGCCTGGACGGGAAGGAACGTCGCCCCTGCGCCGGTGCCGGCGGGAGGAAATCGCGGAACGGGCGGTCGGGCAGCCGGTGGTGTTCGGGGTCTGCGGTATCTGTCAGGCCTGCCGGGCCGCAGTGATGCCTCCGGAAGGTGACCTCGCCGGCCCGTCGGCCTGCCTGTGGCCGAACTCCGGTGGCCGAACTGTCGGGCCGCACAGGCCAGGGCCGGGCGCGGCACCTTCGGTCCCGGATGCGGCAGGAGGGCACGGCTGGGGAAACCCGTCCTGGATCGGTTGGCGCTCGGCTGCTTCGCCCTGGTGCCCGCGTTCCTGCGGCGAACGCTGTCATGCCTCGCGTCGGTTCGGATGGGTCGTCCGGCGCCCGGTGCTTTCTCAGGACCGTAGAGCCTGGGCGAGCAGATCCCAAGTGCCCGGTGGCGTCCGGCAACCGGCCGGCATCATGAAAGTCCGATCCTGAAGGAGTGCTGACCGCGTGAGGCTCATCTGTGACCCCGTGTACGGCGATGTGGATCTCACGGCGTCGGCAGAAGAGCTGAACCGCCTGGCGGACGCGGTGGCCGAGGGTGAGGGGCTGCTCAGCTCCGTGCCCTCGCCAGGCAGTGATGCCCTGGCGGGGGTGGAGGTCGAGAAGGCCACCGGCCCCGGTGTCCTTGTCCGTCTGGATACCGGGCGGCGGGTCCTTGTGATCAGTGGGGACGCCGCCGGCAGGGCGGTGCTCGCGGATAATCTGCGTGGCATGGCTTCCGCCGAGGACGGTGGCCACCTTCACGTCGACTACTTCCCCGGGCACTTCTACCTTGCTGAAGGGTCTCTGCCGTTGGTGGTCAACAGCCCGCACGGAGGCATGCCGACCGGTTGAGTGGGCCGTCGGCTGCTGCGGTCAACGGCCGTAGGCAACCAGCACCGGCGACCGTGTGACCGGGGCGCTGGTCTTGCCGTTGCCGGGCCGGATCCCGGCCGCCACCGCCAGGACGTGCCGGGCCACCCGGATGGCGACGCCCTCGAAGGCCCGACCGCCGTGCCCCTCCAGGCCGAGCTGCGCGAAAGCCGCCCTCGTCCGGCAAAGGCGCGCGGTTGCTGCACAAGGACCGCTGACGGGCTGTCCGCCCGGTGCGCTGTCCCACCGCGGCACCGGCCTGCTGCCGGGACGGACCCGACGCCCGGTCATGACACTTGCTGATTTTTGGCTCTGGCCGCTTTCCCGGATGCTGTTGGTGATCTTCGCAGGGTGTGTGCTTGCGACTGAAGGGCTTGGTCGCCCATCCCTCACGCCCCCAATATTGAACATGTTCAAAATATGTGCCAGGGTGTGTCCTCGTGGTGGATCGCCCCGGGTTCCGGTCGTGAGGCGGGCAGCGCGGGCAGGGGAGGACGCATGGCCGAGGACGCAGGCAGGCGCGCATGGACGCGGCGCTGGAGGGCGGTGCCGCTCCGGGCCTGGATCTGGACGGCCGCCTGGGTCGTGCTGACGGCGTCGAGTCCGTGGATTCCGGTGCTCCTCGACTCCGTCGACACGGCGGGGCTGTCCGCCTGGTTCTCCCTGTTCGCGGTGGGAGGGGGGACGGGCTGGGTCCTGGGCGTGGTCCTGGGGCGGATCGGTGCGTGCACGGCGGCGGGCGCCGGCCTGGCGGCGAGCGTGGCGGTCCTGCTCGGGGAGAGCGCGGCCCTGGGCATCGCCGTGAGCATCGCGAACCTCCCGGTCCTGTGCGTGATGATCGTTCTCCTCGCCGGATGTCCGCTCCTGTCCGGCGCCGCCATCGGCGCCTCCTCCCGGCCGTGGCCCTGCCGGCTCGGCCGGGGCCCCGTCACGGATGCCGCACCGGCGGGCACCGGCCTAGGATGGTGCCGCCCGGTCAGGTGAACGGCCGGGCCGCCTGCCGCGCGGTGATGCCGGCCCCGTGCCGCCCGCTGCGGCCGACTGTCGCGGACGCCGGGACCACCGGTCCGCCTGACTGGCCGGCGCCCCGGCGCCGTGCGCCGCCTGGTGGCCCGGGCCGCGGTTCGCGTCCCGCCTGTTGGGCTCGGCCCCGGATCCCGCCGGCCCCGTCCGAGCACTCACCTGCGACGATCCGGCTGTGAGCCACGACCTTGCGGGGTGGACGGTGAACGCCCGCCGGAGAACCATCATGCGGGCCCGGTCCACGACGACCTGTACGAGCACCCCCTCGGGTCGCACGCCATGGCCATGCCTGCGGCGCTGCGTATCGCGGCGTGCACCGGGGCACTCGTCGAGCGCCACCCGGACGACGCCGACGCCGGCAGGGCTCCGGGCTCCGGGCGCCGTCGCCGGTCCTGGCCGCTCCGAGTAGTGAGGCCGGCGATCGCGGCCTTGCCCCGGACGGGTAGGTTCACGGTGGCGTGCTCGAAGTACTTCCGAAGGAGGAGACCGCCGGTGGACGTCGTGGCGATCATGGAAACACTGGCTGAGCAGGGCATCACAGTGCTCTTCAAGGCCGACGCCGAGCGGATGGCAGAGCGACGTAAGCCGTGGACATTCGTAGCCAGCGGCGCCCCTCTGCGTGACGACATCCTCGTACGAACCGACGCGGCCTCGGTGGAGCAGTGCCTTGAAGCCTGCCTGCCCCGCCTGCGCGAACTGGGCTTCTCACTGCCCGAGTGACGAGAGTCGCCACCCCCGATACAACGTGCCGACTCACCACGTGGCCGACAGGCCGCCGGCGGTGCACCGGCTCCAGATCCCACCGGCTTCAACGACCAGGCGGGGGTGGTCTTGCCGTGGTAGCCGAGGGCCTGAGCAGCAACGGGCGCGGGAGCTTGAAAAAACCGGTCGGCGGATCGCTGAGGCCTGGCCACGCTGGGCGGGTACGCCGCGACTGCCGCGGATCCGGCCGTCCCCTGCAGGTTGTGTCGACCGGCATACTGCCCTCCGACCACCGAGGAGGGGAGGCGTGCCGGTGACGGCCGACCAGAACCGGACCCCAGACGGCCAGTCATCGCGCCGACCTGTCCGCAGCCGGGTCCGCCACGGGCAGGCCTCCTGCGCGGACTACGGCTGCACCCGCCCTGCCTGCCACCAGACGGCGCTGCGCGCCCGCCGACGCCGCGACCGTGCCCACGGCCTGACCACCCGCATCGACCCCACCCCCGCCGCAACCCGCGCCACCGTCCTGGTGCGCCGCGGCATGTCCGCCCAGGACATCGCGGACGCCTCCGGCATCTCCGCCACCCTCGTCCGCCGCCTGCTGCGCCCACCCGGCCGCCGCCCACCTCGCCTCCTACGCCGGGCTCGCCCCCGCTACCCGCAGTTCCGGCTCCTCCATACGCGGGGAGCAACCCTCCCGACGGGGCAACAAGCAGCTGAAACGCGCGTTCTTCCTGGCCGCGTTCGCCTCGCTCGGCGACCCGTGCCTACTACGAACAAGAAGATCGGCCAGGGAAAGCGGCATGCCCAGGCGCTCCTCTGTCTGGCCGGGCGCCGGGTCGACGTTCTGTTCGCCATGCTCCGCGACGGGACCTTCTACGAGTCCCGGCCTGCGGCCACGGTCAGCTGAGCCGTGGATCCGCCAGCAGCACCACACGGTCGGCTGCTGGGTCGAATCCGAGCACCGGGTTCCCGTAGTCGCCTTCGGCAGTCATGGCCACCGGCTTACCCAGCCGGCGGCCGATCGCGCCCAGGAAACCGCACAGAGTGTCCACTCCGACCTGGCTCTGCAGCTCGCGAAGGTCGACGTCGAAGTCGATCTCGTCGGCAGACATCGGACGGAAGATCGCCAGCACATCCGGGACCGGCCACACCCGCAGATCGACGGTCTCTGCATCGGCGGGACGCGACAGCACCTCCGCTGCAGACGGCAGCGGCCCGGCGGCTCCGCCGACTGAGTACTCCCACGTCCATTCGTTCGACCGGACCAGGTCGAACACGGCTTGCCAGTCCTCGACCGAGGTGCCGGCCACGCAGACGTCCGGCAGAGCACCCATCAGGTCAGGGTCGAAGAAGGTCCTGACGTCATCCCACAGCAGATCCGGCACCCCGCCATGCTGCCCGGCCAGCCCGCCCGAGTGCAGCTCGATTTCCTTGACGAACCCCGTAGAGACACCCCCCGCGCCAACCCCGCCGGGCCGGCCGCGCGCCCCCGCAGCCCGCACCCGGATCCTCGCCGACGGCGAGAAGTTCGCCATCGGCGCCTGGCTCGCCAAGGCCCGCACCGGCACCCTGCCCCCCCGACGACCACCAGCTCCTCACCGACCTCCTCGGCGACGACTGGACCACCCCACCCGAAGCCGGCGACTGAAAGCTGTTTCTTCGGGTGAGTACGGCCGCTCCTGCCGACGTACACGTCGAAGTCCCCGGCCGGGCAGTCCCATGCGGACGCGCTGATTGCGGCACGCACGAGGACGGCGCCCGGCCCGGTCCTCGCCGGCCGGAGCCACAGGTCCCCGCTGTTCTACTGCTCCGGCGGTACGGTCGGCGCGGGCAGGTCGAGGACCCGGGCGAGGGCGGTGGTGACGGGTATCCGGTGACCGGGCGGCAGCCACTGGTGGGCCCACCCGGTGGCCAGCGTGAGGAAGTCGGCGAGGTCGCGCTCGACACCGGCGAGCAGGCGGCGGAGTTCGGTGACGGGCAGTTCGATCACCGGACTGTCGCCCCGTTCGGCGTCGACCGTGAGGCGGACGGTGTCGCCGAAGCGCTCCGCGAGCGGTGACACGGGCTCGTGGCCGAAGCCCAGCAGGTCGCCGCCGTCGACGAGCCGGTGCCAGTCGCGCCAGTCCTCCAGCCCGTCGCAGCAGCCCGGCAGGAACACGGTGCCGGTGGAGTCGTCGGTGACCCGCAGGCCGCCGGCCGCGTAGAGGCTGTCGAAGGTCAGCAGTCCGTGAAGGAAGGAGCCGAGCGGGTCGGCAGGCCGGGGCGGACGGTCGTCCTCGGGGTCGTCCTCGGGGTCGATGTCGTTGCAGCCGACGATGCGCATCACCGCCGTCCCGACCTCGGCGGGCGGGAGCCCACCGCTGAGGGGCAGGAAGCCGAACCGCTCGATCCCGGCGATGGGCCAGAGATCGAAGCCGACAGGGGTGTTGATCTCCAGGACGGGCTGCATCACGATCACCCGGCGAAGTGTCCCGCATCGCCCACCCCCGACGCCTCCCGATTGCGCCGGGCCTCCTCGCCTCTGCCGAAGCTGTACCGGCGTGGGGCTGCCCCTTCACCTCCACCGCTCCGGGCAGATACGGGTGCACGCCGAAAGCTCCATGCTGCCGTTGCCCGCGACATGGATCATTCGGCCCCGGAACCGGACGGTCCACCGGCAACGAAATCGACCCGAGGCAGGCGGGCCGACGCGGAATGGACCAGGTCAGGTGCATTGGGTCCGTCCGGCCTGGTCATCCAGCTCCTGCAACCCGCACCTGCCCCACCCCCACCGGCTGGGGGGCTGTGCTGTCGCAGCAGCCTGGAAGACTTCCCGCCATGACATCTCTTGATCATGGCGTGCGGGAGTCGTGGGACCGCATCGGAACCTGGCTGAGGACACACGCCCGCAAGGCTCCGATCAGATCCGCGGCTGACACAGGGCGCCTCGACGCAGCCGAGACCCGACTGACGGCGCTCCCTGCCGACGTGCAGGAATGGTGGGCGCTGACCGACGTCAGCGCCGACTACTGGATCCCCGGACCATTCGCCCCGGTGACGTTGGAAGAAGCCCTGGAGACACGCGAGATCTGGCTGCTCGTCGCAGAGCAGGAAGACTCCCTGACCGATCAGGCCCAGGAAGACGACCCCCGTTTCCTGCCCGAATTCCTCCCGATTGCGATGAGCCCTGGCGGTGACGGCCTCATCATCGACCTCCGCGCAGGCGAGCACCACGGCGCGGTTTTCGTATGGGACCACGAACGCTGGGGACTCGAGGTCCCGCTGTGGGACTCGATCAATTCCATGCTTCACGACATCGCCGCCGCACTCGAATCCCGTACACCGGCCCTGCTCGGGCACGCTGCGCTCGGCGGTGCCGAAGCGGCCTGCGTCGGCACGGTCGACGGATCGGGTGACCTGTGCTGGGAACCGGCCGACCGGACGCGGTGGTGAGGCGGCCCGGTCGTGGACACAGGGCCTGACCCTGCTGCGCCTGCCCGGTGGCGGGGGAGCGGGGCGTTCATCGCGTAGGCAGCGCCCCGGGTGGACTCGTGGGAGAGCGAACTGCTCGCGGGTCGTGGCGGTGCCTCGATGCGGGGTCAGTCCCACCAGCCGTCGCCCGACTGCCAGCGCTGGACCCATTCCGTGAAAGCCCCAGGATTCGGCGCCGGCCATCGGGATCGCGCCGACGTCGGACACCATCCAGATCTCACCGCGGTGAGGCCCTGTTGTCACCAGGAGCCAGAACGACTGGCCGTCCTCGGAGCCGAGGACCACCGATCCGTCCGTGAACACGGCGGCGATGCGAGGATCGTCCGCGCTGAGGTTCTCGTCGTCCTCCCACAACCAGGCCTGCTCCAGGGGGAACGGTGTGCCGGGCTGCCGGGGCCCCGAATGCGGCCAGCTCTCCGGCAGCCATCCCAGCGGCTGGAGACCTCCGTCCTCGGCAGGACCGAGGCTGCTGCCGTTGCCGATCTCCGCGACGAACGTCCGGTACGGCTCCGGAAGCATCACACCGCTCTCGGCCTCCCACACGGCGACGCCCTCATGGCCCAGCGCCGGCTCCCTCCACTCCGGCGGGAACGCGGAGCGCAGGATGGCGAGTACGGTCCCGTCAGGGCGCTGATCAGTAGTGCTGGTCACGGAGGAGATGCTCCCGGAGCCGGCCGACACCAGGTGTCAGAGGACACGGCAGACCCCCGCCGGTGGTGGATCGGATGCGATGCTCATGCGCAGTAGCGCGGCTCGGGGATCAGGCCGGTGGACGAGGGATCGTGGATGGACAGCAGGTCGGCGTGGCTCAGGAAGGCCTACGACAACGGGTTCTCCGTCACCTTCGCGGAGGGCCTGGACGCAGGGGAGCTACTGCTGCGGCTGGGGTGCGAGGAGGGGACGATCGACTGGATCGACGAGGAGGACGCGCAGGAGCGGCAGCTGGACGAGGACATCGTCATCATCCGGGCCGGGGTGCACGGCGGCTGGGCGTTCGCGGTGCAGGCCTGGGACGCCCGGGCGCTGGAGCCCGGCGTCATGGCGCAGGCCTCGGCCGGCACGCGCGCCCTCGTGCTGGTCAGCACCGCGACGATCCCGTGGTTCGACCACCACGAGGACGCCGAACTCCTCTGCAGCTTCGACCCCGGGATCCCCGGGACACGGCACGGCAGCTCCCCGGACCGGCCGAACCGGGCCATGACCGAGGCAGGCCTGCTCCCTCCGTCACAGGATCCGGGGAGGGATTTCGTGGCGGGAATGCTGCTGCCGGCGGAGAAGGCCTTCGACATCGACCTTCCCTACGAGGCGGTCTTCGATGGCGAACTCCTCGGAGGCATCGTCCCCGACCGACCCGGCCCGGACGAACCGCGTCCGGCAGGGCCGCCCTGCGGCGGCCTAGTTTTCGGGGCGCCAGCGGGGTGCCTCGTCGTCGGGGGTGTCCGGGCTGGCGAAGTGGAACGGGACCTTGAGATGGTCGGCCAGGGCCCGGCCCGCGCGCCGGGCGGCGACAGCGTGCGGGCGGAGATACGTGGCAGCCTCGGCCTCGCCGAGGTACTTCTCCGCCGTGGACCAGTAGACGGTGGCCACGGACTTCGTCTCTTCCGGGTCCTCGGTGACGGCCAGCAGGATCACGAACCAGTCGTGGACCGTGTCACCGTCCCAGATCGCCTCGATGGCCAGGATCGGTACGGCCCAGCCGGCGGCGCGGCAGACGAGGGAGTCCAGGTCGAGCGGGCTGAGGGGGTCTCGGGCGATCCGGTCCCCGTAGTGCTCGTACCGGTCGCCGACGATCAGCTGTGCGGTGCCCGCTCCGATGTCGTGGGGCACCAGGCCGATGTCCAGGACGAGCCGGATTGCCGCCATCAACGCATCCCGCAGGACGTACCCGTCGATCTCCTCGCGGATCCCGACGGGAAGACTCTCCCACCAGGCGCCCCGGGCTTCCCTGTTCATCATCAGCAACCCCCGCCAGCCATCTTGTTCGGGATCGGGCCAGGCCGGCGGGCACGATCCGGGAGAGAGCCTGGAGTGAGGGGGCTGTCGTCGGCGGTGTCCAGAGCGGTGGCGGCGGCTCGCAACGTGTTCTCCCACGCGCGGAACGCTTCGGGCCGGTGGGCTTCCATGTGGTCGAGGTAGTACTCGTCTTCGAGGGCTGCGCGGAGGAACCGGATCTCCGGGTCGGTGGCGGTGTCCGCCATGCCGTGCCAGAGAGCGGCAGCCACCTCCCCGGAAGTGGCTTCTCCGGCGGTCAGCCGGGCTGCCTGGTGACGGAGAAGGCACCGCTCGGCAATTTCCTGGTCCGGCACCGCGACGCCGAGTTCGCCCATGGCCTTCCGCAACAGGGCGTCGAGTTCGGTGGTGCCGTCGTTGCGGCTGCGCCCGGCCAGGTCCCGCAGCGCTGGGGAGTCCAGGTTCTCGGCGAGCAGCCGGGCGGCGGCCATGGGCAGGTCCTCGGGGTGCACGAGGCCGACGGCGTGCTGCCAGGCCAGGGTGAATGCGGTGTCCATCGCCGTATCCTGTCCCGGAACCTGCCCCGTGACCAGCGATTTCACGGCCGCGGCCCGGCGGGGAAGCAGGTCGGCAGCACAACCCCCGATACGGCCTCTCCCCAACCATGACCCGGCCCCGGGCAGCGACCGCCCGCACCGGCCCTCACACAGCCTTGTCTGTTCCGCCGAGCCCGTCTCAGTATCCGAAGAACACCAGGGCGGCCACGGCACCCCTCCGGATCGCGGGAGCAGCACCACGGCCTGCCGGGCCTGCACCAGCCCGGGACCGTGTCGCCGTGCTGCACCTGGCCGCCATACCGGTGCTGCGGTACTCGGGAGCCCACCGGCCGCTCGTCGCTGGCCTGTTGTTCACCGCCCGGTACGGGTCGTTGCTGCACATCGCCGGCACTCGCACCTGTCGGCCGCCGCCGGGTTCCGGGGCCCTGCTGTCGAGCACCGGTGCTCTCACGGCGTCCTGTGCGGGCCAGGAGCGGGGTCGATCCCGGCCGGGATCTCCTGTAGCTGACGGGCACCCAGGGCCGTACGCGCGTCCGGGTCCTGGGCGATCTTCTTGCACAAAGGCCGTCATCGGCTGGCTCGGCATCGAGGATCCCCACATCGACGCAGACATCGAGATCGTCCTCGGTGCCGATCGTCGGGGCGTCACCGGCGACGGCGATCCCGTCGACCGCGGCCTCCCCGGTCCACGCCTGGCCCGGATCCTCCTCGGACAACCTCGTCCAGGACGTAGATCCGGTGGTGGTCCGCGAACAGCGGCGGATGCGTCGTCACGCGATCATCATCGCTTCCGCACCCCGTACCTTCGGGAGCCCACCGTGTGGGTCGACAACTGCACCGGGAGACCCGGCCGACCACCACGGTCCCGCACCTCGGTGCGCCCGTCCCGAACCGCCCGGAGATCAGGACCGACGCTCCGCCGGCCTGCAGATGGTGAGCCTCCCGCGGATCCGTCCACCTCGGCCACGAGGCCGTACCGACCGCATGACCGTCACCCGATCGGTGGGTGGCCTCCCTGAAAGGCACGACGACCGGGAGGTGGAGGGGCGGGCCCGCCGTTGCCGCTCGTCGCTGCGCCCCACCGCCTTGGTGGCCGTTCGAGGGCGGCGGTCAGGGTGCGGCGAGGGGTCCGAGTCGCAGCCGCACCCCGATGTACAGCACGACCTCGGCGGCCAGGATCGTGACAGCCGGCGTTCCGCGGAGGACCGAGGCCGTGAAGCAGCGCTCCACCCGCCCGTAGGCGTACACGGCCAGGATCGGCGAGGCCGGAAGGACACCGAGAACACGGCACCGGCGAGCAGGGCGACGCCGTCCACGTCTCGCTCTTCCAGGGAGGGAAAGCTCTTGGGCCCGCCCGCCGTCGTGGGAGGCCGGCCATCTCAGGGTGACGCCATCACGGCAGTATTGTTGAACACGTTCAACAATGGGATGGGTATTGGCGCCGCCCCGGCGGGGTCGGGTCGGGGTCTCGGCGGGCGGCTCCGTGACCGGCTGGTGGTGACGGAACCGCGCTCCGGATGCTCGCTGCTCCGGGCCTGGCCTGCCCGTCGTCGACCTGCCGTGCCGTGCCGTGCCTCCGCCAAGCGGCTGTGCGGCTGACTCCCGCTCGCGCGGGGAGGGCGCCACCGAGTCCCGAGTTCCGTGGACCTCGCGATCAAGTGATCAAGTGATCAAGCGGTCCGCGGGGCCGGCCCAGGTCGGAGCACTCGGGACGCGGCCTTTGACCGGCCCGGGTGACGAGCCGCTGCCCGGAGCGTCAGGGCCCTTGCGCCGGAGAGTCGGGGGCGGTCCGGTGTCCGGCTTGGCGGCGGAGGCCGGACAGGGTCAGTTCGAGGGCGGCGAGGAACTGCTGCTTGTCGTCATGGCCGTCGAACTCGTCGACGATGTCGTGCAGGAACGGGTACTCCTCGGCATCGAGCGCGCGCCACGTCCTGGCGTAGCGGCCGAGGAATTCGTCGCGCTCCACCGTGCCGTCGATCACCGCTTGGGGCGGTTCCTGCCCCAGGTCGGCGGCGTGGCCGACCACGACGCCGACGACGGCCGTCAGGGCGTGGAACCTCTGCAGCGGGGTGAGGCGGAGCCGGAGGGTCTGCTGCCCCAGCTTCTCGTAGAGCCGCAGGGAGTTGCTCGGGGCGTCGATGTTGCGCATGAAGCGCGCCCCCAGCCACGGGCGGTCCACGACCGCGTCGAACAGCGTGACGGCCATCATGCGCAGCTCGTCGATCGGGTCGCCGGGGCCGGTCCGCTCCTCGATCGCGGCCAGCACCCCGCCGAGCGCGTGGTCGACGGCGCGGTCGAGCAGGTCGTCCCGGCCCGACACGTACCAGTAGATGCTGCCGACGCCGGTGCCGAGCCGGCTCGCGAGGGCCCGGAGCGTCAGGGCCGGCTCGCCCGCCTCGTCCAGCAGGGCCACCGCGGCGGTGAGGACGGTCTCGATGGAGTGCGAGGCGCGTCGACGTTCCCGGGACGGGCGGTCGGCGGGCCGTGATCGCGGACGTGTCATGACCCAACATCCAATCATATTTGCAAGATTATCGAACCTGGTTCTATTGTAGAACGCAGTTCGATAATCCGCGACATCCACCCCGAGAGGAGGCCGCCATGACCGGCACCGGCACCATCACCGCACCCACGGCATCGCGCACCTATCCGTCCCTGCGCGCGGCATGGATCCCCCTGGCCGCGCTCTGCCTGGCCTTCTTCGTCGAGATGGTCGACAACACGCTGCTCTCGATCGCGCTGCCCACGATCGGCCGGGACCTCGGCAGCGGCACGACCGCCCTGCAGTGGGTCACCGGCGCGTACTCCCTGACGTTCGGCGGCCTGCTGCTGACCGCCGGATCGATGGCCGACCGGCTCGGGCGCCGACGCGTGCTGCTGGTCGGCCTGGCCGTGTTCGGCCTGCTGAGCCTGTGCGTCGTCGCGGTCACCGGCGCGGGGCAGCTCATCGCCCTGCGGGCCGGCCTCGGCATCGCCGCCGCGGCCATGGCACCCATCACCAACTCCCTGGTCTTCCGGCTGTTCGACGACCAGGCACTGCGCATGCGGGCGATGACCGTGATGATCGTCGTGGGCATGTCCGGATTCGTCCTCGGCCCGCTGCTGGGCGGCACCGCCCTGGCCCACGTGCGGTGGCAGTGGCTGCTGATCGTCAACGCCCCGATCGCCCTGATCGCGGCCATCGGCGTGCGCCTCGGCGTCCCGGCCGACCGGCCGGAAGACCTGACCCGCGACAAGCTCGACCTGCCGGGCGCCGCGCTGAGCGTCGCCACCATCGGTCTCGCCTGCTACTCGCTCACCAGCGGCGTGGACCACGGCTGGCTCTCCGCCGCCACGATCGCGTCGGTCTTCGGCGCCGTCGCTGCGGGCGTCGTGTTCGTGTGGCACGAGCGGCGCACCCCCTCGCCCATGCTGGACCTCCGTCTTTTCTCCAACGGCACCGTCCGCGGCGCCGCCGTCGCACAGATCGGAACGGCCATCGCGATGGCCGCCATGATGTTCGGGCTGATTCTGCACTTCCAGTACGCCTACGGCTGGAGCCCTGTCCGTGCGGGCCTGGCGAACCTCCCGATCATCGTGACCATGCTCGTTGCGACCCCGCTGTCCGAGTGGCTCGCGAAGAGGTACGGCCACCGCGTCGCCTGCCTGGTCGGCGCGGCCTGCCTGTCCGGCTCGCTGGCCGGCCTCGCCTGGGGCGTCTACCACGGGTACGCGGCCATCGCCGTCTGCATGGTCGTGATGACCATCGGACTGCGCACCGTCATGACGATCTGCGCCATCGCCCTGGTCGAGGCGATGCCGAGCAACCGCACCTCGATCGGCACGGCCCTCAACGACACCGCGCAGGAGGTCGGCAGCAGCGTCGGCACCGCCGTCGTCGGCACCCTGATCGCCCTCCTGGTCACCACCCGACTGCCCGGCGGCACCTGGGACAACGGCCTGGTGACGTCGTTCTTCCACGGCGAGCGGATCACCTACTCCGTGCTGGCGGTAATCGTCGGACTGGTCACGGCAGGCGGTGCGCTCACCCTCACCGACTCCCACACCACCGAGGAGCACCCGGCAGGCCAGGACGAGAGCGAGGCGTAGAAGGGACAGACCACGTCCGATCCCGTGGCCGGCTGCTGCGACCGGACCGCACCGAACGTGCTGCTGCGCATCCGCCGGGAGACGCTGCGCGAGGGCACCGTGCCGCACCTGACCGGGCCTTCCCGGCAGGTGCGGCACCTGCCGGAGGCCCCCGGCGATCTCCCGCTCGCGGCCGCGCCCGGCGTCCGCAACAGCCGACGGGCCCCGGCCCGGCTGCCTCAGCCGCCCGTCACACCGTCCCTGCCGCCTGCTCCGACCCGCTTGGGCCCCCGAAGCCCCGCCACGACGTGGTCGGGCTCTACTTCGACCCGCCCGAGGGAGCGGTGGTGCTGTCGGTCGACGAGAAGTCGCAGATCCAGGCGTTGAACCGGTCCCAGCCGGTGCTGCCGATGATGCCGGGCATGCCCGAGCGCCGGACCCACGACTACGTGCGCAACGGCCTGACCACGCTGTTCGCCGCGTTCGACACCGGCAGTGGGAAGGTCATCAGTTCCCTGCACCGCGGCACCGTGCGGCGGAGTTCAGGAAGTTCCTCGTCAAGATCGACCAGGAGGTGCCCGACGGTCTCGACATTCACCTCATCTGTGACAACTACGGAACCCACAAGACCCCGGCGATCAGAGCCTGGCTGTCCCAACATCCCAGATTCCACATGCACTTCACCCCGACCGGGTCATCATGGATCAACCAGGTCGAGCGCTGGTTCGGCTTCCTCACCGACCAGATGATCCGCCGCGGATCCCACAAGAACGTCCAGGCCCTCGAACGCGACATCCGCAACTGGATCAAGAACTGGAATGAGGACCCCACACCGTTCACCTGGACCAAGACCGCCGACGAGATCCTCGACTCCCTCGCCCGATTCTGCCGACGGATCTCCTGCGCAGGACACTGGCCGGGCTCGGTAGGGATACCGCCAGGGTGCCTGGCCCAGCGGTCAGTCTTCGTCGTCCTCGTCCACCGGATCGGTGGTGGAGTATCCGTCCTCGGCGACGACCGCCTTGCCTGTGGCCTTCTCGATCGCCTCGACCAGGGCCCGCTGTCGGGCGTCGAAGAAGCCCGCGAAATCATCCTTGGCCAGCAGTGCGGGATCAGCCAGGTGGGTCCGGATGTGGTCGGCCACGGTGTCCGCCTCCACCTCGGCGTTCTTGGCGAGCCTGGGGAGGTAGGAGGAGGGCGCTGCCCCGCCGATGATCCGGTTGGTGCGTCCGGTCAGCGGGGTCTTGTTGACGATCGAGTTGTAGCTGCCCCTGGCGATGTTCTCCCGCTCGCACCACGCCTGCGGGAAGATGTGGTGGATGTCCACGGCCTCCGCGAAGTACTCGGTGATCTCGGTCTTCTCACCAGTCCGCCAGTCGACGGCGCCTTCCTTCATCAGCAGGGCGTAGATCCCCTTGTAGGCGGCGCTGTTGCGGGTGCGCAATGTCAGCAGGCGGCTTTCACCGAAGCGGGCGTCGCGGATGGTGCGAGGTTCGGTGCCCGTGCCGCGCACCCAGCCCACGGTCTCGGGGAGGTCGTGGCTGAACCTGGTCTCCGTCGAGCCGCCGTACAGCTCGCCGAACACACCGCACCAGTACCAACGGGCCAGCTTCTGCTGGGCGCCGGCCGGCTCGGCATGCTCGCCGAGCATGCTGAGGATCGCGGCGAGCGGGATCAGCTGGGTGCCGTAGGGCAGGAACTTGGTGTCGAAGAGGTACTGCTGGCGGAGGAACTTGGCGGCGTCCTTAAAGCCCCGGACGACCAGTGGCGCGAAGCGGCGGTATTCGTCCAGACCCAGTTCCAGCATGTCCTTGCGCTTGCAGCCGATCCGGGGCAGACGTTCCTCGTCGACCCCGGCGGATGCCGCCTCGGCTCGTCGGGCGGCGGTCGCCATCAGCGTGACGGCCTGCAGGAAGTCGGTGTTGGAAACCTCCTTGAGGACACGGTACTCGGGCGCTTTCCACGCGGCCCGGACCTCGTTGTCCCAGTGGCCGCGCAGGTCGAACTCGTCGGCGGCGTAGGTGGCGGTCAGCAGTTCGAAGACAGTGAGGGTGACGCCGCCGGTGTTGACCTTCTCGAAGACCTGGCAGACAGCCTGACGCTCGGTCTGCTTCCCGAGTTCGATCACCGGCACCTGGTAAAGCTCGAAGGGGCGGACGAAAGCCTCCTCGAAGTCCCGCCACCACTTGCGGCCGTCCTCGCCCCGCGCCTTCCAGTAGTCCTCGTATCCGTAGCTCCAGTCGCGGTTGGCGAAGAGCTGGGAGAGCGGGAAGAGCCGGGCCGCGTACTCCTTCTCCGGAGTCGAGCAGTCTTCGACGGGTTCGCCCCGGAAGCTGCGGACCACCCGGTCCGCCGGCAGCAGGCGGATGGCGTCCTCACGGTCCACCTGGGGGTCGAGGGCCTTGACCATGTCGACGTAGAACCAGCCGGAAATCCGCTGCTTGCGCTGGTTCTGTGTCTCGACGGGCTTGCCGAGCACGAGCGACTGGAAGAGCGAGGTCATCCGCTGTTGGCCATCGAGGATCAGGGTGTCCGGCTCGGCCCCCGGGGGCGGGGTGGCGCCCTCGACCGGGCGGTACTTGAAACGGACGTCACCGCCGGTCTGCAGCAACATCAGGGTGCCGACCGGGTAGCCACGGGAGATCGAGGCGAGCAGACCGATGATGTTGTGGTCCGGCCACACCCAACCGCGCTGGAACTCCGGGAGCTGTGCTTCGCCCTCGGCCACCCGCCTCAGCAGTTTGACCAGCTGGATCTTGTCGATCCCGAATGCCTGCTCCGTCACGGCCCGTCCCCTCCTCGGCACTCAACGCTGCCGAGAGGTTACCGGTGGCCGAGCGAACACGAGGTCGGTTCTGAAACTGAACACGCCTTGGCAGTGAACCCTTCTCATCCTGAGCGCCAGGCGATCTCGATGGTGTGAACGGCGGCGACGGTACGGCTGATGCGGTTGGTGCTGCAGCGGGCCTTGCGGAAGATCTGCCACTGCTTGAGCCGGGCGAAGGC
>NZ_BPRL01000105.1:0-21789 GCF_045862635.1 Kitasatospora sp. NE20-6
AGTTCCATCTGGTGCTGCTCGACAACGGCCGTACCGCGACGCTGGCCGACGAGGTCGGCCGGCAGGCGCTGCGCTGCATCCGTTGTTCGGCGTGTCTGAACGTGTGTCCGGTGTACGAGCGGGCGGGCGGTCATGCGTACGGTTCGCCCTATCCGGGGCCGATCGGGGCGATCCTCAGCCCGCAGTTGCGTGGGCTGCAGAGTGAGGTGGATGCGTCGTTGCCGTTCGCGTCGACGTTGTGCGGGGCGTGTTACGAGGTGTGTCCGGTGGCGATCGACATCCCCGAGGTGCTGGTCCATCTGCGTGAGCAGGCCGTCGAATCGGGCGGTCACCACGCTGAGCGGGCCGTGATGAAGGCCGCGACCTGGCTGCTGGACCATCCCGCCGCGCTGGGCGCGGCGGAGCGTGTCGCTGCGAAGACCCGTGCCCTGCATCCCCGGCGGCTGCCGGTCGGCCCGGCGAAGGCCTGGACCGACACCCGCGACCTGCCCGAGCTGCCCGCCGAACCCTTCCGCGACTGGTGGAAGAAGAAGACGTCCGACAGGGAGACCTCGTGAAGGAAGAGCCATCGATGGGCGACTCACGCCAAGCCGTGCTGGCCCTCATCCGCCGCGCCGTCGCAGCCATTCCCGACGACGTGGACGACCGCCCCGTTCCTCGCGATTACCTGGAGTCGCACGTCGGGGACACCCCCGCCGCCGAGGTGCTCGACCTGTTGGCCGAGAATCTCGCCGACTACCGCGCGATCGTCCACCGCACCGCCCCCGAGAGCCTGCCCGCCCTCCTCGCCCGCCTGCTGTCGGAGCGAGGCGCCCGCAGCGTCGCCGTCCCGGCGGGTCTTCCCTCGCACTGGCTCGCGGAATGCGCCGCCGAGCAACTGCCCGACGACGGCACCCTCTCCGCCCACCAGCTCGACACCATCGAGAGCGTCGTCACCGGCTGCGCCCTCGCCGTCGCGGAGACCGGCACGATCGTGCTCGACGCGGGGCCCGGGCAGGGCCGCCGTCTGCTGACCCTGGTGCCCGACCACCACGTCTGCGTGGTCCGTGCCGACCAGGTGGTCGCCTCCCTTCCCCGGGCCCTGCCGCTGCTGGACCCGGCCCGCCCCCAGACCTGGATCTCCGGGCCGTCCGCCACCAGCGACATCGAACTCGACCGCGTCGAGGGCGTGCACGGCCCCCGCACCCTGGAGGTCGTCCTCGTGGATTGACCGGCCCTGTCCGGGGCACAGGGCGTGGCGCATCAGCCCCGGGCCGTACGCCATGTGCGGGGAGGTCCGCCACGCGCGAAACTGGGGAGGCGGACGGGCCGGCCCTGACCGCGAGCCTGTCCGATGTCCGGAGGCGGGTGAGAGGCGTGGGAGTCTCCCTCGGGTGCGAGGCGCTGATCCTGCTGGAGGGATCCCGGGTCCTGGGACTGACCGGGGAGGCCGTGCGGCTGCTCGGCGGTTCCGTGGAACGCGTCCGGGGTGCCGGGATGGCCGGCCTTCTGGATCCTTGGCCCGGTTCGCCGGAGGCGGGGAACGCCGGACGACCGTGGAGTGCGTGTGTCCTGCGGACGTCCGCCCAGGTGAGATGCCGTGTCGTCGTCCTGCAGGAGTCGGAACCTGCGAGGGCCGTCCTCCATCTGGTGTCCGAGGAGAAGGCGGAGCATCTGGAGCAGGACGAGGCGTTGCTGCGCGCGCTGTTCTCGCAGGCGAAGTTCGGTCTTGCGGTGCACGACGCGGATCTGAACGTGACCAGGGTGAGCCTCGACGCCGAGTTCCGGGCGCCGCAGGACGGGCTGATGGTCGAGCCCTCCGGCGGACGGCCACTGGCGGACACACTGGTGGCGCAGGACGCTGCGGCGATCGGCGGCCTGCTGCGCGGTGTCCTGGAGACGGGGGAGAC
Source organism: Kitasatospora sp. NE20-6 (assembly GCF_045862635.1). Lineage (NCBI taxonomy): Bacteria > Bacillati > Actinomycetota > Actinomycetes > Kitasatosporales > Streptomycetaceae > Kitasatospora > Kitasatospora sp. NE20-6. The sequence goes on from NZ_BPRL01000105.1 coordinate 1,890, forward strand.
CCTGCTGGAGCTGCCGCAGCGCGCGCGGCGGCTGGACCGGCCTCTGGCCGAGCGCTTCGTCTCCCTGTCGGCGATTCCGTTGGCGGGCACCGGCGGCCGTCCGTCCGGGGTCGTGGCGACCTTCACGGACATCACGGCCGAACACCGGGAGAGGGAGGGCCGGCTGCTCGCCGGAGAGGCGGCCCGGCGAATCGGCGCCGATCTCGATCCGGTGCGCTGTGCGCAGGAGCTGGTCGACGTGCTGGTGCCGGCCTTCGCCGACGCGGCGACCGTCGATCTCGCCGAGGCGGTCCTCCTGGGCGAGGAGCCGGGAACGCCGGCGGAGACATCGATCCGGCGCGCGGCCTCCCGGGGTGACGAGGAGCATCTGCTTCCGGTGGAGCGGGCCGAAGGCTCGGCGACGATGGAGGCCGAGCTGCGGGCCCGGGGGCAGATGCTCGGGCGGCTCGTGGTGGGCCGGTCGGCCGGCAGAGGGGTGTTCGACTCTCTCGACCAGGGGGTGGCGGGGGAGATCGTTTCCCGGACGGCCCTGAGCATCGACAACGCCCGGCAGTACGTCCGCGAGCGCCGGAGTGCCGAGATGCTCCGGCGGAGCCTCCTGCCGTCGGGGCCGGCGGAGAACAGCGCTGCGGATGTCGCCCTTCTCCACCGGCCCGCTGCCGGCACCGACTCCGGTGCATGGGTGGACGTCGTTCCGCTCCCGTCGGCCCGGGTGGCCTTCACCGCCGGGCGTGCCACCGGCCGCGGCATCCGTGCGGCTTCCGCTGCGGGACGCCTGCGGACGGCGGTCCAGACGCTGTCCGACCTCGATCTCGCTCCCGAGGAACTTCTGACGCACGTGGACGAACTGGTGCGGCGCCTGCCGCGCGCCGACGGGGCGGGCGCCGGAGTCGATGCAGCGGGCGAGGTGGGAGCCACCTGCCTGTACGCCGTCTACGATCCCGTGACCGGCCTCTGCGCCATGGCGTCCGCCGGTCAGCAGGCTCCCCTGCTGATCCCGCCCGGGGGTGAGCCGGCTCGTGTCCCCTTGGAGCCGGGGCCCTCCCTGGGGCTGGAGAGCATGCCGTTCGAGACCCTGGAGCTCCGGATCGAGCCCGGCAGCGTACTGATCCTCTCGGCCGGTGAAGTGCCCGGACCGGTGGCACCGACGCCGTCGTCCACCGCCGACCGGATCACCGGGGATCCGGGAGCGGCCGCGGTCCTGCGGAAGGTGGTCGACGATCCGCTCGCGCAGGCGGTGGTGCCGGACGGCGTGGCGCTGGCTGCCCGGGTACGCGTGCTGTCTCCGGACAGCACCGTGTACCGGCAGTTCCCGGCGGATCCGTCGGTCGTCGCGCGGGCCCGTGAGGTGGTGGCGAGCAGCCTGGCGGCCTGGGGACTCCAGGACATGGCCTTCGTCACGGAGCTCGTCGCGAGCGAGCTGGTGACGAATGCCATCCGCTATGCCGGTGGGCCGGTGGGCCTGCGCCTGATCAACGACCGGTCACTGATCTGCGAGGTGTCGGACCCGAGTCAGACCCAGCCCCGCCTGCGTCACGCCCGCCTCACCGACGAGGGCGGGCGCGGCCTGTTCCTGGTGCACCAGCTGACCGATCAGTGGGGCAGCCGGTACACGGCCTCGGGCAAGACGATCTGGACCGCGCAGGGCATCGACGGCGCAGCTCCGTGAGGCCGTGGCGTGGAGCGGTTGCCCTTGCGGACGGACTGCCGGCTACCCGAGGAGACCGGTCCCGTCCACGGTGAGCCTGCGGCACAACCGGTCCAGGTACTCGTGGTGGGCACCGGCCATGTCCCAGGCGCCGTTGCTGAGGCCCCACTGGATCTGGAAGCCGTCGGCGACCGCGAGTATCTCCCGGGCGACGGTGTCGCCGTCGGTGTCCGCACGGACCTTTCCCCCGGCGATCCCGAGCTCGACGGCCTGCCCGACGAGGGCCCGGATCCGTGCGTACCGTTCGGCGAAGTAGGTGTGGGCCGGGTGGTCCTCGGCCGTCGCCTCGGCCGACAGCAGCGTGTACATCTGCATCAGGCCGGGCTGCGTCACGTTGAAGCGGGTGTGTTCCGAGATCAGGCCGAAGAGCTGGACCAGGTCGGGCCGGTCCAGGTCGAGCCGGCTGTAGAACAGTTCGACGGCTTGCAGCTCCCGGACTTCCAGGACGGTCCGCAGGAGTTCCCGCTTGTTCCCGAAGTGGTGGAGGAGCCCGGCGTACGAGATGCCGACGTCGGCCGCGATCTTCTGCATCGAGGCGTTGAGGTAGCCGCGTTCGGCGAAGTGGCCCATGGCCGCTTCGACGATGCGGCGACGGCGCTCGTCGGCGGCGGCGTACGTGCCGGTGCGCCGTCGGGTGCGGGCCGGTTTCTCCTGGTTGCTCGTGGCAGACGTGGGCGGTTCGGCATCGGGCATGGTCAGAAGCTTAGGGCGGGGGACACGAACGGAATCCTGCACGGCCGGGTCACGGGTGAATGTGATCCAGGTTACACTGCTAAAAACCTATATGCATGTCTGTTTTTAGCCTACGGTGGGCACCACCCCACCCCCCCTCACCGCTCTTGCGGTCCGGCCGGCGGTTCCGCGAACGCCCGCCGATGCTCCGAAGGGACACCGATGTCCACCTCCGCGCCCCCCACGCCCGCGGCTCCTGCCGCCGCCTCCGACGGACGTCTCGGCGGACGCCTCACGCTGGTGCTCCTCGCGATGCTGTGGCCCGCCCAGATGCTCACCGTCGCAGGCGTCTTCACCGCGCTCACGCAGGCATCCGTCGCCCAGCACTTCCACACCACCCAGATCGCCTGGTTCACCCTGGTCTACTCACTCGTCGTGACCTGCGTGACCCCGTTCGTGGCGCGCGCCGGCGACCTCTTCGGCCGCCGCCGGATCATGCTCCTCATCCTCGCGGCGGGTGTCCTCGGCGACCTGCTGGTGGTCATGGCGCCGAACTACGAGACCATGCTGGTGGGCCGCGGCATCGCCGGCCTCTACGGCCCGATGGCCGCCCTCGTGTACGCCTCCGCCCGCGACGTGTTCCCGCCCCGCCACGTCGGCCTCGCCACCGGCGCCATCGGCAGCGCGGCCGGCATCGTCCTGGTCGCCTGCCCGCTGCTGGGGGGATGGCTGCTCGACCACTTCGGCTTCAAGGGCGCCCTCTGGGCGCTGACCGCAGGCGTCGCACTCGGCTTCGTCCTCGTGCTGTGCTTCGTCCCGAAGATCCCTCCGACCGAGACCGACGTGTCCTTCGACTGGCTGGGCGGGATCCTGCTCGGCGCCAGTGCCACGGCGATGATCTACGCCATCGGGCAGGGCGGCACCTGGGGCTGGACCGATGCCAAGCTGCTCGGACTGCTCGGCCTGTCCGTCGTCCTGGCCGTCCTCTTCGTCCTCGCCGAGCTCCGCGCCGCCGAACCGCTCCTCGACGTCCGGATGCTCGCCCGCCGCGACGTGGCCAGCGTCCTGGTGAGCACGGCCGTCGGCCAGGGAGCCTTCTTCGCGGCCGGCACCATGATCGTCTTCGTGGCGCTCTACCCCCACATCCCCGGAGTGTCCGACGGCCTGGGCTGGACGGGCACCCACAACGCCGTCGTCGGACTTCCCGCAGGCGTGCTCATCCTCCTGGCCGGTCTCGCCGCCGGCGTGCTCACCCGCAAGACGGACCCCCGCATCCCGTGGCGCGTCGGCCTGGCCGTCACCGCCCTCGGGATGGTCGGCCAGGGCTTCTACCACCACAACGAGACGCAGATCATCATCTTCGGCTGCCTGACCAACCTCGGCGCCGGACTCGTCCTCGCGTGTGCCGGCATCCTCCTGCTCGGTGTCGTCTCGCCCAAGGAGCAGGGCGTCGCCAGCGGCATGTCGATCATGCTCACCAACCTGGTGAACACCGTCGCGGCGCAGATCATGTTCTCCGCGCTCAACAGCGACAGCCGCATCCTCAACGGCACCAGCTTCTACCTCGACGGCGCCCTGCGCAGCGCCTACTTCGCCATGGCCGCCTGTGTGGCCTTCGCGCTCCTGCTGTCCGTCTTCATCCCCAAGGTCCTGCGACCGGACCAGATCGAGTCCGGCAGCGCCACCGCAGCCTGACGCCCCCGGGGTGCGCCGCCGCGCGGCGCACCCCGCACCCACGGACCTCCCCGCCCTCCTCCGAAGGACGCCCAGCATGACGGCCCTGCCGACCGCCACCGCCATCCACCCGTACCAGGACCCCGCCAGGCCCGTCGACGAGCGGGTGCGCGACCTTCTGGGCCGTATGACCTTGGAGGAGAAGGCCGGTCAGCTCTTCCACGCCATGACCACCCTCGGCGACCGGGGAGAGCTCGCCGACGACCCGCAACGGGCGTTCGGCGGCCACACCGTCCGGCAGATGGTGACCGGCAAGGGCATGACGCACTTCAACCTGATCGGCGCCGCCACCGCACGCGAGATGGCCGAGTGGCACAACCGCGTCCAGGAACTCGCCGCCGCGACCCGCCTCGGCATCCCGGTCACCCTCTCCACCGACCCCCGGCACGCCTTCACCGACAACCCCGGCACCGGCATGGCGGCCGGGCCGTTCTCCCAGTGGCCCGAGTCCCTCGGACTTGCCGCGATCGGAGACCCCGACCTCGTACGCGAGTACGCCGACACCGTCCGCCAGGAGTACCTCGCCGTCGGGCTGCGCCTCGCCCTGCACCCGCAGATCGACCTGGCGACCGAACCCCGGTGGTCCCGCATCTGCAACACCTTCGGCGAGAACGCCGACCTCACCTCGCGCCTGGTCGGCCCCTACCTCCACGGACTGCGCGGCCCCGGCGACTCCCTGGGCCCCGACAGCGTCTCCGCGGTCGTCAAGCACTTCCCGGGCGGCGGCCCGCAGAAGGACGGAGAGGACCCGCACTTCCCGTACGGGAAGGAACAGGTCTACCCCGGAGGCTTCTTCGACTACCACCTCGCCCCGTTCCGTGCCGCTCTCGCAGCCGGGGCGACCCAGATGATGCCCTACTACGGCATGCCCGTCGGCACCCCCTACGAAGAGGTCGCGTTCGGCTTCAACCGCGGCATCGTCACCGGCCTGCTCCGCGAGGAACTCGGCTTCGAGGGCATCGTCCTCAGCGACTGGGGCATCATCAGCGACACCGACATCATGGGCGAGCCCCACGCCGCTCGCGCCTGGGGCGTCGAACACCTCTCCCGCCACGAGCGAATCCTCAAGGCCCTGGACGCCGGCGTCGACCAGTTCGGCGGCGAGACCTGCCCCGACCTCGTCGTCGACCTCGTCCGCGACGGCAGACTGCCCGAGTCCCGGCTCGACGTCTCCGTGAGCCGGCTGCTCACCGAGAAGTTCCGGCTCGGACTCTTCGACGACCGCCGCTACGTCGACCCGGACCATGCCGAAGCCGTTGTCGGACACGCCGACTTCCGGGCCCGTGGCGCGGCTGCGCAGCGCAGGTCGGTCACCCTGCTCAAGAACACCGGCAACCTCCTGCCGCTGCCCGGACGCCCCCGGCTCTTCCTCCAGGGCCTCGACCCGCAGAAGGCCGCCGCCCACGGCCGGCCGGTCGACCGCCCCGAGGACGCCGACCTCGCCGTCCTCCGGATGGACACCCCGTTCGAGCCGCGCGGCGGGCTCTTCGAGTCGTTCTTCCGCGCCGGCCGCCTCGACGTCGAACCCGGCCGCCTCACGGAGATCCTCGACCTCATGGACCGTGTCCCCACCGTGGTCGCGATCCACCTGGACCGCCCGGCCGTCATCCCCGAGATCGCCGAACGCGCCCACGCCCTCCTGGCCGTCTACGGCGCGAGCGACGACGCCCTCCTGGACGTGCTGTTCGGCAGGGCCGCCCCCGAAGGCCGCCTGCCCTTCCAACTGCCGCGCTCCATGGCGGAGGTGGCACAGGGCCGCCCCGACGTCCCGCAGGAGAGCGCCGACCCGGTCCACCCCTTCGGCCACGGCCTGACCTACGGCGCCTGAGCCCCACCGAGCCTGAGCCCCACCGAGCACGAGAGAGCCGCACCCATGAAGGTCACCCGTCTTCGGTTCGAGCACCACGGCGACGCCCTCGGCATCGGCGAGCCCGAACCGCGCCTGTCCTGGACCACCACCGGGACGTACCGGCAGCAGGACGCATACGAGATCGAGATCCGCGATGCGAAAGGCACCGTCCGTTCCCACACGGTCCGTTCCAGCGAGAGCGTCCTCGTCCCGTGGCCCGGCGAACCCCTGTCCTCGCGCGAACACCGCGACGTCCGGGTGCGGCTCCGGACCGACGGGAACGAGCTGCCGGGCCCATGGAGCGATCACCACCCCGTCGAGGCCGGGCTGCTGACCTCCGACGACTGGACCTGCACCGCCGTCTCGCCCGACAGCGACGACCCGCAGGCCGGCGACCCCCGGCCCGCCCACCTCCTGCGCACCGAGTTCGAACTCACCGGCCCCGTCGCATCGGCCCGCCTCCGCACCACCGCACTCGGCGTCCACGAGATCGAGATCAACGGAAGCCGCACCGACGACGACGTCCTCGCCCCCGGCTGGACCAGCTACCGCGACCGGCTCCGCTACCGCACCCACGACGTCACCCACCTCCTGCGGCCGGGGACCAACGCCATCGGCGCCCACCTCGCCGACGGCTGGTACCGCGGACGGCTCGCCTTCAACGGCGGCATCCGCGACATCTACGGCGACCGGACCGCCCTCCTCGCCCAGGTGGAGGTCCACTACACCGACGGCACCACCGCCACCTTCGGCACCGGCCCGCACTGGCGCTCCGCGACCGGGCCCATCACGGCCACCTGCCTCCTCGTCGGCGAGACCCACGACGCCCGCCTTGAGCGGAAGGGCTGGTCCGAGCCCGGATTCGACGACTCCGACTGGTACGGCGTGCACGAGGCCGCCCTCGACACCGCGACCTTGACCGCACCCACCGGGCCGCCGGTGCGCCGCACGGAGGAACGCATCCCCGTCGACTCCCGGCGCCGGCCGGACGGCACCGTCCTGCTCGACTTCGGCCAGAACCTCGTCGGCCGCCTGCGCATCCGCGTCCGTGGCGAGGCCGGGCACACCGTCACCCTGCGCCACGCCGAGGTCCTGGAGAACGGCGAACTCTGCACCCGCCCCCTGCGTGGTGCCACCGCCACCGACCGCTACGTCCTCCGGGGTGCCGCCGACGGCGAGCAGTGGGAGCCCCGCTTCACCTACCACGGCTTCCGCTACGCCGAACTCTCCGACTGGCCGGGCGACTTCGACCCCGCCGACGTCACCGCCGTCGTCCTGCACACCGACATGGAGCGCACCGGCTGGTTCGAGTGCTCCGACCCCGCGCTCAACCGCCTGCACGAGAACGTCGTGTGGAGCATGCGAGGCAACTTCCTCGACATCCCCACCGACTGCCCGCAGCGCGACGAACGCCTCGGCTGGACGGGCGACATCCAGGTCTTCGCCCCTACGGCGAGCTACCTGTACGACTGTTCGGGCATGCTCGACTCCTGGCTGCGCGACCTGTCGGCCGACACCCGGCGCGACGGCGGCGGCGTCCCGCCCGTCTTCAGCCCGCAGATCCCGGTCGTCATCCCCTTCCCCGTACCCGAGGGGAACCAGCCGATGGCGGGCTGGGGCGACGCCGCGGTCGTCGTCCCCTGGGTGCTCCACCAGCGCTTCGGCGACCTCGGCATCCTCCACCGCCAGTACCCCGACATGCGGAGCTGGGTCGAGACGGTCGACAGGGCCGCCGGCCCCGGCCACCTGTGGACGAGCGAGCACCAGTTCGGCGACTGGCTCGACCCCACCGCGCCGCCGGACGCCGCCTGGCAGAGCAGCACCCCCCACGCCCTCGTCGCCACCGCCTACTTCGCCCGCAGCACGTCACTCGTGGCCGAGACCGCCCGACTGCTCGGCCGCACCGCCGACCACGACCGCTTCCGCGCCCTCGCCGACGACATCAAGAACGCCTTCGTCCAGGCCTTCGTCACCGCCCCCGGCCGGCTCACCGCCGACACCCAGACCGCCCACGCCCTCGCCCTGCAGTTCGACCTCCTGCCCGACGAACAGCACCGCACGGCCAGCGCGGACCGCCTCGCCCGGCTCGTCGAAGAGGCCGGACACACCATCGGCACCGGCTTCCTCGGCACCCCCCTGGTCTGCGACGCACTGTCCGAGCACGGCCACCTCGACACCGCCTACCGGCTGCTCCTCCAGCGCAACAGCCCGTCCTGGCTCCACCAGGTCGAACTGGGCGCCACCACCACGTGGGAACGCTGGGACAGCATGCTGCCCGACGGCACCGTCAACCCCGGCGAGATGACCTCCTTCAACCACTACGCGCTGGGCGCGGTGGCCGACTGGATGCACCGCACCGTCGGGGGACTCGCCCCCGCCGAGCCCGGCCACCGCACCCTGCTGATCCGGCCGCGGCCCGGTGGCGGCATCACCTGGGCACGGGCCGCCCACCGCACGCCGTACGGCACGGCAGAGGTTCACTGGCGCGAGCACGACGGCACGCTCACCGTCGATGTCCGAGTGCCGCCGGCCACGACCGCGATCCTCGACCTCCCGGGCGTCCCCTCCCGCCGGCTGGGGCCGGGACACCACACCCACCACAGCTGACCCCTGCCGTCCCCCCCCACCCGCACAAGGCGGACCGTCATGCCGACCCCACGTCGAACTGTCGACCCGGTGAGCGACTTCACCGACCACCTCAACCGACTCGTCGCAGCCCTCGACCCACGGGAAGGCTGGTACGCGTTCCTCCTCCACCAGGACGCACAGAACCTGCGTGCCTGCCTCGACGGCACGAGCGTCCCCTCCTGGGACGTCGTGTCCTCTCTCCTCGACGACTTCGACCACAAGAGGGGAGCCGTCGAGGGAGCCCGCGACCGGGCGCGCGACCTCCACCACGCAGCCGTCACCGCCCACGACCGCCGGGCCGGCCGCGAGGTGCTCCTCGCCGAACTCGGCAGGGCGCGGAGCGAACGCGACGAGGCAGCCGCGCAACTCCGCAGGCTCTACGAGCCGCGCCCGGGCGGCAACGCGCCGCCGCAGCCGGCTGCCGATCTGTTCCCGGCCCGCGATCGCCACGAACGGTCGTCCGCGCGGTTCCTGGAACTCGGAACCAGGCTGTCCGCCCTCGACGCCCACCTCGCCACGGAACCCGAGGTGACGTCACCGTCCCCTCCTCCCGCGACGACCCGGCGCGGAGCGAGGCTGGCGAGTGCGACCCTGGCCGCCATCGCCTTCGGCACGCCGCCGGTCGAGACGCCCGGGACCGCGTCCGTTCCACCGGAACCGGCATCGGTCACGGATCCGGCGGCCCAGGCCCAGGCGGCAGCGGCAGCCGCCCGAACCGCGAAACTGACAGCCGCCCGCCTTGCGGACCTACGGGCAAAGGGGCTCGGCGGCCAGGCCTACATCGCCCTGTGCGAAGCCGTCACCGGCCCCGACGACCACACGGTCGCCCTGATCCGCGAACTCGACGTGTCAGGCCTGGCGGCAGAGATCCCCACCCTGTTGTGGGAAGCGGCCTCCCTTCCCCCGGACCGCTTCGTCGCACTTGCCTGCGCACTCTGCGACAACGGCCGGGAGACGGACGCTCAGGTCCTCCTCCGCAGCGCCTCCTCCCGGTCGGCCGCGGACCTCACGGTGGCGGCCCTGACCCTCCTGGAGGCCGGTCGCCCGGCCCAGCTCGACATGCTCCTCGAACCACTCCTGAGAACGCGCCGCTACCAGCAGGCCGTCCAGCTCGGACAGCAGGACGCCTCCCTCGTGCCCGTCCTGCTGGACAGCGCGCACCGCCTGTCCGAGCAGCACCGGCGCGAGCTCGCTCATGCGCTGAGGACGGGAGGCCTGGAAGAGACGACCTGACGGCAACGGTGCTCACCGTTGCAGTACAGGGCGGCCGGGAGCGGGTGACGGCGCGGGCTCGCAGGTCGGCGGGCACGATCGTCACCACGAGGTCTTCGCTCTCTCCGTCCGCTTTTCCGTAGCCGAGGTGCAGCACACTCCTGCCCAGGTGGCCGGTGGCCAGGACGCCGTCGCCTGCAGGGCGGCCTGCGCCGCATCATCCCCACCCGCGCCACCTTCACCGCCCCTTCCGTCGACCTCCCCGACGGCACCCGGAGCAGGGCGGTCGCCGTACAGGCACTCACCAACTCTCTATGTCGACAAGTCACTTGCCGGTCCCCGTCGCAAGGGTGGCAGTTCACCTGCGTCCGCGAGCATGGGCGGCCATGAGCAACTTAAGTCGCCGCATCTTCATCCTGGGCGGGCTCACCACCGCGGGCACCGTTGCGCTCCAAGTCGGGGCGATGGCCCAGCCGTCGGCCGCCGCCTCCACCCCCTTCCCCTTCACGCTCGGCGTCGCCTCCGGGGAACCGGATGACAGCAGTGTGGTGCTCTGGACGCGCCTGGCTCCCACACCGACCAACGCGGACGGTCAGGGCGGCATGCCCAACGCCGACGTCGCCGTCGACTGGCAGGTGTCGACCAACCAGAACTTCACCACCCTCGTCAGCTCCGGTACGGTCACCGCCCGCTATGCCCAGGCCCACTCGGTGCACGTGCTGGCCGGTGCACTCGCCCCGGACTCGGAGTACTACTACCGGTTCCGGGCCCAGGGATTCATCTCCCCGGTGGGCCGCACCCGCACCGCGCCGGCGCCGGCCACGGTCGGGCGTGACTTCACGATGGCCTTCGCCTCGTGCGCCCACTACGAGCAGGGCTACTACACCGCCTACCGCCGCATGGCCGACGACCGCCCCGACCTGATCCTGCACCTGGGCGACTACATCTACGAGGGCGGCGTCACCTCCGGCGCCGTGCGCCAGCACCTCGGCAGCGAGATCGTGTCGCTGGCCGACTACCGCCGCCGTTACGCGCTCTACCGCAGCGACCCGGACCTGCAGGCCGCGCACGCGATCGCGCCGTGGCTGGTGGTGCCGGACGACCACGAGGTGGAGAACAACTACGCCAGCATGGTCCGTGCCGACAGCAGCCCTTCACTGACGGCGGCCCAGTGGACTGCGCGACGCACCGCCGCGTACCAGGCTTACTTCGAGAACATGCCGCTGCGGGCCGCCGCGGCGCCCTCCGGCAACAGCATCCAGCTCTACCGCCGGGTCCGCTGGGGCACCCTCGCCACGTTCCACATGCTCGACACCCGTCAGTTCCGCGACGACCAGGCCTGCGGCGACGGGACGAAGGTCTGCGCCGACGCCGATCTGGCCGGACGTTCGATCACCGGTGCGGCCCAGGAGGCATGGCTGCTCGACGGACTCGGCCAGCACCTGAGCACCTGGGACCTCATCGGCCAGCAGGTCTTCTTCGCCCGCAACGTGGACTCGTCCGGCGCGATGAACATGGATGCCTGGGACGGGTACCGGGCCGGCCGGACGCGGATCCAGCAGGGCATCATCGACCGGGCCGTGCGCAACCCGGTCGTCCTCACCGGTGACGTGCACGCGTCGTGGGGCAACAACCTCAAGGCCGACTACACCGATCCGTCGTCGGCGACGATCGGCTCCGAGCTCGTCTGTACCTCCATCACCAGCGGCGGCAACGGAAGCACCACGACGACGATCCCCAACGGATCGCTCAACCCGCATCTGCGCTTCTACTCCGATCGGCGCGGCTACGTCCGCACGCACATCACGCCGTCGCAGCTCACGGCCGACTTCCGGTCGGTGGCGACGGTGACCGAGCACGGCGCGGCGGCGACCACCGCCCGGACCTTTGTCATCCACGACGGACAGCCGGGGTTGGCCGATGCGTAAGCTCTCCGTACTCGGCGCAGCCGTCGCCGGTTTCGCCGCGGTCCTCGCCATGGTCGCCCCGGCCTCGGCGGCGGGGCCCTCGTCCTGGGTGACCGCGAACAGCGACTCCGCCGGTGACCAGGACTCCGCCTCGATCGCGGCCGACCGCCTCGGCGACGTCGCGGTGGTCTGGGAGGACGACCGCGACTCGACCAGCGCCGGCGACGACGCGCACAGCGACGTGTGGGTGCGGATGTACCGCAACGGCGTCTCGGCCTACGAGGCGAAGCTCTCGGCCGGCGGGACCGCGGGCACGGCCTGGCGGCACCTCCAGCCCGACGTGGGACTCGACGACCGGGGCAACGCCGTCGTCGTGTGGGCGGAGGACCCGGACGGCAACGGCCTCTACAACATCGTCTACCGGGTGCTCTCCCCGGCCGGTGCAGTCCTCGGCTCCGGCCGGGCCAACACGAGCGCCGACGGCCAGCAGATCCGTCCGCGCGTCGCGGTCGATCCGGACGGCGCGCCCAACAGCGCCAGCGCGGTCGCGTTCTCCGTGGTGTGGGAGGACATCCAGGGCACCGCGGCGGCGACGGTGAAGGCAGCCGGGTTCACCGGGACCACGACGAAGGCCTACGAGGTGACGGTCAACGCGGCCGGCGGCGCGCACCACAACCCCGACGTCGCAACCTCCGCCTCGGGCGACGCCGTCGTCGTCTGGGACGAGGACACCGACAACAACGGCTCCTACCAGATCGGCCTGGTGAGGCTGGCCAAGGCGAACGGGGCCGTCGCACTCACCCGCCGCAGCGCCAACAGCCTCGGTGCGGGGCAGCAGCAACGCCCGTCCGTGGCCGCCGCCTTCAACGGCGACTTCGCCGTGGCATGGGAGTCCGATCACACCGGCACCCGTGGCGTCTGGGCCCGATCGTTCACCGCGACCGGCACCGCCGGCTCGGCCGAGGTCGAGATCTCCGGCGCGGCAGGAGCCGGCAACCCCACGGTCGGCATCGACGACCAGCGCGACGCCGTGGTCGGCTGGAGCGTCTCCGGCACCGATCCAGCGGTCTGGGCCAGGGGCCTCAACCCCGACGGCACCTTCGCCGGCCGGTTGCCGGCCCAGTCCGTCAGTCAGGTCACGACCGGTCGGCAGGAGCAGGTCGCGGTGGCTTCCTCCCCGTTCGGCACACTCGCGATGTCGTACACCGACGACAACGACGGCAACACCTTCGACCAGGTCCTGCTGAGTCTGGGTGCGACCAACTCGGACTGGTGAGACGTCCTTTCGATCCGTGGACGTCCGCCAGGCCGGTCCGGACGGCGCCGACGGCACCATGGCGGTGCCCCGGCCGCCGCTGTCGAGGACAGCCGAAATCCCACCTGCAACACGCCCTCACGGCCATCGCCGTGAACATTGAACGACCGAGCGGCCGGCCGGCAACTGAGGTGCCCCTTCACCGAGACCGCCGACCGCCTTCCAGATCTTCCTGAACCAGCACGGGATTCCCCGGTCGAAGTCCTGGCGAACCCTGCTCAGCCAGGGAGCACCAAGATCACCGACAGAGTCAAGCTCAGCAAGGGCTCAGGGGAACTCAAGGGAGGTCGCACACGCAATCAGCTCAAGCGCCTTCAGCACCGGCTCGGCACCCTCGAAGCTTCATGGCCGGCACCGGCCCGACCTCGACGAACCAGCGTCACCCTGACCGGCCGAAGTCGGTGGACATCCCCGATCCCCGCAGCGCGCCCCCGGCTCCCACGTCCGCAACGGTGCAGAACGCGCGGGCACGGGGGTCCGTATAACGAAAAGGCAACAAACCTCACGCGTCGTTCCTGGCCGAGACGGCGCTGCGTCAGGATCGAAACGCAGAATGGCCGACTGTCTTGCCTGACCGGGCAGTTGCCTCATCGTTCGGACACAACCCCGGCCCGAACAGCGTGGCCCCGACCATCAAGGAGATATCACATCGTGCCCACCGTCAAAAAGACCGCCCGGAGCCTGTTCGCTGTAGCGTTACTGGCCGCAGGCTTCAGCGTTGCAACTCCGGTGAATGCCGCGCACGCCATGAATCAGACATCTTGCACCACTGGCGACTTGCTGCACATATGGGGCCATTACACTCGTCCGCTCATTTCCGGCCCTTCCGGGCCCTTCGAATTCTGCGCCGCCAACGCGGGAACCATGGGACTCGGAATTGGCGCCTGGGTGGACAAGATCTCCACCGGGAACAACGACATCCAGATGAACGACGCCAACGGCGCTACCGTCAGGATCAGCCGCTGGAACATCGTGACCTTCCCCAACCAGCCGCCGAACATCGCATCTATTCAGATCTTCTGAGGTACCGGCATGTTCAACGGCGGCGCGCTCGGGATCGTCGCCTGACGCCGGACCCGGCGCGGGGCGCACCCCGTACCGGAACGTCGGCGCGCAACTGCGGCCCGAGGCACGCGGCCGGGGCATCGGCGCCGCCGCGCAGCGCCTCCTCGTCGACCACCTGTTCGCGCACTCTCCCGTCGTACGGCTCGAAGCGAACACCGGGACTGGCAACGTCGCCGAGCAACGATCGCCGGAGAAGGTCGAGTTCACCCGTGAAGGCGTGATGCGCGCCGTGGGGTTCCGCGACGGGCAGTGGCGGGACGCGGTGCGGTACGCGGTGATGCGAGGAGACGCCGCGCGGCCGGACACGGCCGAAGGGCCGGAGTCCGGCCGCGCGTGACCGCCTCCGCCCGGTCCTGTCGCCCGGGCGGGTTCCCGTCGTGCCCCCAGGGCCGGGCGGCGCGTTGCCGGGCGCGCGGATCAAGCCCACCCCTGAGTCGGCCGGCCCGTATCCCGCAGCGGCCGGCCGAACCAGGCCCGCATCTGGTCCAAGTGCCCGACGTCCCCGCGGATGGTGCCGTCCGCCGGCCCTGCCGAAGCCCGCGCGAGGACGAACCCGGCGAGCACATCGGTCTCGAACTGCTCCAGTTCCTCCGCCGGGACCGGATCGCGGAACTCACGCAGGGCGCGTACGGCTGTCGGCGCCGACCCGAGCCTCCTCGCCTTCACCCTGAAGCGCCGACGTCGGTGAACAACAAGCTGAGCTTGTTGTTCCACCTCCGGTGATCGTCTTCCGTCGCGTTCGGGTTCTCGCCTGCCCGTTCGCTGTTGGTCGGCAATCAGGGCAAGTCCGACGTCGTGGATGGGGATCGGTCGCGGGTCGGTCTGTCCTGTCGCGGGCCCGGCATGCGTCCGCCTCGTGGTCGCCGGTCGCCGGTCGCCGGTTGCCCGGACCGGGGCGGTGGGTGAGGGGCCGTCAGGTGTCATCCCCCGGGCCGCGGTGCCTGCTCGCGTGGTCAACTGGGCTGGGGCGAGTGGGACCTGGCCGCCACCCAGCGCATCACCACCGACCTGAAGAACTACGACCCGACCCGCCTGATCAACCCCCACAGCGGCTACAACTGCTGTGTCTCCAAGGGGGACCCGGGCACCGGCGACATCATGGACTGGCACGTCTACACCGGCCCCGACGGGCCGCGCCCCTCGGCCACCCGCGTCTCCGTCCTCGGCGAGTTCGGCGGCATCGGCCTGCGCACACCCGGCCACGAGTACAGCCCCAACAACGAGTTCTTCGCCTACGAGCAGGTCTACAGCAGCGCGCAGCTCACCGACCGCTACACCGGCATGGTCCGTGACGTGCAGCAGCTCATGACCACCAAGGGCCTGTCCGCGTACGTCTACACCGAGATCACCGACGTCGAGGGCGAGTACAACGGACTGTTCACCTACGACCGGCGCGTGCAGAAGGTCGACACCGCCCAGCTGCGCCAGGCCCACGCCTCGCTCATCAACGCCTCACGCAACCTCAACTCCCCTGCCCCCCTCACTCTCGGGCATGTCCGGTCGTTCCGGGTGGCCACGCCCGGCTTCACCGACCGCTACCTGCGGCACGCGAACTCCCTGGCCCGCACCGACGTGCTGAACACCGCCTCGGCGGACGGCGCCCGCCAGGACGCCTCCTTCCGCACCGTCACCGGCCTGGCCGATCCCCGCTGCTACTCCTTCGAGTCGGTCAACTTCCCGGGCCGCTACCTGCGCCACGCCGACAGCCGGGCACGCGTCGACGCGGACACCGGCGGTTCGTTCGCCGCGGACGCCACCTGGTGCAGCCGGCCCGGCCTGGCGGCAGGAGGCACGTCGTTCGAGTCGCTGAACTTCCCCGGCAGCTACCTGCGGCACTACGCCGACAACGTGTACCTCGCCCGCAGCGGCGGCCCGAACGCCTGGGACGCAGCCGGCTCCTTCGCCGCCGACGCCACCTGGAACACGAGCGAGCCCGCACTGTGGCGCAGCTCCGCGGTCCTGGCGACGGACGTCCGCAAGTCGCTGCGGGTGACCACGTGGGGCTTCACCGACCGGTACGTCCGGCACTCCGACAACCTGGGTTCGACCGAGGTCGTGAACTCCGGCAGCAGCAGCCTGCTGAAGCAGGACGCCACGTTCACGGTGCGACGCGGTCTCGCCGACTCCTCCTGCTACTCCTTCGAGTCGGTGAACTACCCCGGCCAGTTCCTGCGGCACGCCGACAGCCGGGCACGCCTGGCAGCGGACGACGGCTCGACCCTGTTCCGGCAGGACGCCACGTTCTGCGCCCGGCCCGGGCTCAGCGGCACCGGCGTCTCCTTCGAGTCGATCAACATCCCGGGCTCGTACCTGCGCCACTACGACTCCGCGGTGTACATCTCCTCCGGCAACGGCGACAGCTTCAACCGCCCCCAGGGCCTCACCGCCGACAGCACCTGGGCCCTCGACGCACCCTGGGCTCCCTGACCCCGACGAGCCCTCGGTCCCGTCCTGACTCGGCCTCGCGCCAGGGTGCCCGTCCCCTCCGGGGGGCGGGCACCCGTGTGGCGGTGCGATCGGCGAGGGCGAGTACGTGTTGGACCCGGCCGGTGGGTCCGGTCGGGTTCCCCGGGCAGGTGGTCGGTCCCGGGACTGCGTTTCTCCCACCGGTCTTTGCGGCGACGGAACATCGGTCTCTGGTGAGGCAGGCTCCTGGGCCGCCGCCTCGCCCGCGCCGCCGGGGGTGTCATCACCCTCGCGCCCACGTCCGACGGTGCAAGGTCCGTGGTGTCACTTCCCACGGGCTGACGGCCGGGACGGGACACGGGCGAGTCCCGATCAGCTGCCGGTGCCCATGCCGGGAGCTGGTGCTCCGGGCTGTGCGGCACGCCGGCCCGACGGGTGCGGTGCCCTGGTCATCCGGTGCCGGGGTCGGGATTCCGGTGGGCGGGCAGGCGGGCGCGGAAGGTGCAGCCGTCGGAGGTGTCCTCGATGGTGAGGGTGCCGCCGTGGATGGTGGTGATGTCGCGGGCGATGGGCAGGCCGAGGCCGGTGCCGCCGTCGTCGCGGCTGCGGGCGTCGTCGAGGCGGGTGAAGCGTTCGAAGACCTTTTCGCGTTCGGCCGGGTCGACGGCGGGCCCGTCGTTGGTGACGTCGATGACGGCCTGCCCGGCTGCGGGGTCGAAGGCGAGGCGCACGGTGACGGTGGTGCGGGCATGGCGCTGGGCGTTGTCGAGGAGGTTGGTGAGCAGCCTGCCGAGCCACATCGGGTTGCCGGTGACGGCGGCTCGGCCGGTGAGGTCCAGTGTGACGGCGGGCCGCTGCCCGGAGCGCGCTTCGACGGTGGTGCGGACGAGTTCGGTGAGGTCGATGTCCTCGCGCGGTCCGTCGTGGCCGGTGGCGTCGAGGCGGGCCAGCAGGAGGAGGTCGGTGGCGAGGGACTGGAGCCGGTCGGTGTCCTGGAGTGCGCCGGCGACCATGTCGGCGCGGACGTCGGGGTCGGGGTGGGTGTGGGCGACTTCGAGCTGGGTGCGCAGGACGGCGAGGGGGCTGCGCAGTTCGTGGGAGGCGTCGGCGATGAAGCGGCGCTGGCGGACCCCGGCGGCCTCCAGCCGGTCGAGCATGCCGTTCATGGTGCGGGCGAGGCGGGCGATCTCGTCGTCGCTGCCGGGTTCGGGCACGCGCCGGTCGAGGTCGCGGTCGCCGATGGCCGCGACCTCGGCGCGGATCGCCTCGACGGGGCGCAGGGCGCGGCCGGTGGCCCGCCAGGTGACGACGCCGACGGTGACCACGAGCAGGCCGCTGAGTGCGGCGAGGGCGGCGGTGGTGAGGTCCTCGGCGGTGTCGGCGGTGTGCAGGGACGCGCCGACGCGGATGGTGACGGTGCCGGTCGGGGTGTCGGCGGTGAGGGTGGTGACGCGCTGGTGGTGCTCGTCGCCGAGCGTGTCGAGGTCGAAGCTGTCGTGTCCGTCGGAGGTGCCGGCGGGGGTGAGCGCCGGCCGGCCTGCCAGGTTCTGACTGGCTGCCACGACGGTGCCGCCGGCATCGGTGACCTGGATGAAATCGGTGCCGTGGTCGAGCGGGACGGGGTTCGGCAGACGGCCGTCGGAGGCGAGCCGCCCCACCACCTGCGCCTGCTCGCGGGCCCCGGCCTCGACGCTGCGCTCCAGGTTGACGCGCAGGAGCAGCAGTACGGCGGCCGATGCGGCGAGCAGGACGGCCGCCACGCCGATGCACGCCGCGAGCGTGGTGCGGGTCCGGACCGACCTGGGTGCGATGCGGGTGATCAGTTGCGCGATGCGGGGCCTGGCGGTGAGTTGCTGCAGGGACGCGGACGCACGGCGGCGGGCGGAGCCGGTCGGCCCGGCGTGCTTGTCAGCCACCGTCGGCCGCCAGGCGGTAGCCGGAGCCGCGGACGGTCTGGACGGCGGTCCGCCCGAACGGGGCGTCGATCTTGCGCCGCAGCGAGCTGATGTGGACCTCGACGGTGTTGGGGTCGCTGTCGGGGCCGCTGTCCCAGACCTCCTCAAGGATGTCGCGCTTGGAGACGGCTTCGCCGGCTCGGCGGGCGAGGTGGTCCAGGAGTGCGAACTCGCGGGGGGTGAGCGCGACCGGCGTACCGGCGCGGGTGCAGGTGCGGGCGGCGGAGTCGACCACCAGGTCACCGAGTACGGTGCGCTGCGGGGCGCGGGATCCGATCCGGCGGGCGAGGGCCCTGAGGCGGGCGACCAGGACGACGAAGCTGAAGGGCTTGGAGAGGTAGTCGTCGGCGCCGGTGTCCAGGGCCTCGGCCTCGTCCCACTCGCCGTCCTTCGCAGTGAGCATCAGGATGCCCGCGTCGCTGCCGGCGGCCCGCAGCCGGGAGCAGACCCGGTATCCGTTGAGGCCGGGCAGCATGATGTCGAGGATGATCACGTCGTAGGCGTGGTCGGTGGCCCGGGCCAGGCCCGACAGGCCGTCGTGGACGATGTCGACGCTGAAGCCCTCGGCCTCCAGCCCGTGCTTGACCGCCAACGCCAGCCGCTGTTCGTCCTCCACCACCAGTACGCGCATACCTTCCAGGGTGGCAGGTCGCCGGTGCCGGGAGCTGAAGGCGTCTTCAGGTCTTCAGGAACCCTTCAGTGTGCTCCCGCCATGCTGTGCCCATCGTCCGGGCGCAGCGCCCGGACCCGTCGGGGAGCCGGGTGAGCATGATGGACGAGTCCGTGGGCGGGCAGGAGTCCCAGGAGACGCAGGAGAGGCCGGCATCGGGGCGCGTCGTCCGGAGGCGGCTGTCGGGGCGGGTGGCGTCGTGGGTCGGCGCGGTCGCGGTCGTGGTGCTGATAGCCGGCGGTACGGTCGCGGTCGCGGTGCATCACGGCTTCGAGGAAGACAGCAGGTCCTCGGTCCGCGGCGACGGCCGGGATGACGCGCGCGCCGACGGCCGGGGCCATGACCGTACGCGGACGCACCGCGGGGACGTGAGCGACGGGGAGCAGAGCGACGGGGAGCAGGAGGACGACCGGAGCGTCGGCGACGCCGGTCCGGTCCGGGCCCCGGCGCCGCTTCCGGCACTGGACGCCGCGGACGCCGTGGTCAAGGCGTCGTCCGGCGTGCCGGGCGGCAAGGTCGAGACGCTGCGCGCCGTGCCGGCCACCGGTGGTGGCCGGGCCTGGCAGGCGGTGGTCCTCGGTCCGGACGGCGTCCGGCACGTGGTCACCGTCGACGGTTCCACCTCCACGATCACCTCCAACACCGTCCTCGGCGACTGACAGTGAGGATGTTCATGAGCGTCTCCCGGCGGGGTCTGACCCAGCGACTGACTGACCTCGGGTCCTCAACGGGATCTGTCGGCCCCGTCCGGGAGGCGTTCGTGAGCATCCACCGGCCCG
>NZ_BPRL01000106.1:0-21546 GCF_045862635.1 Kitasatospora sp. NE20-6
CTGGTCGGTGAGGGTGAACTGGTCGGCGTTGATGTGGCCCCAGCCGCCGGTGTTGTTGTCGACGATCTGGATCCGGGCCTGCTTGCCGGCCAGGTCGTGCAGGTCCCACTGGGTCTGGTCGAGCGTTTCGTTGTCCTTGCCGGTGGTGGTCCTGACCACCGCTCCGTCGACCACCAGGTTGACGGTGGTGGGGTTGGGCTGGGAGTTGGGGTGGTTGCCGCCGCCGACCAGGAAGTTCAGGTACGGCTTGTCCACCGTGAAGGCCGGGGAGGTGAGGGTGCCGGCGGTCGCGTCGCCCTGGAGGAAGGAGTTGACGAGTCCCTTGCCGAGGTAGCCGGTGACGCTCTGCTGGTTGGGCAGGGTGCCCTGGGCGGGGCCGGTGCCGAAGGCGGTGCCGGTGGTCGTCCAGGATCCGTAGGCACTCCCCTCGAAGTCGGCGAGGATCTTCGGGCCCTGGTCGGTGAGGGTGAACTGGTCGGCGTTGATGTGGCCCCAGCCGCCGGTGTTGTTGTCGACGATCTGGATCCGGGCCTGCTTGCCGGCCAGGTCGTGCAGGTCCCACTGGGTCTGGTCGAGCGTTTCGTTGTCCTTGCCGGTGGTGGTCCTGACCACCGCTCCGTCGACCACCAGGTTGACGGTGGTGGGGTTGGGCTGGGAGTTGGGGTGGTTGCCGCCGCCGACCAGGAAGTTCAGGTACGGCTTGTCCACCGTGAAGGCCGGGGAGGTGAGGGTGCCGGCGGTCGCGTCGCCCTGGAGGAAGGAGTTGACGAGTCCCTTGCCGAGGTAGCCGGTGACGCTCTGCTGGTTGGGCAGGGTGCCCTGGGCGGGGCCGGTGCCGAAGGCGGTGCCGGTGGTCGTCCAGGATCCGTAGGCACTCCCCTCGAAGTCGGCGAGGACCGTTCCCGTGGATGGTGTGGAGGGGGTGGTTCCGTCCGGGGTGAAGGTCGTGCCGTCGAAGTCGCCGACGAAGTACTGCGCGGCGGAGGTGTTCTGGGGACCGCCGGGGTTGATGTTGACGACCAGGACCCACTTGGTGTGCGCCGGGTCGCCGTCCACCGGGAGCTGGAAGAGGTCCGGGCACTCCCACAGGCCGCCGGTGGCGCCGGCCGGCCCGAAGTCGCTGAGCTTGGTCCAGGTCTTCAGGTTGGGGGAGGAGTAGAAGCTCACCTTGTGGTCGGCGGACAGGGCGACCGTCATGAGCCAGCTGTTGGTCTGGGCGTTCCAGAAGACCTTGGGGTCGCGGAAGTTCTGGGAGCCGATGTTGAGGACGGGGCTGCCGGCGTATTTGGTCCAGGTGGTGCCGCTGTCGGTGGAGTAGGCCAGCGACTGGGCCTGCACGCCGTCGGACTTGCGGTAGCTGGTGTAGATCGCGACCAGCGGGGGGTTGGTGCTGGTGCCGAAGCCGGTGGTGTTGTTCTTGTCGAGGACGACTCCGCCGGAGAAGACCATCTCGTTGGCGTCCTGCGGGAGGGCGATCGGCTGCTCGGTCCAGTGGACCAGGTCGGGGCTGGTCGCGTGTCCCCAGGACATGTTGCCCCAGGTGTTCCCCGAGGGGTTGTACTGGAAGAAGAGGTGGTAGGTGCCCTTGTACCAGATCGGGCCGTTGGGGTCGTTCATCCAGTTCTGGGCGGGCGAGAAGTGCAGCTGGGGCCGGTAGGTCTCGGTGTACGAGGTCTGCGCGTCGGCGGAGGGCGCGAGGAACGCCAGGCCGAGGACGGCGGCGGCGGAGAGGGCGAGCAGGCGCTTGGAGCGGTGGTGCGTGACGGTTCGGTCGCGCATGTGGGTCTCCTCGGGTTCGGACCCCGGGGCGGGTGGGGTGCCCGTGCGGGTGGGTCCTCGGGAGCGGCGTGCCACGGTGGGGGTGGTGCGGTGGGGCAGGCCGCGGGGTGGGGGATGGCGCGGAGTTCTCTGGCGGAGGCCGGGACGGATACGGCCGGGTCCCGGTCTCCCGATCGGACGGGACGCACCCTGTGCCCGTGCGACGACGGGGCCGGGTGGACCGTGCGGGGGCGGGCACCCTCGAGCCCGCCCCCGCACGGGGCTTTTACTTGCTCCGGTAGGAGCCGAGGTGCCAGAGCTTGAGGCTGTCGAGGCGGGCGGAGCCGCCCTCGGTGAACAGCTGGACGCCCTGGCTGCTGGGGTCGGGGAAGACCTGGTCGGTGATCACGGCTTCGCCCTGGCCGCCGAACACCTCGACCGAGGACCAGTCGACGACGACCCGGATGTGGATCTTGCCGTCCTTCTGGGGCTTGAGCGGGGCGGTCTGGATGCCGGGGAAGTTGGGGTCGAAGTCAACGGCACCGGACTTGGTGCGGTCGACGTAGAGCTGCTGGTTGGCGGTGTCGTAGCCGATGACGGTCTCCTGACCGGCGCCGGTGCGGACCTTGAGGCCGAACTTCGCGGCGTCGGCGGGGGAGAAGACGGCGTCGATGTCGAGGGCCTTGCCGTTGCCGCGGGAGGGCAGGGCGGTGGTACCGGGCCGGACGGTGAGGTGGTTGAGGGCGACGGCCGGTCCCTGCCGCAGTGTGTTCAGGGACCGGACCGGCTGCTGGGTGAGCTGGAGGCGGTCGCCGACGGTGCGCAGCTGCAGGGTGCGGGGCAGGCTCTGGGCGCTGCGCCAGGGGGTGGTGGGGGTGTTGCCGGCGTACTGCCAGTCGCTCATCCAGCCGATCATGGTGCGCTCGCCGCGGGGTGCGTCGTTGTAGGTGACGGCGGCGTAGAAGTCCTTGCCGAAGTCGACCCAGTGGGCGCGCTGGAGGGTGGAGAGGGCGGGCTGGTCGGCGGTGGTGAACTGGTCGGCCATGATGTGGCCCCAGCCGCCGGTGTTCAGGTCGGCGATCTGGACCTGGACCTGCTTGCCCTTGTAGGGGCGCAGGTCGAAGGAGGCCCAGTCCAGGGTCTCGCTGTCGGAGCCGGTGGCGCTCTGCACGACCTTGCCATCGACGATCAGGTTGACCGCGGTCTCGCTGGACTGGGGCTTGGCCTGGGTGTCGGACAGGACGACCTGGTCGACGTTGATGTGGCCCCAGCCGCCGATGTTCTGGTCCACGATCTTGATCTGGGCGGTCTTGCCCCGGAGGTCGGACAGGTCCCAGGAGGCCCAGTCGAGGTGCTCGTTGTTGCTGCCGGTGGCGCTGCGGACGGTCTTGCCGTCGACGACGAGTTCGATGGTGGTGGGGGAGTCGGAGTTGGCGGGGTGGGTGCCGCCGCCGATGAGGAAGTCGAGGTACTTCTTGTCGATGGTGAACGTCGGCGAGGTGAGGGTGCCGGTGGTGGCGTCGCCCTGGAGGAAGCTGTTGGCCAGTCCGTAGCCGGTGTAGCCCGAGACGTCCATCTGGCCGGGGAGGGTGCCCTGGGCCGGTCCGGTGCCGAAGGCGGTGCCGGTGGTGGTCCAGGCGCCGTAGGTGTCGCCCTCGAAGTCGGCGAGGACGGTGCCGGTGGGGGTGGGCTGCGGGTCGGTGACGGCGTTCGGGTTGTGGGGGTGGTTGCCGCCGCCGACCTTGAAGTTCAGGTAGTTGCTGGTGGCAGTGAACGCGGGTGAGGTGAGGGTGCCGGTGGTGCTGTCGCCGTCGTGGAAGCTGTTGGCGTGGCCAGTGCCCTCGATGCCGGTGATCGCGGACTGTCCGGGCAGGGAGCCGGTGGCCGGTCCGGTGCCGAAGGCCGTTCCGGTGGTGGCCCAGGCCGCGTAGTCGCCCTGCTCGAAGTCCTGCAGGACGGTGCCGTTGGGCGGTGTGTAGGAGCCGTTGTCGTCGGGGGTGAAGGTGGTGCCGTCGAAGTCGCCGACGAAGTACTGGGCGCCGGAGCCGCCGGCGATGCCGCCGGGGTTGATGTTGACGACCATGACCCACTTGACGTGCTTGGGGTCGCCGTCGACGGCGAGGGGGAAGAAATCGGGGCACTCCCAGCCACCACCGGTGGCCCCGGCGGGGCCGAACTCGCTGAGGAGGATCCAGGACTTGAGGTCCTTGGAGGTGTAGAACTCCACCTTGTGCTCGTCGGCCAGGGAGACGGTCATCAGCCAGCTGCGGGTCGGGGCGTACCACTGGACCTTCGGGTCGCGGAAGGCGTGGGAGCCGATGTCGAGCACCGGGTTGCCGGTGTACTTGGTCCAGGTGCGGCCGCGGTCGATGGAGTAGGCCAGCGACTGGGCCTGCTTTCCGTCGTTGTAGGCGCTGGTGTACACCGCGACCATGGCGGGGTTCTTGCGGGTGCCGAGGCCGGAGGTGTTGTCGGTGTCGACGACGACGCTGCCGGAGAAGATCATCTCGTCGTCGGTGCGGGGGATGGCCAGCGGCAGCTCCTTCCAGTGGATGAGGTCGGTGCTGACGGCGTGGCCCCAGGACATGTCGCCCCAGGAGTTGCCGTTCGGGTTGTACTGGTAGAAGAGGTGGTACTCGCCCTTGTAGTACACGAGCCCGTTGGGGTCGTTCATCCAGTTCTGCGCGGGGGTGTAGTGCACCTGGGGGCGGTACTGCTCCTGGAACGGCGCGGTGTCCGCCACCGCGGGGGATCCCGCGGTCAGTCCGAGGCAGACGGCGGTGGCCAGGACGGCCAGCGAGGAGCGGCGGGTACGTCGGGACACGGGCATGGAGAGCTCCTTCGAAGAGCTTCGGGTGGGGGTGAGCGCGATCGCCGTTCGTCGGGGCATGGCTGCGCCGAGATGTGGCTGCGCCGGGGCACGGCGGCGGGACGGCGGTCGCGGTGACAGTGCGGGCCGTTGGTGGGGCAGCGGTGCGGTACTGCTAGGCGGAGGGCGGGAGTTCGCCGGATCCGCGGGGGATGAGGCGGGTGGGGACGGTGACGGTGCGCGCCCGGGTGCGGTCACCGTCGAGGCGGGCAAGGGCGATCTCGGCTGCGGCTGTGCCGATGGCGGCCGGGTCCTGGGCGACCGTGGTGATGGCGGGTTCCAGCACCTCCGCGAACGGCAGGTCGTCGAAGGAGACGAGGGCGATGTCGCGCCGGCCGGCACGGACCATGCCGAGCACGGTGCCCATGGCGGCGAAGTTGTTGGCCGCGAGGATCGCGGTCGGAGGCTGTGGACTGTGCAGCACGCGCAGGACGGCCTCGGCGGCCTCGGCCTCGGTGTGGCCGTCGAGCACGAGCGAGCGGTCGTAGGGCAGGTGGGCGGCTTCGAGTGCCTCGCGGTATCCGGCGAGGCGCTCGCGGCGGGTGTAGAGGGTCGTCGGCCGGTCGCCGACGAAGGCGATCCGCCGGTGACCGCCGACGATCAGGTGGGCGGTGCCCTCACGGGCGCCGTCCCGGTTGGAGCTGACCACACTGTCGGCGGTGAGCCCGGTTCCGGGGCGGTCGAGGAAGACCACCGGCATCCCGCCGGTCCGGGCCGTCCGCAGGTGGGCGTGGTCGGCCCCTGCGGCGGGCACCACCATCAGGGCGCTGACACGACGGGCCAGGAAGGTGGTGATCAGCGCACGCTCCCGGTCGGGGTCGTCGGCGCAGGATCCCATCAGCAGGGTCAGTCCCCTCTCGCGCACCGCGCTCTCGATCCCGCCGGCGACGGTTCCGAAGAACGGGTTGCCCATGTCGGGGATGATCAGGCCGACGGTGCTGTCCGGGCCGCCGACGCGCATGTTGCGGGCCATCAGGTTGGGCTGGAAGCCCAGCTTCTCGACCGCCGCCATGACCTTCTCCCGGGTTGCCGCGGAGGTCGGCCCGTCGCCGTTCAGCACCCGGGAGACGGTCTTGGCGCTGACGCCGACCTCCTGTGCCACATCGTGCAGCGTCGTGCGACGGGGCGAGGCCATGTACCCACCGTTCCGGCTTCGTCGAGCGCAGGGCCCCGGTGTCGTGAGCGGAGCGCTTGCGAAGACTGTCTGATCAGTTCGGACGGACCCCGGCGGCCTTGACGGCCCGGGCATCCGCCACGACAGTACCGCCGTGGTCCTGGTCGACGGTGAGCGCGCCCGTCATGATGGCGACGACCTCCGACATGGAGTAGTCGGACGGCTTGATCAGGGCCTCGCGCCGGCCCATCCGATGGACGTGGATCCGGTCGGCGATCTCGAAGACGTGCGGCATGTTGTGGCTGATCAGGACAACCGGCAGCCCCTTGTCGCGGACCCGGCGGATCAGGTCGAGGACCTGGCCGGACTCCTTGACGCCCAGGGCCGCGGTGGGTTCGTCCATCACGACGACGCTGCGGGCCCAGGCGACCGAGCGGGCGACGGCCACGGCCTGGCGCTGGCCGCCGGAGAGCGTCTCCACCGGCTGGGTGAGTGAGCGCAGGCCGATCTTGAGGTCGGCCATGTGCGCGGCGGCCTCCTCGCGCATCCGCTTCTTGTCCAGCATCCGCAGGACGCTGCCGAGCGGGCCGGGTCGGCGCAGTTCGCGGCCGAGGAACATGTTGGAGGCGATGTCCATCGAGGCGGCCACCGCGAGATCCTGGTACACGGTTTCGATGCCGTGGGCCCGGGCGTCCTGCGGTCCGTTGAAGCGGATGACCTCGCCGTTCAGGCGGATCTCGCCCTCGTCGGGCGTGACGGCGCCGGTGAGGGCCTTGATGAGGCTGGATTTGCCGGCGCCGTTGTCGCCGATGACGGCCATGACCTCGCCGGGCAGCAGGTCGAAGTCGGCGCCGTCGATGGCGGTGACGTGACCGTAGCGCTTGACCAGACCCCTGGCCTGGATCACGGGAGTGGTGGTGGCAGTGGGAGTGCTCATCAGCGGGTCCTCTTCCGGGAGATCTGGTCGACGGTGACGGCGAGGATGACCAGGACGCCGGTGATCAGGGTCTGGTAGATGGAGGCGACGCCCATTAGCTGGAGGCCGTTGCGGAATACCCCGACGATGAGGGCGCCGATCAGGGAGCCGAGCACGCTGCCGCGGCCGCCGAACAGGCTCGTGCCGCCGAGGACCACTGCGGTGATGCTGTCGAGGTTGTCGGTCTGTCCTGCCTGCGGGTCGCCGACGCCGGTGCGGGAGATCAGCAGCAGTGCGGCGATGCCGTAGACCAGTCCGGCGAGCGCGTAGAGGCTGATGGTGAGGCGGCCGGTGCGGATGCCGTTGAGGCGGGCGGCCTCGGGGCTGTTGCCGAGGGCGTAGACGTGCCGGCCCCAGGAGGTGCTGCTCAGCAGGTAGGCGAACACGGCGAACAGTGCCAGGGCGACGAGCGAGCCGTAGGTGACGTCGGTGTCGCCGAGCGGGAACGTGGCGCCGAGGAACGTCAGCTCGCTGGGCAGGTCGGTGACGGTCTGCTCGTTGGAGTAGATGTGGGTGAGCGCGAAGGCCACGTTCAGCATGCCGAGCGTCACGATGAACGGAGGCAGCGGGATCAGCTTCACCAGCAGGCCGTTGACCAGGCCGAAGCCCGCACACACCGCGAGGCCCAGCACGATCGCCACCAGCGGCGGAACGGTCCCCTGAGCGGCCATCCTGGCGATCACGATCGAACCGAAGGCCATCACCGCGCCGCAGGACAGGTCGATGCCGGCCGTCAGGATGATCAGCGTCTGCCCCACGGCCAGCGCGCCGACCACCATCACCTGCTGGATGATCAGGGAGAAGTTGCCGCCGGACAGGAACTGGTCCGTCATCAGGGAGAAGAAGGCGCAGGCCAGCACGAGTGCGGCGAGCGGGCCCGCGATCGGGGCCGTCGCCAGCCGGCGCAGCGTTGTCGGCCCGGTGAGGTTTCCGTACGGGGCGGTGGATGTGGTCATGAGAGGTCCTTGCCGGTGGAGCGGATCGGGAGCGCCGAACGGACGGCGTCGCGATGGACGGGAGCGGCCCGGTCCGGGTCGGGGCAGGAGAGCCGGCCCGGGCCGCTGGTTCAGGGGAGGCCGGATCAGCCCCAGCAGTTCTCCAGGCCGTAGGTGGTGTCCTTGGCGACGATGCCGGCCTGCGGCTTGTCGGTGATCAGGTTGACGCCGGTGTCGGTGTAACCCATGGGCTTGACATCGGACTTGGCGAACTCGGCGACCGCCTTGACGCCCTGGGACGCCATCACCAGCGGGTACTGCTGGGAGGTTGCGGCGATCTTGCCGTCCTTGACGGCCCGGGTACCGGTGCAGCCGCCGTCGACCGAGACGATCAGGACGTCCTTCTCCCGGCCCTTGGCCTTGAGCGCGGTGTAGGCGCCCAGCGCGGCGGGCTCGTTGATGGTGTAGACGACGTTGATGTCGGGGGACTTCTGCAGGCAGTTCTCCATTGCGGTCTGGCCCTTGGCCTGATCGCCGCCGGTGTCCTGGGAGCAGACCACCGACGGGTCGCCCTCCGCGATGCCGAAGCCCTGCAGGAATCCGTCGTGGCGCAGCTGGCCGACGGCGACGCCCGGCGCGAGGTCCAGGGTCGCGATCTTCGCGGTCTTGCCCGCCATGGCGGCCTTGGCGTACTGGCCGATCAGCACGCCCGCCTTCTCGTTGTTGGTGGCGAACAGCGCGTCGGTGCCGTCCACCGGGTCGGTGGGGCTGTCGAGGGCGATGACCAGGACGCCCTTGTCCCGGGCCTTCTTGATCGCGGGCAGGATCGCCTTGGAGTCACTCGGGGTGATCAGGATGCCCTTGACGCCGGAGGCCACCATGTTCTCGATCGCCGCGATCTGGCCTGCGTTGTCACCGTCGAACTTGCCGGCCGCCGTGCTCAGCGTGACGCCGTTCTCCTCGGCGGCCTTCTGCGCGCCCTCCTTCATCTTCACGAAGAACGGGTTGGTGTCGGTCTTGGTGATCAGGCCGACCTTGATCGCGCCGCCGGAGGATCCGGTGTCGGCGGAGCCCTTCGAGCCGGAGCCGCATGCGGACAGCGTGAGCGCCATGCCGCCGGCCAGCAGGACGGCCGCGGCTCTGGTCAGGGTGGTGCGGGTGGCGAGGGACATCGTGGCTCCTGGAGGTGCGGCCCGGGTAGTCAGGGCGAGGGTGAGCGGGGGTGAGCGGCATCAGAAATGTCATCGTTGACTTATGTCAGCGTTGACATTGGCTTGGGAGTGATGATGAAGTCTGCGAAACCCGGGCCACAAGCCCCACTGGCGTAACAACTGGGTAACGCAGCCGCAATCACCCGTGCTGACCAGCGAAAAAGTTCTGCGCAGTCAGCAGCCCGGACCTGAGACCGTCCGGCCCCCATCCCCAGACCTCCCTAGACCTCGAAAGGCGCACCGATGGTCCAGCGCCCGATCGCTGTCCTCGGCGAGTGCGTCGCCGACGCCTTCGCCGACACCGTCCAGCCACGTCCCGGCGAGCTTGCCCTGCGCGTCCTGCCGGGCGGCGGCCCGGCCAACACCGCCGCGGCACTGGCCCGGCTCGGCACCCCCACCCGCTTCGTCGGCCGGATCTCCCGCGACGCCTTCGGCGCGCTCTTCCGCACCCACCTGGCCTCTTCCGGCGTCGACCTCGCCGGCGTCGTAACCGCTCCCGAGCCCAGCACCCTGGCCATCGCGACCCTCGACGAGCACGGCCAGGCCCAGTACTCCTTCCACGCCGAAGCCACCGCCGACTGGCAGTGGACCGAGGCCGAACTCGCAGCCGCCCATCCCGAGGACGCCGCGTGCCTCCACACCGGCTCCCTCGCGCTGGTCCGCGCCCCCGGCGGCGAGCACATCGAGGAACTGCTCACCCGTGCGCGCAGCGGTGCGACCGTCTCGATCGACCCCAACGTTCGCCCCCTGCTCGTCGATCCGGCGGTCTACCGGGCGCGGCTGGCCCGCTGGTGCGCACTCGCCGACGTCCTGCGCCTCAGTTCCGACGATCTGGAGCTGTTGATGCCGGGCGTGACGCCCGAGCGCGCCTGCGACGCCTGGCACCTGGCCGGAGTCCGGCTGGTGGTGATCACCCTGGGCGGTCGCGGCGCGGTCGCCTCCCTCGACGGTGTCCGGGTGTTCGTGCCCACACCGCGGGTCGAGGTCGTGGACACCATCGGTGCCGGCGACTCGTTCACCGCAGGTCTGCTCCACCGGCTGTCCCAGGCCGGACGGTTGGGCGGACGGCTGGACGCCCTGACCGTCGACGAGGTCTCCGACGCCTGCCACTACGCGGCCCGGGTCGCCGCTCTCACCTGCTCGGTCGCCGGCCCCAACCCGCCGTGGGCGCACCAGATGGAGTCCGCACCCGCTACCGCACCCGCTACCGCCCCCTGCTGACGGCGGGGCCTGCGCCGTGGCCGGATGCCCGGGCATGCCCTGGGGTCGCACCGCCGGTCACTGAACGGGCCGGAGCTTCCCCGCGGGCCGCTCCGGGCCCGACACCACCATCCGCCGTGTGCCCGGGCCGCCGTCGCACCGGCTCGGCCAGGCATCCCAAACGGCCGGGGACGACCGATCCCCGGCCCCGACACGCTCTGCAGGCGCAGCATCCGCTGCCGCCCGGACGGAGAGGAACCGGCATGAACAAGACCCTGCTGGCCGAGTTCACGGCCAAGCCCGGATTCGAGGAGTCAGTCGCCGCCCTGGTGGCGGATTTCGCCAGGCTGGTCCGGTCGGAGCCCGGCAACCTCGCCTTCGACGTGTACACCAAGGAGTCGGATCCCCGCGCGTACTGGATCTTCGAGGTGTACCGGAGCGAGGCTGCCTTCGCGGAGCACATCGCCGCTCCCTACGGTCGGCCGTTCAACACCGAGCTGGTAGGGATGATCGAGGAGGACGCGTCCGTCCTGACCTTCCTGACCCCCGCCGGCCGAGGCAGGCACTCACCGCCCGGCCCGTACCGCCCCTGAGCCCGGAGCGAGCCCGTCCCAGTCGCTCCAGGAGGCGCGAGCGGCGCGCGTGGTGAGGGCCCGCGCGCGGTGAGCGCCGTGATCGCCGCTGCCCGGGGTGTGGCCCGCAGGGCCGCCCCTGGGCAGCGGCATGCCTTTGTGGCGGCGCCGTCCCCACGGGCCTCGGTCGGGCAGGCCAGCAGCGACCACGGACCACGGGCGTGCCGAGGCGGTGCAAGGTCCTGCGAGCGCACCGGTCCCCGGACGCACGGGCCCCTCGACCCGACAGGAAACGGATTCGCCACAAGCCGTTGACACTCCGGTCGTCGAGGCGCAACCTGTCAGCAGGTTGCCAAATCGATTTGGCATAGCCATTCGGAACATTGGGCAGGGCCGCGCGCCGGAGCCAGGACCGGGCCACCGGCGGATCACAGGAGGTCCGCCGGCCGGCCCGGCCTCGCGGAGGCGATCCGAGCCCGCCCGGCCTCCCGCTGGAACCGGAGCCGCCGCACAGCGACGGCCGCATACACGCGAGTGCGGTGCTCCATCCGGCGCGCCGAGAGAAGGAGCAGTCGTGGAAAGCGCCACCCCGCCTCCCGCCAGTGCCGTCTACCTGCGCTGCCACCCCCGCGACGACTGGGCCGTGGAGACCCTGCGCAGGGCACTGGAGGAGCATGCGCTGCGGCTGGGACTGTTTCCTCCCGCCGTCTACATCGACAACGGGATCTCCTCGCAGCAGGCGGCACCGCGCCGGGCAGCCCTGGAAGCCGACGTCGCCGCGGGAACCATCGGCGTCGTCCTCATCCCGGGCCCCTGGGTCTTCGCACTCGACGACACGGCCGCACGTCGGGCCGTCGACGCACTCGTCAGCCGGGGCTGCGAGGTCGTAGAGCTGCCCTCCCGGGCGGCTCCGCGGCACGAGCGGCTCGCGCTCAAGCCCGCGACCGCCCCTTTCGCCCTCTCCCCGGCAGCGGCGTGAACGGTGGCAGCCCGGGTGATACCCGCAGCTGAGGCAGACTGGAACACCAGGCCGGCCGTCATCGATTCCGGCCTCCTGCGGCGCAGGACACGAGCCCGTAACGAGCCCTTGACATAGCCGCGAAGTACGACGATTGTCTTCGCAACACGAGTGCCCAAACGTTTTGGCAGGTTATGATGAAGCGCGTTGGAATCAAGGATGTGGCGGCTGCGGCCGGAGTGTCCGCGACGACGGTCTCCCACATCCTCAACGCGGTCGAGGGCAAGCGGATCAACCCCGAAACCCGGCGGTCGGTCCTGGAAGCCGCGGAACACCTGGGCTACCTGCCGAACAAGCTGGCCCGCGGACTGAGGCTGAGCCGCTCCTCCACGGTGGGGTTCCTGAGCGACGAGATCGCCACCACCCCGCACGCAGGACAGATCATCCGCGGCGCCCAGGAGGCCGCCGCGGAGCGCGGACTGCTCCTGCTGATGCTGAACACGGGGGGCGACCGGGACCTTGAGCACAAGGAGATCGCCCTTCTGCTCCAGCACCGGGTCGACGGCATCCTCTACGCATCGATGTACCACCGGGTCGTCGAGGTGCCCGAGCCGCTGCGCTCGGTACCCACGGTCCTACTGGACGCCCGGTCGCACGACCCGGCGTTCTCATCGGTCGTACCCGACGAGGAACAGGGCGGCCAAACCGCCACCCGGGAACTGCTGGCCCACGGCCACCGAAGGATCGGCTTCGTCACCAACTCCGACGACATCCCCGCATCCCGAGGACGGCTCGCCGGCTATCGGGCCGCGCTCGCAGAGGACGGCATCGACTTCGATGCCGGCCTGGTCACCGCCGACCGCTCCGACGCCCAAGGCGGCTACCGCGCCGCACGGACGCTGCTCGCAGTGCCGGACCGGCCCACCGCGCTCTTCTGTTTCAACGACCGCATGGCCATGGGCGCCTACCGGGCCGCCGCGGAACTCGGGCTCGTCGTGCCCAGGGACCTGTCGGTGATCGGTTTCGACAACCAGGAACTCATCAGCGAGAACCTCTTCCCCGCGCTGACCACCGTGGCCCTGCCTCACTACGAGATGGGCGCACGGGCCATCGCACAACTCCAAGCAGCGATCGACGCACCCGAATCCGCCAGCGGCCCGCGCAGCCAGGAAATGCTGCACTGCCCACTGGTCACCAGGGACTCGGTCGCCCCACCGCCCCGGCTCTGACACCGGAGCGGTGAAGCACCACCAGAACAGCGACCGTCGACACCGGTCGCCCAGCGAGGCCCTCGCAGGCCTCGCCCATGAGATGGAGAAACCATGAGATCGAATGCCAGGCGCCTCGCGGGGACAAGTGTAGCCATCCTCGCCGCAGCGGCCGTGCTCGCCGGATGCGCCTCGGGCAGCACCGGATCGGGGTCGGGCGCGGACGCCG
The DNA here is from genome assembly GCF_045862635.1 of Kitasatospora sp. NE20-6. Taxonomy (NCBI): domain Bacteria; kingdom Bacillati; phylum Actinomycetota; class Actinomycetes; order Kitasatosporales; family Streptomycetaceae; genus Kitasatospora; species Kitasatospora sp. NE20-6. The sequence goes on from NZ_BPRL01000106.1 coordinate 13,031, forward strand.
ACACCCTGACCCTGTGGACGCACAACGCCGGCAACGCCGACGAGTACAAGATCGTCCAGCGGGTCGTCAACGACTTCAACGCCAGCCAGAGCAAGTACAAGGTCAAGATCCAGGCCTTCCCGCAGGGCTCGTACAACGACGCCGTGGTCGCCGCCGCCTCCGCCAAGAAGCTGCCCTGCATCCTCGACGCGGACGGGCCGAACGTGCCCAACTGGGCCTGGGGCGGCTACCTGGCCCCTCTGGACCTGAACGGCAGCGAGACCCCCGTGGCGGACCAGCTGCCGAGCACCGTCGGCACCTACAACGACAAGCTCTACTCCTTCGGCCACTACGACGTGGCACTGACGATGTTCGCCCGCAAGTCGGTGCTGCAGGCACACAACATCCGCATCCCCACCCTCGACAAGCCCTGGACCAAGGACGAGTTCGACGCCGCCCTCGCCACCCTCAAGGCCAGCGGCAAGTTCGAGCACCCTCTGGAGATGGGCACCGGTGGAAGCGGCGAGTGGTGGCCCTACGCCTACTCCCCCCAGCTGCAGAGCTTCGGCGGTGACCTCATCGACCGCTCCGACTACAAGAGCGCCAAGGGCGCGCTCGACGGACCCGAGGCCGTCGCCTGGGGCACCTGGTTCCGTTCCCTGGTCACCAAGGGCTACATGGCACAGAAGTCCGGCAGCAGCCCCAACGACGACTTCCTCAACGGCAAGTCCGCCATCGAGTGGGACGGCAGCTGGGACGCGGCGAAGAACGCCGGCAAGCTCGGCGACGACCTGGCGATCCTGCCCCCCGTCGACCTCGGGAAGGGGCCGAAGATCGGCGGCGCCTCCTGGCAGTGGGGCATGAGCGCCACCTGCAGCAACAAGGCGGGCGCCCAGGAGTACCTGAAGTTCTCGCGGAAGACCCAGTACTTCGTGGACTTCGCCAAGGCCACCGGCACCATCCCCGCCACGACCGCCGCCGCCTCACAGATACCCGGCTACCAGCCCGGCGGCCCCTACGAGATCTTCTCCCAGGCAGCCCGGAAGTTCGCCGTGGTACGCCCCGTCACCCCGGCCTACCCGTTCATCTCCTCCGTCTACGAGAAGACCGCCAAGGACATCCTGGCCGGCGCCGACCCGAAGAAGGCCCTGTCCCAGGCCGCGGACCAGATCGACTCGAACCTGAAGACCAACAACTACTACGCCGGCTGACGGCCCCGCCCCGCACTCCTCCGGTGGAGGCGCAACTCATCCTCGCCTCCACCGGAGCCCCTTCCCGTCCGGAGCTCCCGTGACCACCACCCTCCTCCAACGAGCCTGCACCCGGCGCCCGCGCAGCCCGCGAGCCGCGGTCCGCCGCCGGGAACGCCTGACCGCCCTCGGCATGGTCAGCCCCGCAGTACTGCTGCTCCTGGTCTTCTTCGTCGTCCCCGTCGTCCTGGCATTCACCCTGGCCTTCACCAGCGCCCGGCTGATCTCCCCGACCCCCGCCCACTTCGTGGGCCTGCAGAACTTCACCCTGCTCTTCCAGGACCCCGTCTTCTTCCGCTCCCTGCTCAACACCTTCGTCTTCGCCGCGGTGGTCGTCCCCCTGCAGGCCGGACTCGCCCTGGGGCTCGCCCTGCTGGTCAACACGAAGGTCGGAGGCACCAACTTCTTCCGCACCGTCTACTTCCTCCCGGTGGTCACCTCGATGGTGGTGGTCTCCCTGGTGTGGATGTTCCTGTACCAGAAGACCGGGCTGATCAATCACCTCATCGAGACGTTCACCTTCGGCCACGTCCACGGGCCCGACTGGCTGAACGACCCCTCGACGGCGCTGCCCGCGATCATCTTCATGTCCGTCTGGCAGGGCGTCGGCTTCCACATGGTGATCTGGCTCTCCGGCCTGCAGACCATTCCGGCCGACCTGCACGAGGCGGCGGCCATCGACGGCGCCGACCGCTGGGCGCGGTTCCGGCACGTGACCTGGCCCGGTCTGCGGGCTACCCGGACGTTCGTCCTGATCACCATCACCATCGACGCGCTCCGCCTGTTCACCCAGGTCAACGTCATGACCCAGGGAGGCCCCCTGGACTCCACCACCACCGTGGTCTACCAGGCGGTCCACGCCGGCTACGAGCAGCAGCAGACCGCCTACGCCTCCGCGATCTCACTGGTGTTCTTCGTGATCGTGCTGGCCGTCTCCCTCATCCAGCGCTTCCTCACCCGGGAGAAGGACTGACATGGCGACCACACCGCCCCAGCCCCCCGCCTCCGCACACAGCCACCCCCGGCGGGGGCTGCGCCGGCTGCCGGGCCACGTGCTGCGGAGCGCGCTCGCGCTCGCCTTCGCCTTCCCCCTCGTCTTCATGCTGGTCTCGTCGTTCAAGCCGGACCAGCAGATCTTCGCGGACCTCGGAAACATCCGGGCGTTCCTGCCCGTCGGGCAGCTGTCCCTGGACAACTACACCGGGGTCTTCGACCGGGTGCCGGCGGCCCGCTTCCTCCTCAACTCGATCGGGATCTCGGCGGTCACCGTCGTCCTGGGCATCGTGGTGAACAGCCTCGCGGCCTTCGCCCTGTCCAGGATGCGCTGGCCCGGGCGCAAAGCCCTGCTGATGCTCATCATCGCCACCCTGATCGTGCCGTTCGAGACCTTCGCGCTGCCACTGGTGTGGTGGGTGAACAAGCTGCCGTGGCTGGAGCTGCACGGCTTCCAGCTGGCGCTCACCGAGGGCTGGCTCGACACCTACCGCGTGCAGATCCTGCCGTTCGTCGCCAACGCCTTCTCCATCTTCCTCTTCCACCAGTACTTCCAGAGCATCCCCAAGGAACTCGACGAAGCGGCACGGATGGACGGGGCGGGCTGGTTCGGCATCTACCGGCGGATCGTCATGCCGCTGTCCGGACCTGCCGTCGCCACCGTCGCCATCCTGACGTTCCTGCCCATGTGGAACTCCTACCTGTGGCCCCTCATGGTCGTACAGGACGAGAACCTGCGCCCCGTCATGGTCGGCATCCAGTACTTCTTCCAGCTGAACGTGTCCTGGGGCCAGATCATGGCGTACTCCTCCCTGATCACCGTTCCGGTGCTCGCACTGTTCCTGGCCTTCCAGCGGTCCTTCATCAACAGCATCGCCTCCAGCGGCGTGAAGGGCTGACCCACCGGCACCACCGTCCGAACGTCGCGCCGAGAGGCCCCACCGGCGCCGTCCGCACCCATCGAAGGACACCCTTGTCCACCTCTCCTGTCGACCTCTACCTCCCCGCCGTCCATGTGAGGCCGCCGAAGAACTGGATCAACGATCCCAACGGCCTGACCTTCCATGACGGCCACTACCACGTCTTCTTCCAGTACAACCCGCATGCGCCCACCCACACCAAGGTCCACTGGGGGCACTACCGCAGCGCCGACCTCGTCACCTGGGAGCAGCTGCCGATCGCCCTGACACCGACGCCGGGCGGCCACGACGCGGACGGCTGCTACTCCGGCAACGCGGTCTCCGACGGAGCGCGCATGGTGGCCTTCTACTCCGCGCACCGGCAGGACCGCTGGTGGCAGCCGGTCACCTCCGCCGAGTCCCGCGACGGCGGACTCACCTGGGCCAAACGGCCCGAGCTGCTGATACCGACACCGCCCGACGGCACCACCATGTACCGGGATCCCTACGTCTGGCGCGAGGACGGCCGGTGGCGGATGCTCGTCGGCGCCAGCCTCACGGGCGATCGAGGAGCCGCGCTCCTCTACGAGTCGGCCGACCTCGAACAATGGCACTACCGCGGCCCGTTCCTGGCAGCCGACGACGGCCACGCCCCGGGAACGGGAGGCTGGACCGGCTGGGAATGCCCCCAGTACGCGGCCTTCGACGGGCAGGGCGCTCTCGTGGTCAGCCTCTGGGACGCAGTCGGCGGGCCGCGCAACGTCCGGGTGTACGTCGGCACCGAAAGCGCCGGGGTGTTCACCCCCGCAGCGCACCAGCCCCTCGACCACGGGCCCGACTTCTACGCGCCCGCGCTGCTGCGGGCCCCCGACGGCCGCTGGCTGCTGTGGGGGTGGTCGTGGGAAGCGCGCGACACTGACTGGAGCGACGAGGCCGGATGGGCCGGCACCCTGACCCTCCCGCGCGAGCTCACCCTCACGCAGGACGGCAGGGTTCATCAGCAACCGGCCCGGGAGATCCTGCACCACCGCGGCCGCCGCACCGTGCACGTCCCGGAACGGTCGGCCGGGCCGCAGGCCCTCGACCTCGGAGAGGTCGGCGCCGCCTTCGACCTGACCGCACGCCTGCGACCCGATGCGCAGGAGTCCGGCGGCCTGCGCCTGGTGACCGCACACGACGGCTCCGAGTACCTCGACATCACCCTCGACCCGGTCGCGGGCGAGCTGGTCGTGGACCGCGACCACGCCTCCCGGGATCCCCGGGCGCTCCCGGGCCGGTACCGGCTGCCGCTGGATCCCGCGCGCGCCTCCGACGGCGCCGTCGACCTGCGGATCGTCATGGACGGTTCCATCGTGGAGATCTTCCTCTCCACCGGTGAAGCCCTGACACTGCGCTGCTACCCGACCGGCACTCCGCCCTGGCGGCTCCGGACGCTCGGCCGGACACATGTCACCGTGGACGCCTGGGACCTGAGCTCCGGCAGCAGGAAGGACTGGCCCGAGCAGTCCGCAGCCCTGGCCGGCGCCTCCCCGGGTGGCCCCGCCGGCTGAACCGTGCGGTGCGCGCCGGTGCTCCCCTGCCTGCTGGCAGGGGAGCACCGTGCTGTCCGGCGACGGCCGGCGTGACCGAAGGCCAGGCGGGCTGGACGACCGCCACCCGAGCCCGGCCCTGTCCACACCATCCGCCCTGTCTGCCGACACCGGTGAGCGGGCCCCTTCTACGAGGGCCCGCTCACCGGTGCGGGTGTTACCCGCGGGGTGCGGCCACCGAGCCGCGATCCCGCAGGGGCATCGGGATCCGGTGCACACCGTTGCCGAGCGCCTCCGTGCCGAGCACGAGTTCCATCGCCGTGCGGCCCATGTCGTAGTGAGGCAGCGCGAGCGTCGTCAGCGCGGGACGCAGCCACGACGCGATGTCCTGGTCGTCGAACGAGACGACCGAGATGTCGCCGGGCACCGTGAGACCCGCCTCGGCAATGGCCTGGTACGCGCCGAAGGAGAGCCGGTCGGTGGAGCAGACGAGGGCCCGCGGCCGTCGGCCGGAATCCAGGAGCTCCCGAGTCTGACGGTATCCGTCCTCGGCGTTCCACTCGCATTCCACGACCCCGTCGAGGACCACCCGTTCCTCCCTGAGAACCTCCTGGAGTCCGCGCATGCGCTCGTTGCCGGCGAAGATCCCCTCCGGGGTGGCGGAGATCGCCTGGTGGCCGCCGATGGCCCAGATGCCGTCCCGGTGTCCCGCAGCCGTCAGCAGGCGCCCGGCCGCGCGGCCTGCCTCGATCTCGTCGGGGATCACCGAAGGGGCGTCGAATCCCGGGGCCAGGCAGTTGAGCAGGACGACCCGCTGGCCGTGCAGGTCCTTGGGCGGCGTGATGTACCTGGTGTACATGGATGCCAGGACCACAGCGTCGACCTGACGGTCCACGAGGGCGTTCACCAGCGCGGTCTCCGTGCTGGCAGAGCCCTCGCTCTCGACGATGAACAGCAGGTGGTCGTGCGACCGGGCCACTTCCAGCGCCCCGCGGATCACATCGCCTGCGAAAGGGGTCGTCGTGATGGCGTCGGAGACGAAGCCGATCGTCCGGGTGATCTTGGTGCGAAGACTCCGCGCGGTGACGTTCGGCCGGTAACCCAGTGCTCTGGCGGCCTCCTTGACCCTGGCCTGGGCCGCCTCGGAGATTCGCATGTCGGTGCGGCCGGACAGCACGAAGGACGCGGTGGTCTGCGAGACTCCCGCGCTCCGAGCGACGTCGCTCATGGTCACCCGTCGTCCGGTCAATGTTCACCCCTGTGTGATGGTCCTCCGGCGGCCCGCGTGAAGGCGACGATGCGGAGGAACGGTGACGTCTGTCAAGTCGGCGCAGCCGGCATTCGCCGAGTGACGAAGGGCTGCTGAGCGGCGCCGCACGGAGGGTCCGTGCGGCGCCGCTCACCTGCCAGGCCGGTCAACCGGTCAGCTGGTCATGCCGTTCATCTTCCAGACAGTCATGGACTGGACGACCGAGCCGTCTCCCCAGAGCTGCAGCCCGAGGGAGTCGTTGCGGACGTCATAGGCCCGGGTGGTGATCGACTTGTACGAGTTCGCGTACGCCTCGACCATCGAGCGGTCGACGAAGACGTCGAGGGTGACCTGACCGCCGTCGAGCGCGAGGGGACCGCTCTGCACTCCGAGGTTGCCCTCCACGTTGGAGTTGCTGCCGGTCTTGGTGCGGTCGACGCCGAACGTGCCGCCGTTCGCGGTGTCGTAGAAGAACCTGGTGCGCTCCTCGTCACCGGGGCTGCGCAGGACGTCCAGCCCGAACCGCTGCGCCGTGCCGGGCTTGAGGGTGAGGCGGACCTGGAGCATGTCGCCCTTGACGCCTGCCAGCTGCTGGTTCACCGCGGCGATGCCCATCGGACCGGTCAGGTCAAGGAGCGGTGCGCCGGCGTGCAGGTTCGCCGTCTCGGCCACCGGCCGGATGCCGAGGTCGCCGTTGGGGCGCATGGTCAGCTCGACCGGCAGCCCGGCGTTGTGCGCCCATCCGGCGTCGTAGTGGGCCTGCTCGGTGCGACGGTCCTGGGCGATGCTGAAGAGCAGCGACCTGCCGTTGTCGTCCACCATTCCGCTGGGGCCGGTGAAGTGGTCGCCGTAGTCGAACATCCGCGGCTCCGCGCTGTCCGGCGTCCACGTGCGGGTCGCCGCGTCCCAGGTTCCCACCCAGTAGAAGGTGTACTTGCTGCTGTAGGGGCTGGGGCCGGTGAACGCGGGGTTCACGATCAGGGTGTTGCGCTGCCTGCCCTGGGCATCCTTGCCGATCGGCAGGAAGGTGGGCAGCTCCCACACCTGGCCAGTCTTGGGATAGGCGGCGACGTCCCCCGTCATGAGCGGGCCGACGTACGTCCAGTGCGTCAGGTCGGTCGAGGTGTACAGCAGCGCCGTGCCGCCGACATCGGCGCCTGTGGTGGTCTGGACCCCGGAACCCACCAGCTGGAACCAGGTGTTGCCCTCCTTCCAGACGCTGGGATCCCGGAACTCGCCGACGCGGACCTTGCGACCGGTGCCGACGTTCGCGTTGGGATCCTGCTGCGTCACCAGCTGGGGGTCCATGGCCCAGTGCACGAGGTCGGGGTCGGTGGGATCGACCGGCCGCGCGGTGCCGACCGCCTGGTTGGGACGCTGCGAGTCGTTGCCGGCGGTGATGAAGAGCACCGGATTGCCGTCCTTGTCGACGGTGGAGCCGCCGGACCACACGCCGTCCGGAGCCACGCTGTCGGCGGTGGGCGCCAGGGCCACCGGAAGGTCACGCCAGTGCACGAGGTCCGTGCTCACGGCGTGGCCCCAGCTGATGTTGTGCCAGTAGGGGCCGTGGATGTTGTTCTGGTAGAAGAGGTGGTACTGCCCCTTGATGAAGATCGGGGCGTGCGGTTCGTTCATCCAGTGGTTCGGCGCGGTGAAGTGGTAGCCGGGTCGGTACTTGTCACCGTCGTAGCGCGAGCGGTCCTGCGTCATGTGCGCGGCAGGGATCACCCCGCCTGCGAAGGTCGACAGCACCGTGCTGTGACCGGTCGCCACCTCGGTTCCGTCGAGCGGCCGGTTGTAGAGCTTCACCTCGTCGATGAGGCCGCTGAACATGTTCACCGCGAACGTGCCGTTGATGATCTCGGGCTGGTTGTGGCGCCCGATCAGGAGCGGCACCGGGGCGGGGCGCAGGGTCACGCCCGTGGGAATGGCGGTCTGCGCCACCTGAGTGCCGTTGAGGTACAGGCGCATGTTGCCGTGCGCCGGGTCGAACGTGGCGACCAGGTGCGCCCAGTCTCCGATGGTGAGTGCGGCCGACTTCGGGGCGGTGACCTCCCGCCAGGCGTCTCCGGTGCCGACGCCGAAGGTCCACACTCCGTGGCGTCCGACGCCCAGGGAGAACCCGAGGCGGGCGCCGGCGTCCTGCTGGTTGACGATCGCCGAGACCTTGCCGCCGTCGCCCCACTCGAAGGCCTGCGGGGCGACCCAGGTGTCGATGGTCAGCCCGTCGGGCGTCAGGGGCACGGACGAGGCGCTGCGGGTGACCCAGGTGGAGTAGCCGTCGAACTTCAGGGCGCCGGACAGGTCACCGTCCCCGGCGGTGGCGGGCTGCCACAGCGGGTCGCTGTTCGGCTTGTACACCGCGTGGTTGAAAACGTAGCTGATCGGATCGGCCTGGTGGCTGACCCCTTCGACCGTGCTGGTGCCCTTGTGCTCGGCGAAGTTCCAGTAGGCGACGGGAGCGGTGGTGGGGGCGCCGGGCGGCTGGTTGAGTCCGGTGCGGACGTCGTCGAGGTTGATGTGGCCCCAGCCGCCGGTGGCCTGGTCGACGACCTTGATCCGCAGCTGCTGTCCGATGCGGTCGCGGGCGTCCCACGTCACGCGGCGGTACGCCTCG
>NZ_BPRL01000107.1:0-18264 GCF_045862635.1 Kitasatospora sp. NE20-6
GCCGGCTGCCGTCGGCGTCGACGACGGCGTCCGTGACGACCAGGGACTCCTGGCTGCCGAGGCCCAGGGTGCGGGCGGCGGACGGGGCGTCCGCACCGGCCTGCGCGATCAGCGCGGCACGCTGCTGGACGGTCCCGGCCGGGCCGACCGGGGCGGGGGCGGCCTGCGCGATCCCGGCGCTGACCTGGATGGCGCCGGCGAGGACTGCCGACGCCGAGAGAACGGCTCCGAAGGCAAGCTTTCGCTTCACGTACGGATTCCTTCCGGATCAACCGCGTGTGCGCGGTCGCACCTCGTCCCGGGGCACCGGGGTTAGTGCCTGCTGGGGCGGGACGGGCGCTGACGTGCTGCTCCGTGCGGTCAACGACTTCGGCCGGAGGGTGGGGGCCGGCGAGTCGAACGGGGCTGGGCAGAAGCATGACAATCGAAAAGTTGAAACGACAGGCCCGCGAAGGGAGTTGGCCACGTCTCGCCAGGTGGACACGGGCCGGGGGAGGGCCCGTACCGGTACATATCGCCCGTCCGGACGGTCGGTCGTGCACGGATGAGGCCGGGATGGCGGTCAATCAGCGACAACTCCGGTCTGTGGCTTGCGTGTTGCTGTCACATTTCGTCCGTCGGAGTGCCGGTTCGGACCGCAACGCACTTGGCGTGAACCCGCCATTCCGCTCACTTGTCCACCATCGTGGACGCCTGCTACCCCGCCCGGCGCCCGCCGGTACGGTGGAAGGGTGGCCAAGCCCCTCGCACTCGACTTCGACCCGATCGCCCGCGCCGACGAGCTCTGGACGCGCCGCTGGGGCGGCGTGCCGTCCATGGCGGCGATCACCTCCGTGATGCGCGCCCACCAGATCCTGCTGTCCCGGGTGGACGCGGTGGTGAAGCCCTACGGGCTGACCTTCGCCCGCTACGAGGCGCTCGTGCTCCTCACCTTCAGCCGGACCGGACGCCTGCCGCTCTCCAAGATCGGCGAGCGCCTCATGGTGCACCCGACGAGCGTCACCAACACCGTCGACCGCCTGGAGCGGGACGGCCTCGTCGCCCGCCGCCCCAACCCGGCCGACGGCCGCGGGGTGCTCGCCGCGATCACCGACCGCGGCCGGGACGTCGTCGAGCAGGCCACCCGTGAACTCATGGCCGTCGACTTCGGCATGGAGGGCTACGACGCCGACCGGTGCCACCAGGTCTTCGAACTGCTCCGCCCGCTCCGGGTGGCCGCCGGCGACTTCTCCCCGGCCCCCGAGGCACCCGCCGGCGACTGAGCCCGCCCCGCGCGCCCGCCCCGCGCGCCCGCCCCGCGCGCCCGCCCCGCGCGCCCGGCCCGGACGCCCGGCCCGGACGCGCGGCGGGCGGGGTGCGGCAGGAGCGCTCGGCGGCGGCGGTTACCCTCGACGGTATGAAGCAGAGCGTGCTGACCCGATACCGGGCGCTGGCGTACATCACCGGCGTCCTGCTGATCCTGCTGACCCTCGGCGTGATCGCCAAGTACGTGCTGGACATCTCGGGCGCGAGCGGCTTCACCAGCGCCGTCGGCATCGCGCACGGCTGGCTGTACGTCGTCTACCTGGTGCTCGCCTTCGACCTCGGCACCAAGGCGAAGTGGCCGCTGGGCAAGCTGGCCTGGGTGCTGCTCGCCGGCACCGTGCCGACCGCCGTGTTCTTCGTGGAGCGCAAGGTCAGCCGCGAGGTCGCCCCGCTGATCGCCGCCGCCGAGCCGGTCAACGCCTGACCGGTCCCGCCGCCCCGCGTCCCTGGAGCCCCTCCCCCCGGGAGGGGCTCCACGCGTTCCCCGGCCTGCTGCGCCCCGGGCCCGTCCGCGGGGCCCCGCCGCCGGCGCCACTCCAGCCGTGTCACCTCTGCGGGCATCGCTCCGGCCGTGTCACCCCGGCGGCGTCACGGGGCGACCGACCGCCAGATCCGGTCGGGCAGGACGCGGGACGCCTCCTCCAGGTCCACGTCGTCGATGCCGGACAGCGCCCGGCGGACCACGCCCACGACCGGCCCCATCACCAGCGACTCGACGAGGGCGGGGTGCAGCGGTGCGAGGCCGCCGGCGGCGACGTGCTGCCCGATCCAGGCCGCGAACGGCGACATCCGGGCCTCCTGGGCGTCCCGCAGCTCCCGGCCCCGCGCCATGGTGCCCCGGTCGGCGGCCGCGGAGTGCAGCAGCATTGCGGCCTCCGGGTGGTCGCGGACGAACGCCAGATAGGCCCGGACCAGCGCCTCCACCCCCGTGCGCGCGGTGCGGGTGTGCGCCAGCGCGTCGGCCATCTCCTGCAGCAGACGGCCCAGCCAGCGCGCCGTCAGCGCCGACACCAGGCCGTCGATGCTGCCGAAGTGGTGGTAGAGGCTGCCGGCGCTCACCCCGCTGGCCCGGGTCACCGCCTGCACCGTGAGCCCGGCCTCGCCCGAGGCGGCGAACAGGCGCAGCGCCTCGTCCAGGACGAGTTCGACGGTGGCCTCGCCGCGCTGCTGCTTGGGGCTCATGGGCGACCGTCCTCGCTGTCGTGCTGCCGGTTCCTCCATGGTCACCGTGGCGGACAGCGTAGAGCAGAGTTTTCCGGAATCCTTTTCTAGAAAAAACTTCCACATCGTGGTGACCGTCCCTCAGACTGGCTCCGTGCCGGACCCGGGACCGCCCCTGCCGGGGAGCGCCGGTCACCGGACCGGAGCCTGGCCGTACGGGGAACGGGGAGCGCGTGGACGGGGCAGCACGGTTCGATCCGAGGCGCGGGGGCGCCGAACCCCTCGGGGCGGGTGATCCGGACCGCATCGGTCCCGTCCCGCTGCTCGGCCTCCTGGGGGCGGGCGGCATGGGCCGCGTCTTCCTCGGCGTGCTCGACGGGAGCTACGTCGCCGTCAAGCAGATCCTGCCGTCCGTCTTCGCCGAGGACAGCGGTTTCGCCCGCCGCTTCGGGCAGGAACTGGACAACCTCGCACGCCTGCCGGCCGAGGTCACGGCCGCACTGCTCGCCTGCGACCGCGACGCCACCCCGCCCTGGTGCGCCACCGCGTACGTGCCCGGCCTCACCCTCGCCGAGGCGGTCGGGCCGGGCCCGGAGCCGCTGCCCGCGGACGCCCTGTGGCTGCTGCTGGGGGAGGCAGCCCGGGCGCTCGCCACGGTGCACGCGCTGGGCGTCGTCCACCGCGACCTCAAGCCCTCGAACGTCATGCTCACCCTCGGCGGCGCCACCCTCATCGACTTCGGCATCGCCCGGGCCGTCGGCCAGACGGCCCTCACCCGGACCGGCGTGGTCGTGGGCACCCCGTCCTACATGGCGCCGGAACAGGCGTCCGGGGCGCGGCACCTGACCGGCGCCACCGACATCTTCGCGCTGGGCTCCGTCCTCGCGTACGCGGCGGGCGGCCGGGCGCCCTTCGGGGACGGCGGAGGCGTCGAACTGCTCTACCGCGTGGTGCACGACGAGCCCGACCTCGACGCCCTGCACGCCGTCGACCCGGAGCTGGCCGCCCTCGTCGTCTCCTGCCTCGACAAGGCCCCCGAGCGCCGCCCGTCCGCCGCCGAACTCGCCGAACGGGCCGCGGCCAGAGGCCCGTCACGGCAGCCCCCGTGGCCGGACGGCCTCGCCGCCCGGCTCGCCGAGCGCGCCGCCTTCGCCGCAACGGCACCGGACCCGGCCGACCTGGCCCGGCCGCCGCAGGGGCCGGAGGCCGGCGGCTGCACCCCGCCGGCCGTCGAGCCGGCCGTCGAGCCGGCCGTCGAGCCGGGGGACGGCCGGGGGGAGCGCCCTCGGCGCGCGGAGGAGCCCCGGCGGCGACGGCGCACCCGGGTGCTCCTCGCCGTCCTCCCGGTGGCGTTCGTCGCGACCGGCACCACGGTCGCCCTCCAGCTCCTGCCCTACGCCGGGTCGCCGGCGGACGGAGCGCGGTCCACCCTGCCGGGCTCCGTCACGGTGTCCACCGGCTCCCCGTCCGCGGACCGGTCCGGCGCGGCGCCGACCGCCCCGGGAGCGGCGTCCGCACCGCCGTCGGGCGGGGCCTCCGCGCCGCCGTCCGGCGGGGCCGGCCCGGCAGGCGGGACCGCGGGGGGCGGTGACGCCGCGGCGGGGTCGTCGGGCGCGGCCGGCTCGGCGGGCGGCACCGGCTCCGCGGGCTCCGGGGGCTCCGGGGGCTCCGGGGGCTCCGGGGGAGCCACGGGCACGGGCACAAGCACGGGGACCGGCGGGACGGCGTCAGGCCCCACGTCCGGCCCCACGTCCGGCTCCGCGACAGGGTCCGGCACCGGGACGGGCGCCGCGGCCGCCGGCTACCGCAACGCCTCCACGGGCACCTGCCTGACGCAGGTGTTCGGTGCGGCGGGGCTCGGCACGTGCGGCTCCGCCTCCGCGTCCTGGACGGTCCGCGCGGCCGCCGGGGGCGCCTACCAGCTCGTCAACGCGAGCGGCCGGTGCCTCAGCGCGAACCTGCTCGGCCAGGCCACCTTCGTCGGCTCCTGCGACGGGGCCGGGCCGCGTCTGTGGCGCACCGGCTCCGGCTCCACCCTGGTCAGCGTCTACAACGGCGGCTGCCTGCAGGCCGGGTACGCCGACGTGTCCACCCCGTCCTGCGCCCCGGGGAGTGCGGTGCAGCGCTGGTCGCGCGTGTAGGCGGTCTCCCCGGACCGGCGGCGGGCGTCCTGTCCGCCGCCGGTCTTTTCGTGTTCCCCGGCCTGTCCCGTCGACAGTGCGCGGGGGTCCGGCTAAATTACTAGGACGTCCTAGTAATTTCCGCCGGTCCCACCCCGGCGGCCGCACGGAACGGAGTCGTCGTCGATGGACGCCCAGGAGATCGAGGCCGGACGCCTGCGCTGGCAGCAGCGCCACGACCGGGCCCGCACGCGGGACGCCGACTTCACCACCCTGTCCGGGGACGCGGTCGAGCCGGTCTACGGCCCGCCCGCCGGTCAGCCCTACGAGGGCTTCGAGCGGATCGGCTGGCCCGGGGAGTACCCGTACACCCGCGGGCTGCACGCCACCGGTTACCGCGGCCGCACGTGGACGATCCGGCAGTTCGCCGGCTTCGGCAACGCCCGGCAGACCAACGAGCGCTACCGCATGATCCTCGACTCCGGCGGCGGCGGCCTCTCCGTCGCCTTCGACATGCCGACCCTCATGGGCTACGACTCCGACGACGCCAAGTCGCTCGGCGAGGTCGGCCACTGCGGCGTCGCCATCGACTCCGCCGCCGACATGGACGTCCTCTTCGAGGGCATCCCGCTCGGCGACGTCACCACCTCCATGACGATCAGCGGCCCCGCCGTGCCGATCTTCTGCATGTACCTCGTCGCCGCCGAACGCCAGGGCGTCGACCCGGGTCTGCTCAACGGCACCCTGCAGACCGACATCTTCAAGGAGTACATCGCCCAGAAGGAGTGGCTCTTCGCCCCCGAGCCGCACCTGCGCCTCATCGGCGACCTCATGGAGCACTGCGCCGCGAACATCCCGGCGTACAAGCCGCTCTCGGTCTCCGGCTACCACATCCGCGAGGCCGGGTCCACGGCCGCGCAGGAGCTCGCCTACACCCTCGCCGACGGCTTCGCCTACGTCGAGCTCGGCCTCTCGCGCGGGCTCGACGTCGACGTCTTCGCCCCCGGGCTGTCGTTCTTCTTCGACGCCCACCTCGACTTCTTCGAGGAGATCGCGAAGTTCCGCGCCGCCCGCCGCATCTGGGCCCGCTGGATGCGCGAGCGGTACGGCGCGCGGACCGACAAGGCGCAGTGGCTGCGCTTCCACACCCAGACCGCCGGCGTCTCGCTCACCGCCCAGCAGCCCTACAACAACGTGGTGCGCACCGCCGTCGAGGCGCTCTCCGCGGTGCTCGGCGGCACCAACTCGCTGCACACCAACGCGCTCGACGAGACCCTCGCGCTGCCCTCCGAGCAGGCGGCCGAGATCGCCCTGCGCACGCAGCAGGTGCTGATGGAGGAGACCGGCGTCGCGAACGTCGCCGACCCGCTCGGCGGCTCCTGGTACGTCGAGGCGCTCACCGACCGCATCGAGGCGCAGGCCGAGGAGATCTTCCGCCGCATCCTCGACAAGGGCTCCGACGGCCACGCGATCGGCCCGATGACCTCCGGCATCCTGCGCGGCATCGAGGAGGGCTGGTTCACCGGCGAGATCGCCGAGGCGGCCTTCCGCTTCCAGCAGTCGCTGGAGAAGGGCGAGAAGCGGGTCGTCGGCGTCAACTGCCACCCGCGCTCGGTCACCCCGGAGCTGGAGATCCTGCGGGTCGGCCACGAGGTCGAGCGCGACCAGGTGCAGCTGCTCGGCGAGCGCCGGGCCGCCCGCGACGAGGCCGGGGTGAAGGCCGGACTGGACGCGATGCTGGCCGCCGCCCGCTCCGGCACCAACATGATCCCGCCGATGCTGCAGGCCGTACGGGCCGAGGCGACGCTCGGCGAGATCTGCAACGCCCTGCGCGCGGAGTGGGGTGTCTACCGGGAGCCCGCGTCCTTCTGACGGACCGCAGGACCCACCGCCGGGGGCCGCCCGGGAGTGCCGGGCGGCCCCCGGCGTCCGCGCGCCTGCCCTGCCCCGCCCCGCCCCCGGCCGCGTCCGCGTGCCCGCCCGTGCGCGGCCCGGCGGGCCCGTCAGGGCGCCGGCGGCTGCACGTCCTCGGCGAGGCCCGTCAGGGCGCCGAGCATCAGCGTGGTGAACCGGTCGAGCCAGCGCGGGGTGACCGGTTCGCCGGCGACCAGCAGCCGGTGCTCGACCGCGCCCGCGATCATGTCGAAGACGAGGTCGATCTCCTCGCAGGCGATCCGGGGGTCGACGTCCGAGCGGATCTCGCCGCGGGCCTGGGCGTGGGCCCGGCCGGTGCGCACCAGGTGCTTCTGCGGGTCGACGATGCGCTCGCGGATCCGCCGGCGCAGGTCGGGGTCGCGGCTGCCCTCGGCGAACAGCGCGAGCAGTGCGGCCTGGGACTCCGGGCGGGCCAGCAGGTCGGCGAACTGCGTGACGGTCGCGCCGATGTCGGCGCGCAGGCTGCCGAGGTCGGCCATCTCCAGGTCGTCGAAGAGGCCGGCGACGGCGTCCACGACGAGGTCGTTCTTGGACGGCCAGCGGCGGTACAGCGTGGTCTTGGCGACGCCGGCGCGGGTGGCGACGTCGCCCATGGTGAGGCCGCCCCAGCCGAGTTCGGCGAGGGCTTCGCGGGTGGCGTCGAGGATCGCCCGGTCGGCGGCGGCGCTGCGGGGTCGGCCCTTGCCGCGCGGGGGTGCGGCGCCGTCCTCGGGAGCCGGCTGCCTGGTGGTGGGGGCCACCGAGCCTCCTAGCTGTTCTACCGATGGGTAACTTGGTCGGACCGGGCCACGGTAGCGACCGGCGGCCCCGCTCACCACCCGGCCGCCCCCCGAAAGTGGGGCAGCTCACGCCGTCCTGGGCCGAGGGGGTCTTGCGGGACCGGCCCCGGATGCAGATACGCTACGACTCGTAGCGAAAGAGCGGCAACCACGTGCCGGGCCCATGGGATCGGGCCGGTGCGGGGCGCGGATGGGGATCCGCGCCGGGAGCGGCTGCACCGGAGAACGCCACCGTCGCGCGGGCGGGCGGCGCAGGCACCACGGCACGGGGATGTTTCCGGCCGGATGGTGCCCGTCACCCGCGCGAACGGGGGAGGATGGTGCCATGCAGTCACGGAATTCGCGTCCCAACAGCGCCGCCCTGCGCGGAGCGGTCGACCTCGCCGCGGTCAAGGCGGCGGGCGAGGCCGCGCAGAAGGCCGAGCAGGCCCGGGCCGAGCGGGCCCGCCAGGCGGTGGCCGGCGGGGAGCCGGCACCCGCCCCCTACGAGCTTGTCCTCGACGTCACCGAGGAGACCTTCGAGGCCGAGGTCGTCCAGCGCTCGGCCGAGGTCCCGGTGGTCGTGGACTTCTGGGCCGAGTGGTGCGGCCCGTGCAAGCAGCTCAGTCCGATCCTGGAACGCCTCGCCGAGGAGTACGCCGGCCGGATCGTCCTCGCCAAGATCGACGTCGACGCCAACCAGCTGATCGCCCAGCAGTTCGGCATCCAGGGCATTCCCGCGGTCATGGCGGTCGTCGCCGGCCAGCTCGTCCCGCTCTTCCAGGGCGCCGAGAACGAGGCCAACGTCCGCAAGATCCTCGACCAGCTGATCGCCGTCGCCGAGCAGCGCTTCGGCATCACCGGCCTGC
Organism: Kitasatospora sp. NE20-6; assembly: GCF_045862635.1. Taxonomy (NCBI): domain Bacteria; kingdom Bacillati; phylum Actinomycetota; class Actinomycetes; order Kitasatosporales; family Streptomycetaceae; genus Kitasatospora; species Kitasatospora sp. NE20-6. The sequence continues at coordinate 8,149 of NZ_BPRL01000107.1, forward strand.
AGGGCGGCGCCCCGGGCGCCCCGGGCGAGGCCGCCCCGGCCGCTCCGCGGTCGCCGGTGGACCCGGCGCTGGAGGCCGCGCACGACGCCCTGGACCGCGGCGACCTGGGCGGCGCCGTCCAGGCCTACCGCAACGTCCTGGCCGACCGGCCCGGCAACACCGAGGCGAAGCTGGGCCTGGCCCAGGCCCAGCTGCTGCAGCGGGTGGAGACGATCGACCCGCAGCAGGTGCGTGCGGACGCGGCGGCCGACCCGAAGGACGTCGCGGCCCAGCTCCGCGCCGCCGACCTCGACCTCGTCGGCGGCCACGTCGAGGACGCCTTCGGGCGCCTGGTCTCCACGGTCGGCCGGACGGCCGGCGAGGACCGCGACACCGCCAGGCTGCGCCTGCTGGAGCTTTTCGAGGTCATCGGCCCGGAGGACCCGCGGGTGACCGCGGCGCGCAGCGCACTGGCACGGGTGCTCTTCTGACGGGGCGCCGGTGGCACGGCGGGTGACCTGCGGTGTCGCCGGAGATTTGGCGACAATCCGGAAGATTTTGTGGAGCTTAATCAAATCTTGACAACACCCCCGGCCGGTCACGTCCCGTGACCGGCCGGGGGTGTTTCGCGCGGGTTTGCAGCAGGTTGTTGCGGGTGCCCCCCCCGCTGATGTCACGCAGTGTAATCACGCCTTCGATTCCATGATCAACAGGATCTGTTGTTGGATTACCCGTCAGTAACGGACCCCTTGTGCTTCGCCCGGGATTCAAGCACGATCGGCGACGCCCGGTCCCCTCAGGGGAATCCCCATCGGGTAGCCGCCGGCCCCGGTCGGTGGCTGGAGGGCAGGGGGGTAGCCGCAGATCCCACCCGCGGTTCCTGTCCTTCCTGCGGCCGCGCACCCCGCGCGGTCGCCGGTTGTCGCTCGGGGGTGATCGCCTCGGCCGTCGGCTCACGACGCCATGGCGCTCTCCGCTACCGAGGACGTAGCTCTCTCCCATCCCAGGCCGGGATCCGCGCACCGCGCGGCCAGGCCGGAGATGTACGTCCTAGAAGGAGGACTCGCATGTCCCAGGATTTCGGCAAGACCCGCTGGAAGCGCTTCGGCCTCGTGATGGTGCCCGGCATCGCCGCCACCGCCGCGATCGGTGTGGGTCTCGCCAACAACGCCCTCGCCGCCTCGTTCAGCGTTTCCGGCCAGAAGTTCAAGGTCAGCGCCCAGGACCTGCAGGGTGAGAACTTCGCCCAGTTCGGCTCCTTCGACGTCGAGACCAACGGCACCCCGCACGCGGTCGCGATCTCCGCGTTCGACTCGGCCACCATCAAGGGCATGTGCCAGTCCGTGGTCAGCGAGCCGGCCCTGCTCGGCCTCAAGCTGCCCAAGGTCACCCTGCGCCTGGAGGCCGGCAACAGCGACGACGTCAACAAGCAGGTCGTCGCCAAGAACCTGCTGATCGACCTCGACCAGCTGTCGGCCGACGCCGAGTTCACCGACATCAACATCGGTCAGGACGCCTCCACCCTCAAGGGTTCGGCGACCTCGAACTGGGCCGACATCCAGGGCCACGGCAAGCCCAGCGGCCCGCTCGGCTTCTCGCAGACCGCCCCGAAGGCCCACCTGACCAACGTGAAGCAGACGGCGTGGGCCACCTCGGCCGGCACCTTCAAGCTGAACGGCCTGGACCTGAAGCTGTACGTCGGCGACCAGGGCAACGGCAAGGAGTGCTACTGATCCTCGTCTGACGGTGCGCCGCCCGGCGCGCCGCGACGACGGATCCTCGGCGGCCGGGGGCGGGCACGTCCCGCACCCGGCCGCACCTCAGGGAGTCCTCCCCCACCTCGCAGCGAAACATCGAGGAGTTGCATCGTGTCCAGCGCAACTACCCAGGCGTGGCCCGAGAACAACGGCGGTATCAACCTGCGGCTGCGGTTCCGCAACTGGCGCCGCTCTCGTCCCTTCTGGGGCGGCCTGCTGGCCATGATCGCCGGCTTGCCCATCCTGTACTTCCCGTACGCCAAGCTCAACCTCAGCGGCATGACCGTCACCATGGCGACCACCGCCGGCGCAGGATCCATGATCATCGGCCTGCTGATGATCGCACTCGGCGTCACCGCCTGGTTCCAGCCGCTGGTGCGGATCTTCTGCGGCGTGGCCACCACGCTGCTCGCCCTGATCTCCATCCCGGTCTCCAACCTCGGCGGCTTCGGCGTCGGCCTCGTCACCGGCCTGCTCGCCGGCGGCCTGCTCATGGCCTGGGCCCCGAACCCGCCCGCGGCCGCAGCCGACGCGGTGCCCGCCGACCACGCCCACCGGGTGGCCGACCACGGCGACGCGACGGCCGCCCCCACGGTCGAGCAGCCCGCGGTGCAGACCATCCACCCGCTCCTGCCCGCGCAGCACAACCCCGCCGACGCCTCGGCGGCCGACCCCGGGGAGCCGCGGTGACCGACCGCGACGACTCCCTGCCCGGCCCCCGCCACGCCGCACCGCGCGTGAGCGTCCGCAGCCGCATCCGCGGCCGCGCGATGGCCATGGCCGCCGTGCCGACCGCGCTGATCGTCGGCGCCGCCTACACGCCGACCACGCCCGCCGTGGCCGAGACCCAGGCGGGCAAGGCCTGCGCCAGCGCCCCGGACACCGTGCTCGCGGAGACGCCCGTCCCCAAGAGCGAGATCGCCGTGCAGCCGACGCATCCGGCGACCGCGACCTCCGTGCCGCAGACCTCCGCGCCGACCGCGACGAAGGGCCCGACGGCCACGCCGTCGCCCACCTCCTCGGCCACGGTGAAGCTGCCGGTGCCGACGTCCACGGCCACCGCGGCGAAGCCGAACGCGGTGGCGGCGGTCCAGGCCCCGGCCGCGGCGTCCCCCTCGGCGACGGCGGACGCGCAGGCGCGCGGGCTGATCGGCGACATCCTGGACGGCATCTTCAACCCGGGCGGCCAGAGCCCCACGCCGACCGCCACACCGTCGACCGCCACCCCCACCAAGGCCCCGGCGGCGGAGGCCACCACGCCGGCTGCGACCCCGAAGCCCACCGCGACGCAGGCCGTCGCACCGCGGGCGGCGGCGTCCTCGGCGGCGCCGACGGCCTCCGCCTCCGCGTCCCCCTCCGCCTCCGCCTCCGCCTCGAAGGCGGCGGCAACGCCGACCGCGTCGGCCACCCCGTCGCCCTCGGCGACCGGCCCGAACTGCCTGGTCGACACCAGCGGGGCGAAGGCCAAGGCGGCGCCCGGCGGCGACGTGGTGCCGGAGCAGAACTGGACGCTGCGCTCCAGCAAGCTCGCCCTGCACGGCTCGGTCTTCAACGGCGTCTACGACGTGAGGACCCCGACCGGCACCAAGCGGGTGCTGAAGTTCACCACCGCCTCGGTCGACATCGGTGATCTCGACATGTCGACGATCGAGGTGAAGGGCAAGACCTTCCACGTGCAGGCCGCGCCCAACACCACCTCGACGCTGCGCAACGGCCCGATCACCATGTACGTGGAGAGCCTCTCCGGTCACCTCTCGGCGATCTACGGCCTGCCGATCCCGATCGACCTGGGCGAGATCACCCTCACCCCGGACACCCTGCCCAAGTGGCTGTGGGACCTGATAGGCACCGTCCCGGTCCCGCTGGACCTGACGCTGGACGACGCCAAGGCCGTCCAGGCCGGTCAGTTCGGCGGCACGCTCAAGATCCCGGGCATGCACCTCTTCAACGACGACGCGCCGTACGAGGGCTGAGCCCCGGCCCGCGCACCGCGCAGGACGGCCCGGCCGGAGGATCTCCGGCCGGGCCGTCCGCGTGTCCGGCGCCGGGCGCCCGCCGCCGTCCGCACACGCCGCGGGGCGGCCCCCTCCTGGCCGGAGGGGGCCGCCCCGCAAGCGTCGGGCGTGGTGCGCCGGCGGTCAGTTGCCGTCGCGGCTGCCCAGGTGGTGGACCTGGACCATGTTGGTGTTGCCGGGGACGCCGGGGGGCGAACCGGCGGTGACGATCACGGTGTCACCCTCGGTGAGGCGGTTCAGGCGCAGCAGCTCACGGTCGACCTGGTGGACCATCTCGTCGGTGGTCTCGACCTGCTCGGTGACGTACGCCTCGACGCCCCAGCTCAGCGAGAGCTGGTTGCGGGTGGCGGCGTCCGGGGTGAACGCGATCACCGGGATCGGCGAGCGGTAGCGGGAGAGGCGGCGCGCGGTGTCACCGGACTTGGTGAACGCGACGAGCGCCTGGCCGTTCAGGAAGTCGCCGAGCTCGCACGCGGCGCGGGCGATGGAGCCGCCCTGGGTGCGCGGCTTGCGGCCCGGGTTGAGCGGCTGGAGGCCCTGCGAGAGCAGCTCCTCCTCGGCCTTCTCGGCGATCCGGCTCATGGTGCGGACGGTCTCGACGGCGTACTTGCCGACGCTGGACTCGGCCGACAGCATGACCGCGTCGGTGCCGTCCAGGATGGCGTTGGCGACGTCCGAGACCTCGGCGCGGGTGGGCCGCGAGGCGTGGATCATCGACTCCATCATCTGGGTGGCGACGATGACCGGCTTGGCGTTGCGGCGGGCCAGGGTGATCAGGCGCTTCTGCACCAGCGGCACCCGCTCCAGCGGGTACTCCACGGCGAGGTCGCCGCGGGCCACCATGATCGCGTCGAAGGCGAGGACGATCTCCTCCATCGCCTCGACGGCCTGCGGCTTCTCGATCTTGGCGATGACCGGCACGCGGATGCCGACCTCGTCCATGACCTTGTGCACGTCGTCGATGTCCGCGGCGTTGCGGACGAACGACAGCGCGACCATGTCGACGCCCAGCTGCAGGGCGAAGCGGAGGTCGTCCTTGTCCTTCTCGGACAGCGCGGGCACGTTCACGGCCGCGCCGGGCAGGTTGATGCCCTTGTTGTTCGAGAGCACGCCGCCCTCGACGACCACGGTCTTCACCCGCGGGCCGTCGACGCTGACGACCTCCAGGGCGATGACGCCGTCGTTGATCAGGATCGGGTCGCCCGGCTTCACGTCGCCCGGCAGGCCCTTGTAGGTGGTGCCGCAGATGTGCTGGTCCCCGGGCACATCCTCGGTCGTGATGGTGAAGGTGTCACCGTTGTCGACGGTGACCGGTCCGTTGGCGAAGGTGGCCAGACGGATCTTGGGGCCCTGGAGGTCGGCCAGCACACCGATCGTGCGGCCGGTGTCCTCGGACACCTGGCGGACCTTGTGGTACCGCTCCTCGTGCTCCCGGTGGGAGCCGTGGCTCATGTTCAGTCGGGCGACGTTCATGCCCGCTTCGACGATGGCCTTCAGCTGTTCGTAGGAGTCCGTCGCCGGACCCAGGGTGCAGACAATTTTCGCTCGGCGCATATCCGTCAGTCTATCCGTTCGTGTTATCGGTGCATTCCGCCCGTTTCGGGAGGTATCGCCAACGAACCATCCCGAAGGGTGGGACGCTGACCCACCGTCATCTCAATTCCGGCCGTGCACGAGGGCGAACGCCTGCTGGGCGATCTCCAGCTCCTCGTCGGTCGGCACCACGGCGACCGCCACCCGGGCGTATCCGGGGGAGATCAACCGGGCCGCACCGGAGCGGACGGAGTTCAGCTCCGGATCCACCGCGATCCCCAGCGCCTCCAGCCCCGCGCACGCCGCCTCCCGGACGGGCGCCGCGTTCTCGCCGACCCCCGCGGTGAACGCGACCACGTCCACCCGCCCGAGCACCGCGTAGTACGCCCCGACGTACTTGCGCAGCCGGTGCACGTACGCGTCGAAGGCCAGCCGGGCCTCCTCGTCGCCCTCGCCGGCGCGGCGCAGCACCTCGCGCATGTCGTTGTCCCCGCAGAGCCCGAGCAGGCCGCTGCGGCGGTTCAGCAGGTCGTCGATCTCATCGACCGTCAGCCCGCCGACCCGGTGCAGGTGGAAGACCAGGCCCGGGTCGACGTCGCCGGAACGGGTGCCCATGACGAGCCCCTCCAGGGGCGTCAGGCCCATCGACGTCTCCACGCAGACCCCGCCGGCGACCGCCGACGCGGACGCGCCGTTGCCCAGGTGCAGCACGATCACGTTCACCTCGGCCGGGTCGCGGCCGAGCAGGCGGGCCGCGGCCCGCGACACGTACTGGTGGGAGGTGCCGTGGAAGCCGTAGCGGCGCACCCGGTGCTCGTCCGCGGTTTTCCGGTCGATCGCGTAGCGCGCGGCGGCCTCCGGCAGCGTCGTGTGGAAGGCCGTGTCGAAGACGGCGACCTGCGGCAGGTCCGGGCGCAGCGTCCGGGCCACCTCGATGCCGGTGATGTTCGCCGGGTTGTGGAGCGGGGCGACGGGGATCAGCCGACGGATCTCGGCGACCACCTCGTCGGTGACCAGGGTCGGCGCGGTGAACCGCTGCCCGCCGTGCACCACCCGGTGGCCGATGGCGGCGAGCCGCGGCGAGTCCAGGCCGAGGCCGTCCGCGGCGAGCTCCTCGGCGACCGCGCCCAGCGCCGCCGGATGGTCCGCGAAGACCTCCAGCCGCTCGCGCTTCGTGCCGTCCGGGGCGGTGTGCACGAGCCGCCCGCCGGCCTCGCCGATCCGCTCGACCAGCCCGGCGGCCGGGCGCGAGCCGTCCACCATGTCGATCAGCTGGTACTTCACGGAGGACGATCCGGCGTTCAGGACGAGGACGCGGGTGCCATCGGTCACTGCTCGGCTCCTTCGGCGGGGCGCTGCGACTGGATGGCGGTGATCGCCACGGTGTTGACGATGTCCTCGACGAGGGCGCCGCGCGAGAGGTCGTTGACCGGCTTGCGCAGGCCCTGCAGCACCGGGCCGACCGCCACGGCGCCGGCGGAGCGCTGCACCGCCTTGTAGGTGTTGTTGCCGGTGTTCAGGTCGGGGAAGACCAGCACCGTCGCCCGCCCGGCCACCGCCGAGCCGGGCAGCTTGGTCGCGGCGACGTGCGCGTCCACCGCCGCGTCGTACTGGATCGGGCCCTCGACGAGGATGTCGGGCCGTTCCCGCCGGACGATCTCCGTCGCCTCGCGCACCTTGTCGACGTCCGCGCCCGAGCCGGAGGTGCCGGTCGAGTAGCTCAGCATGGCCACCCGGGGCTCGACGCCGAACTGCGCGGCCGTCGCGGAGGCCTGGATCGCGATGTCGGCGAGCTGCTGGGCGTCCGGGTCGGGGTTGACCGCGCAGTCGCCGTAGACCAGCACCCGATCGGCGAGGCACATGAAGAAGACCGAGGAGACGATCGCCGCCCCGGGCGAGGTCTTGATCACCTCGAACGCCGGGCGGATCGTCGCCGCCGTCGAGTGCACGGCGCCCGACACCATGCCGTCCGCGATGCCCTCCTGCACCATCAGCGTGCCGAAGTACGAGACGTCGGTGACGACGTCCAGCGCCCGCTCGACCGTCATGCCCTTGTGCGCGCGCAGCCGGGCGTACAGCGCGGCGAACCCCTCGCGCAGCGGGCTCGTCGCCGGGTCGACCACCTGCACGCGGGCCCGGTCGGCGCTGTCGTCGGCGAGCGGCAGCTCGATGCCCAGCGACGCGGCCCGGCGGTGCACCGCCTCCGGCTCGCCGAGCAGGGTGAGGTCGCAGATGTTGCGCCGCAGCAGCACCTCCGCCGCGCGCAGCACCCGCTCCTCGGTGCCCTCCGGCAGCACGATGTGCCGGCGCTGGGCGCGGGCCCGCTCCAGCAGGGCGTGCTCGAACATCATCGGGGTGACCCGCTCGGACCGGCCGAGCTCGATGCGCTCCGTCAGCTCGGCGGTGTTCACGTGCAGTTCGAACAGGCCGAGGGCGATCTCGGCCTTCCGCTGGCTGGCCGGGCCGATCCGCCCCTCCAGGTGGGTGAGTGCCGCCGCGGTCGGCCAGCTGCCCTCCGGCACCACCGCCACCGGCGTACCCGGGGCCAGCCGCGCCGCCAGCGCCATGACGTTCGGCCCGGGGTGCTGCCCGAGGGTGAGCAGCACCCCGGCGATCGGCGGCGCCCCGGCCGCGTGCGCGGCGAGCGAGCCGATCACCAGGTCCGCCCGGTCGCCGGGGGTGACCACCAGGGCGCCCTCGGTCAGCGCGGTGAGGAAGGTCGGCAGCATCGCGCCGCCGAAGACGAACGAGCGCACGTCCCGGGCCAGGCCCGCCGCGTCGCCCAGCAGGACCTCCGCGCCGGTCGCCTCGACCAGCTGGGCCACGGTCGGCGCCGAGAGCGCCGGCTCCTCCGGGATCACGTACACCGGCACCGGCAGCTTCTCGCCGAGGGTCTGCTCGATCTGCTGCTTCGCCGGGGCGGCCACCCGGTTCGCGATCATCGCGAGCGTCGAGCAGCCGAGGTCGGTGTACGCGCGGTGCGCGTTGCGGACCTCGGCGATCACCGCGTGCGGGTCCTCGTCCTGGCCGCCGACCACCGGCAGCACCCAGGCACCGAACTCGTTGGCGAGCCGGGCGTTGAACGCCAGCTCGTCCGGGATGTTGGTGCCGGCGAAGTCGGTGCCCAGCACCAGGACGGCCTGGCACCGCCGCTCCACCGCCCGGAACCGGTCCACCAGGGTCGAGACCAGCTCGTCCTGGCCCTGGGCGGCCTGCAGCGCGGCGGCGTCCTCGTAGGTCAGGCCGTACAGGTCGGCCGCCGGCAGGTCGAGCCGGTAGCGGGCCCGCAGCAGCTCGACGACGTGGTCGGAGCCGCGCTCGCCGGGGTCGTCCGCGTGCACCAGCGGGCGGAACACCCCGACGGTGTCCACCTGGCGGGTGAGCAGTTCCATGACCCCGAGTTCGACGGCCTGGCGGCCGTCCCCCCGGTCGATCCCGGTCACGTACACGCTGCGCGCCACGCGTCATCTCCGTCCGGTGCTTCGGGCAGTCCTCCTCCCGACCCTACCTTCGGAGGGGTCGCGGCGGCCCGGCGGAGGCCCGCCGCGGCCGGTGCACGCGGCAGGCCCCGGGAGGCTGCTCCCGGGGCCTGCCGGCGGGTCTCGGCGGGTGCCGGCGCGATCTCAGGCCGGGCGGAGCCAGACGGTGGACAGCGGCGGCAGGACGAGCTCGGCGCTGCGCTCCTGGCCGTTCCACGGGCTCGTCTCGGCCTTGACCGGGTGCGAGTTGCCGATGCCGCTGCCGCCGTACGCCCCGGCGTCGGTGTTCAGCGCCTCCTCCCACAGCTGGTCGGTGCCGGTCAGCGGCGGCAGGCCGACCCGGAAGCCGTGCCGGACGACGGGGGAGAAGTTGCAGACCGCGACGAGCGGCGAGCCGTCGGCGGCGTACCGCACGAAGGAGAGCACGTTGTCGTCGGCCGCGCCGCCGTCGAGCCAGCGGAAGCCGTCGGGGGTGGTGTCCTGCTCCCAGAGGGCGGGGGTGGCGCGGTAGGTGTGGTTGAGGTCGGCGACCAGCTGCCGGACCCCGCGGTGGTCGGCGGCCCCGGGCCAGTCGTCGGCGAGCACCCACCACTGCGGCCCTCTCTCGTGGTCCCACTCCGCACCCTGGGCGAACTCCTGCCCCATGAAGAGGAGCTGCTTGCCGGGGTGGGCCCACATGAAGCCGAGGTAGGCGCGGTGGTTGGCGCGCTGCTGCCACCAGTCGCCGGGCATCTTGGAGACCAGCGACTGCTTGCCGTGCACGACCTCGTCGTGCGAGATCGGCAGCACGTAGTTCTCGGAGTACGCGTAGACCATCGAGAACGTCATGTCGTTGTGGTGGTAGCGGCGGTGCACCGGCTCCTTGGACATGTAGACCAGGGAGTCGTGCATCCAGCCCATGTTCCACTTCAGGCCGAAGCCGAGGCCCCCGCTGTCGGTGGGGCGGGTGACGCCGTCCCAGGCGGTGGACTCCTCGGCGATCGTGATCACGCCCGGGCAGCGCCGGTAGACCGTCGCGTTCATCTCCTGAAGGAAGGAGGCCGCGTCGAGGTTCTCCCGGCCGCCGAACCGGTTCGGCGTCCACGCGCCGCCCTCGCGCGAGTAGTCGAGGTAGAGCATGGAGGCGACGGCGTCGACGCGCAGGCCGTCGACGTGGAACTCCTCGCACCAGTAGACGGCGTTGGCGACGAGGAAGTTGCGGACCTCGGTGCGGCCGTAGTCGAACTCCAGGGTGCCCCAGTCGGGGTGTTCGGCGCGGAGCGGGTCGGCGGGTTCGTAGAGGGGTTCGCCGTCGAAGCGGGCGAGGGCGAAGGCGTCCTTGGGGAAGTGGGCGGGGACCCAGTCGACGATGAC
>NZ_BPRL01000108.1:0-17760 GCF_045862635.1 Kitasatospora sp. NE20-6
GATGCGCAGCGAGGCCGTCCGGTGGGTCTCCACCTCCTCGTGGCGGACGTGGGTGCCGCTGAAGACCGACGGGAAGAACCGGGCCACCCGGTGCCGCGGCATGGCCCGCACCACGGTGACGTCGAGGAGTCCGTCCGCGGGGTCGGCGTCGGGGCAGATCCGCATGCCGCCGCCGTAGCTGCGGGTGTTGCCGACGGCGGCGAGGGTGAGCTCGCGTTCGACGACCGTCCCGTCGGCGAGTTCGATCCGGAACGGCAGCGGCCGCAGGTGGGCGAACTCGACCAGGACGGCGAGGTTGTAGCGCATCCGGCCGCGCGGCCAGGTGAGCCGGTTGGTGCGGTCGCTGACGAGCGAGTCGAAGCCGGTGGCGAGCACCGAGCCGAACCAGCGTGCGGTGCCGTCGGCGGCGGTGGCGTGCCCGAGGTCGACGGTGGCGGTGTGCCCGTCGGCGACGACGTCCGCCGCGGCCTCCGGGTCGCCGAGGGGCAGCCCGTACGCGCGGGCGTGGTCGTTGCCGGTGCCGGCGGGTATGACGCCGAGGGGGACGCCGGTGCCGGCGAGGGCCTGCAGGGCGAGGCCGATCATGCCGTCGCCGCCGGCGACGGCGAGGGCGTCGACGCCGCGGCCGGCCGCCTCGCGGGCGAGCCGTACGGCGTCCCCGGGGTCGGCGCCGGCGGCGTTGAGCACCTCGACGCCGCGGGCGCGCAGGCGGGCGGTGGCGCGGACGGCGGCCTTGGCCGCGTGGCCGCCGCCGGCCGCGGGGTTGGTCAGCACCAGGACGCTGCGAGGCGGCCGGGCCGCGGTCGGGCCGGTCACGGGATCAGCTTGCCGGGGTTGAGGATGCCGGCCGGGTCGAGGGTGTCCTTGACGGCCTGCAGGATGCGCACGCCGAGGTCGCCGATCTCCTGGCCCATCCACGGGCGGTGGTCGGCGCCGACGGCGTGGTGGTGGCTGATGGTGCCGCCGTTGGCCATGATCGCGTCGCCGGCGGCCCGCTTGGCGGCGTCCCACTGCGTGAGCGGGTCGCCCTGCCGGGCGGCGAGCACGGTGAAGTAGAGCGAGGCGCCGGTCGGGTAGACGTGCGAGACGTGACAGAGCACCAGGGCGCCGGCCAGGTGTTCCTGGAGGGCGGCGGTGACGGCGGCCTTGAGCCGGTCGAGCCCGGCCCAGCCGGCGGCGGTCTCCAGGGTCTCGCAGAGGGCGCCGCAGTCGAGGAGGGCGTCGCGCAGGTACGGCGCCGAGAAGCGGCCGTGCTCCCAGGCGCGGGCGGGTTCGGCGCCGAGGGGGGTGCCGCCGGCGGCGCGCAGCACGGCGTGCGTGCGCTCGTGGCGGGCCGCGGTCTGTTCCTTCGTGCCCTCGAAGACGGTGACGGCGAGGCAGCCGCCGGTGACCTGGTCGCCGCCGATCCGGTCGGTCATGGCGAGGTTGACGGCGGTCTCGGCCTCGTCGGAGAGCCGGATGACGGTGGGGCCGGTGCCCTGCTGCTCGACGGCGCGCAGCGCGGCGGCGCCGGTCGCGAAGTCGGGGAAGCTCCACGCCTCGTGGACCTTCTCCGCGGGCAGCGGGTGCACCCGCAGCCGGACCCGGGTGATCACGCCGAACACGCCCTCCGAGCCGAGGAAGAGCTCGCGCAGGTCGGGCCCGGCCGCGGAGGCGGGCGCCCGGCCGAGGTCGAGCACGCCGGCCGGGGTGACGACGCGGAGCCCGCGGACCATCTCGTCGAACCGGCCGTACCCGGCGGAGTCCTGGCCGGAGGACCGGGTGGCGGCGAAGCCGCCGATGGTGGCGTACCGGAAGCTCTGCGGGTAGTGGCCGAGCTCCCAGCCGCGTTCGGCGAGCAGTTCCTCGGCGCGGGGGCCGGTGAGGCCGGCGCCGAGGACGGCCTCGCCGGAGACCTCGTCGAGGGCGTGCAGGGCGTCGAGGCGGCGCAGGTCGAGGGAGACGACGGCGGTGAGGCCGCCGCGCAGCGGGTCGACGCCGCCGACCACGCTGGTGCCGCCGCCGAACGGGACGACGGCGATGCGGCGTTCGGTGCAGAGCGCGAGGACGGCGGCGATCTCGTCCTCGCTGCCGGGCAGGACGACGGCGTCCGGGGCGTCCTGCGGGCCGCGGCTGCGGCGGCGCAGCAGGTCGGGGGTGGACTTGCCGCCGGCGCGGGGCAGCCGGTCGGCGTCGGCGGCGCTGACGTGGCCGGGGCCGACGAGTGCGGCGAGTGCCGCGAGGTCGGCGGCGGGGAGGGCGGAGGGGCGGAGCTCGACCTCACCGGCGGCGAGCGGGGTGTCGGCCGCGTCCGCGGACACGCCGAGGGCGGCTGCCAGCAGGCCCTTGACGTCCTCGGACAGGGGCTTGGCGAGGGCCGGGTCGCCCCAGGCGTCCCACTTCATCGGGGGGAGCGGCAGGGCGGCCGGGCCGTGCTCCTGACCTGCTTGCGTCTCAGATGCCATGCGTTACAGTATGACGCATTATGTCAAGTAGTAACGAGAGTGCCGGCGCCCGGACCCCCACCACCGACGACGCGATCCTCGACGCCGCCGCGCACCTGGTCGTCCACCTCGGCCCCCAGCGCACCCAGCTGGCCGGGATCGCCCGCCGCGCCGGGGTCAGCCGGCCCACCGTCTACCGCCGCTGGCCCGACGTCCGGGCCGTCATCGGCGCCCTCCTCACCCGCGAGATCCGCCGCACCCAGGAACAGGTCACCCTGGACGGCGACGACCGCGAGGCCTTCGTCGAGGGCGTCGTCGAGGTCGCCGTCCGCCTGCGCGACAACCCCGTCCTCGGCGCCCTCCTGCACTCCGACACCCTCGTCGAGTACGTCGTCGAACGGCTCGGCACCAGCCAGCGCGGCCTCCTCGACGCCATCGGCGCCGCCGTCGTCCAGGGCCAGCGGCACGGCTCCGTCCGTGCCGGCGAACCCACCGAACTCGCCGCGATGGTGCTGCTCATCGCCCAGTCCACCGTCCAGTCGCACCGCATGGTCGCGCACCTGCTGCCCGAGCAGGCCTGGCGCCGCGAACTGGCCCGCGCCCTGAACGGATACCTCGCGCCATGACCCCAGCCACCGGCAGCACCGTGCTCGACGCCCGCCGCCGCACCGCCGCCCTCCGCGCCCTCGGCGACCGGCCCGCCGTCGACCTGCTCGTCGTCGGCGGCGGCGTCACCGGCGCCGGCATCGCCCTCGACGCCGCCGCCCGCGGCCTGCGGACCCTCCTCGTCGAATCACGCGACCTCGCCTTCGGCACCAGCCGGTGGAGCTCCAAACTCGTCCACGGCGGCCTCCGCTACCTCGCCTCCGGACGGATCGGCGTCGCCCGCGAGAGCGCCGCCGAACGCGGCATCCTGATGACCCGTACGGCACCGCACCTCGTACGCGCCCTGCCGCAGCTCGTACCGCTGCTGCCCGGCGTCCCCCGGCGGCAGGCCGCCCTCGTGCACGCCGGCCTCCTCGCCGGCGACGCGCTGCGCCTCGCCGCCGGCACCCCCGCCGCCCTGCTGCCCCGCGTGCGGCGGATCGGCGCACCCGGGGCCGTCCGCCTCGCCCCGGCCGTCCGCACCGACGGCCTGCGCGGCGCCCTCGTCGCACACGACGGCCAACTCGTCGACGACGCCCGGCTCGTGGTGGCCGTCGCCCGCACCGCCGCACAGCACGGCGCCACCGTGCTCACCCGGGTCCGCGCCGAGCAGGTCACCGGAACCTCCGCACGGCTCACCGACACCCTCACCGGCGAGACCCTGACCGTCACCGCCCGCGCCGTGCTCAACGCCACCGGCGTGTGGGCGGGCGAGGTCGACCCGGCCGTCCGGCTGCGGCCCAGCCGCGGCACCCACCTCGTGCTCGACGCCGCCGCCCTCGGCCGCCCGCGCGCCGCGCTCACCGTGCCCGTGCCCGGCTCCACCAGCCGCTTCGTCTTCGCGCTCCCGCAGCAGCTCGACCGGGTCGTCCTCGGCCTCACCGACGAGGACGCACCCGGGCCGGTCCCCGACGAGCCGCAGCCGACGGACACCGAGATCACCTTCCTGCTCGACACCGTCAACACGGCGCTGCGCACCACGCTCACCCGGGCCGACGTGCGCGGCGCCTTCGCCGGGCTGCGCCCGCTGATCGACCAGGGCGGCGGCGCCACCGCCGACCTGTCGCGCCGGCACGCCGTGCTGGAGTCGCCCACGGGAGTGATCACCGTGGTCGGCGGCAAACTCACCACCTACCGGCGGATGGCCGAGGACGCCGTCGACACCGCCGTCCGCCTGCGGGGCCTGTCCGCCGGGCCGTGCACCACCGCCCGCCTCCCGCTGGTCGGCGCCCCCGCCCACCGCGACTCCGGCCCGGCCGCGTCCTCCGGCGCGCCCGCCTCGCTGACCCTGCGTCACGGGGCGGCCGCGGGAGCCGTCCTCGCCGCCGACGTGCCCCGGCCCTGCGACGCCGTCGCCGAGGGCATCGACGTCACCCGGGCCGAGATCGCGTACGCCGTCACCCACGAGGGCGCCCTCGACACCGACGACGTGCTGCACCGCCGCACCCGCATCGGCCTCGTCCCCGCCGACGCCGAACGCGCCCGGCCCGCCGTCGAGGAGATCATCGGACTCGTCCGCGGCCGGGAGTGACACCGGCGGCCTCACCGGGCCGACTTGGCGAAGTGCCGGGTGACCCGTCCGGCCGCCCGCTAGCCTGACCGCCAGGACGATCGGGGGGCCGGTCGCGACGATGGCGGGGTGGGCAATGAGGATCGGTCTGGCCGACGCGGTGACCGCGGTGCGCAACGAGCTGATGGAGGCCGCCGCGCAGGGCGAGAGCCAGGCACTGGCCTTCGACGTCGGCCCGGTCGAGATGGAGTTCGAGATCGAGCTCCGCGCGGAGGCCAGGGCCGGCGGCAAGTTCCGGGCCTGGGTCGTCTCCGCCGAGGCCGAGGCCGGCGTGTCCCGCGGCAGCACGCACCGGGTGTCCTTCACGCTCACCCCGCGCACCCGCGGCGCCGGGCCCGCCCCCGCCCCCGGCTCCTTCAGCATCAACGACCGCCGCGACCACGGCCTCGGGCACGAGGCCGTGGACGACGACGCCGAGGACTGACAGGGGCGGTGCACCGACCGGACCGCCGTACGCGGTCCCGGTGCGGGCGGACGGGAACGCGAGGGGGAGCAGTGGACCGCGAGCGGTTGGTCGGAGTCCTGGGCGAGGGCACCAGAGGCAGCGGGTACGTCGTCGGGCCGCGCCTGGTGCTGACCTCGGCGCACGTCGTCGGGGAGGCCGGGACGCCGGTCACCGTGCTGAGGCCCGGCCGGAGACGGCACGACCACGCCGTGGTGGTGTGGCGCGGCACGCCGCACGGACGCGACGACGCCGCGCTGGTGCGCGTCGAGGCCGCCGAGTGGCGGGAGCCGGCGGGCACGGCGGAACCCTGGGGCCGGATGGCCACCATGCGGACCGGCCAGCTGTGCGAGACCTGGGGGATCCCCGGGGTGATCCGGCGCGCCGGAACGGCCGAGCGGCCGCACCCGCCCTCGGAGGCCATGCAGCTGACGGGAACGATCAACCCGGGCAGCGGCTACGTCGAGAAGCGCCACCTCCTCGCCCTCACCGAGCACTCGATGCGGGAGTGGCCGGCCGACGGGCCGGTGTGGGCGGGCCTGTCGGGTGCGGCCGTGGTCTGCGGCGGGCTCCTCGTCGGCGTCGTCAAGGCGGAGGTGCCGGGCTTCGGCCACGGCCTGCTGGAGGTGGTGCCGGCCTACCTCCTGCACACCGACGACGGCTTCCTGAAGGCCCTGGAGGACAACGGCGCCTCCTCGCTGACCCTGGGCCAGGTGGAGTTCGACGAACTCCACGCACGGGACACCCCGGCGCCGTCCGAGGGCCGGTTGACGCCGGGCAGCCTGCTCCAGGCCGGCCGGCAGGTCGTCGGCTTCTCCGGCCGGGAGGAGATCCTCACCCGGCTCCGGCAGTGGTGCGAACCCGCCGGGTTCGGCGTCCGGCTGCTCCACGGGCCCGGAGGCCAGGGCAAGACCCGTCTCGCCGCCCGGCTGGGGGAGGTGCTGCAGGCCGCCGACCGCCGGTGGACGGTGCTGTGGCCCGACCCCGGCGCCGGTCCGGCGGAACTGACCCGGCTGCGGGACACCGCGGAGCCCCTGCTGGTGGTGCTCGACTACGCGGAGACCCGGCAGGACGAGCTCGCCGCACTGCTGCGGGCCGGCACGCTCCACCGCGGCGGCGTCCCGCTGAAGGTGCTCCTGCTCGCCCGCACCGCGGGCGAGTGGTGGGACAACGCCCGGTACGCGCCCGGCGGTGCCGTGCTGGGCGGCGCGCCGGCCGACGAACTGCCGGTCCTCGCACCCGACCACGAGACCCGCGCGCTGCTCTACCGGCAGGCCGCGGCCTCCTTCGCCGAACGGCTGGCCGGCCCGGCGCACGCACCGGGCGGCAGCGGCTGGGCCGCGCTCGCGAAGGACCTGCCCGACCCCGGGCCCCGGGCCCTGCCGTCCGGCAACATCCTGACGCTCCACATGACGGCCCTGGCGGACCTCCTCGACGCCGCGCTCCGCAAGGACCCCGGCCGCGCCGACGAGCGGCCGCCGGCCGGGCACGCCGAGGACTCCGACCCGGACGACCGGAAGGACGCCGAGGACCGCATCCTCGACCACGAACGGGCGTACTGGACCAAGGTCGCGGGGCAGCACCCCCTGCCGCACGGCCTCGTCCGCCGACGCTCCCTGGCCGACACCCTCGCCACCGTGGTGCTGCTCGGCGGCGCGCCCCTGCAGGAGCACGAACGGGAGGACCTCCTCCGGCGCACGCCCGTCCTCTCGGGCCTGCACGACCACGAACTCCTGGTCGTCCGGGAGTGGATCGAGGCCGTCTACCCGTCCGCCGAGCGGGATCCCTGGGAGATCGTCCAACCGGACCGGCTGGCCGAGCGCTTCATCGGCAGGCACCTGCTGGAGAACCGCAGACTCGTGCACACCCTGCTGGCCCCGGCCGACCCGCGCCGCCCACCGGCGGGCCCGGTCGGCGCGGCGCAGTCGGCCCGGCTGCTCACCCTGCTCGCGCGGGCGGCCGCGCACCCGCCGCTGGCCGGCACGCTCGACGACCTGATCGTCGACGTCTGCACCCGCCACGCGGACCTTCTCGGGACGGTCACCATGGACGTCGCCACCCAGGTCGAACGGCCGCAGCCGCTCGTCGACGCCCTGACGCGGCGCACCGAGGACCAGGAGGTGCCGATCCCGGCCCTCGCCGAGCTCGCCGACCACCTGCCCCGCAACTCGCACGCCCTGGCGGAGTGGGCGCTCCGCCTGGTGGAGCGGCTGGTGACCCTGCGCCGGGCCGCCGGCACCGGCACCGTCGAGGACACGGTCGCGCTCGGCGCCGAGCTGCGCCGTCTCTCCAAACAGCTCCTCTGGACGGGCCGGGCCGCCGAGGCCCTGACCGCCACCGACGAGGCCGTCGACCTGTTGCAGCCGCTCCTGGCGACCCACCCGCAGAGCGCCAGGGTGCACCTGGCCGCCGCCCTGAACAACCGGTCGGTGTGCCTCGGCATGCTGGGCCGGCGCACCGAGGCGCTCCCGCCGGCCCTCGAAGCGGTCGCCCACTACCGCGTCGTGGTCGGCACCGAACCCGTGCCCGAGGACGCCCGGGGCAACCTGGTCACCAGTCTCGGCGGCCTCGCCGCCACACAGAGCAGGCTCGGACGGAACCAGGAGGCCCTGGAGGCGATCCAGGAGGCGGTCGGCATCCAGCGCGGGCTGGTGCGGGCCGGCGCACCCGGGGCGGAGGCCGGCCTGGTGGCCCAGCTCAACCACCTCGCCGTCCGCCACACCGACACCGGCCACCACCGCGAGGCCTTCGAGGCGGCCTCGGAGGCGGCGGAACGCTGCGAGCCACTGGCCGACCGGCACCCCGACGCCCACCTGCCCGAGCTGGCCATGGTCCTGGGCACGCTGTCCACCTGCCACGGCGACCTGGGCAACCCGGAGAAGGCGCTGGCGCTGGTGCGGCGGTCCGTCGACATCCGCGAGCGGCTCTTCCGGGAGCGCCCGGAGAGCTTCCGGGACCTCCTCGCCATGGCACTCAACTCGCTGGCCATCGACCTGGGCAAGCTGGGGCACGTCGCGGAGTCCGTCCGCACCGCCGAGCGGTCGGTCGGGCTCTACCGGGAACTCGTCGCACAGGAGCCGGACGGCCACCGCCCCGAACTGGCCATGGCACTGAACACCCTGGCCAACCAGTACAGCAGCGCCGACGACAGCGAGCCGGCCCTGGCGGCGGCCGAGGAGGCCGCCCGCATCTACGCCGAGCTCGACGAGGCGACCCCCGGGGTCTTCGCCGCCGACCTGGCGATGGGCATGTTCACCCGGGCCAACTGCGAGGCGGCCGCCGGACGGCTCGACGAGGCCGTCGCGTCGCTCTTCGCGGTCGTGGAGGCCTGCCGTGAACTCGCTGCCTCGGAACCCCGCGCGAACGCCGGCAGCCTCGCCCGGGCGCTGCGCAACCTCCGCATCTGCCTCGTGGCCGCCGGCCGGCCGTCCGAGGCGATGGACCTCGTCGACGAGGCCCTCGCGACCTACGCCGACCCCGACCGCGACGGGGCCGACGACCTCCATCCCGTGATCCTGGAGCTGCTGACCAGCCGCGCCATGTGCCTGGACACGCTCGGGCGGACGGACGAGGGACTGGCGCCCCTGCGCCTGGCGGTGGAGATCGCCCGCGGACGGGCGGACGGCCCCGGGGGCGCGGGAACGGCCGCCCTGGTCGGACAGCTGGGACTGCTCGGCGCCTTCGCGTTCCAGGTCAGGAGGCGCGCCGAGGCGGCCGGGGCCGCGGCCGAGACGGTCGCGCTGCTGCGGATCCGGGCGCAGGCCGAGCCGGAGCGGTACGAGGCCGACCTGGCCGGCACCCTGAGCCACCAGGTGAACCTCCTGGGGTCGATCGCGCGGTACGACGAGGCCGAGGCGGCGGCCCGCGAGGCGGTCGCCGTCCGGTGCCGGGTCGCCGACCGCGACGGGGCCGCCGAGCGGATCCACGTCGTCGCCGGACTCACCGGCCTCGCCGAGCTCCTGATGATGCGGCTGAGCCCCCGGCAGGCGCTGGAGGCCCTCGACCTGGCGCGGGAGCACGAACGGCGGATGACGCCCGAGGAGACTGCCGCCCACGAGTCGGTCCTGACCTCCGCCCAGTGCTTCCGCGGACTGCTCCTGTGCATGGTCGGACGCCGCACGGAGGCCCTCCCGATCGTCCGGGAGGCCGTGGCCGCCGCCGACCGCTTCGCCGAGACCGCCCCGGGCCGGACGATCGGACTGCCGGTGGCGCTGTTCGCGGCCGGATCGGTGCTGACCGACCTGGAACTCCGCGAGGAGGCCCTGCCCCACCTCGAACGTGCCGTCGCCCTGTGCCGGGCCCCCGCGGAGGCGGGAGAGGCAGGGTACGAGATCATCCTGGCCACCTGCCTCGGCGCGCTGGCCGCCTGCCTGGCCCTGGAGCCCGCACAGCCGGAGCGGGCCCTCGCGGCCACCACCGAGGCGCTGGAGATCTGTCGTCGGCTCGCCGAGGGCGACCCGGAGGCCGGGGTGGGCCTCCTCGCCCGGGCCACCGGGCAGCAGGGGCTGCGGCTCGCGGCGGCGGGCCGCAGCGAGGAGAGCCTCCGGCTCACCGCGGAGGCCGTGCGGCTGGGCCGCGCGCACCTGGCGGTCGACCGCCGCGCGCACGTCCTCGAACCGATCGACGCCCTCCACGCCTTCGCCGCGGTCCGCCGGCTCGCCGCCGTGGAGCACACGGAGGCACTGGCCGCGATCGACGAGGCCGTCGCCCTGCTGGAGGGCCTGGGGGAGCGGGAACCCCACCTGGCCGAGCAGATGCTCGGCAAGGCCGCGGCCCTCCGCGACCTGCTGCTCGGCGCGGCCGCCGAGGAGGCAGCAGCACGGTCGCCGGAGCGGTAGCCGACCGACCCGACGGGAGCACACCCGGGACTTCCGGTCGCGCCGCCGGCCCGGGGCACCACCGGACGGCCGTTCGACCCTGCACTACGCTGCTGACCCGGTGTCAACCGGCGAAGGGGGAGCACGGTGCCGGTGTACGAGGAACTCGGCGAGGCCGAACGGCGGCTGTGGGAGGCGTTCCCGCAGGGGGCCGAACTCGACCTGCGGGGCGAGCCGGACACCGTCGTCCGCGCCGAGGTCGTCGCCGCCCTGCTGCTCGGCGCGGGCCCCGCGGCGGCCGCGGGCCGCGTCGGCGGGCTGCGCCTCACCGGCGCCCGGGTCACCGGCCGGCTCGACCTCGCCGGAGCCACCGTCGACCTGCCCGTGCAGTTCACCGCCTGCACGTTCGACGAGCAGGTGGTGCTCCGCGGGGCGAGCCTCCGCTCCACCACGTTCCTCGGCTGCGGCTTCCCCGGCCTCGACGGCTGGCTGCTCCGCGTCGACGGCAACTTCTTCCTGGAGGACTCCGTCGTCGACGGGCGGCTCACCCTCACGCGCGCCCACATCGCGGGCGAGCTCCGGCTCAGCGGCGTCCGGCTGACGGCCACCGAACGGCTCGGACCCGACGCCGCCACCGAGCCCGCCTGGGCGCTGTGGGCCGGCGGTCTCGTCATGGAGGGCGGCTGCTTCGCCCGCAAGGGCTTCCACTCCCGCGGCGGCCTGCGGCTGGTCGGCGCCGAGTTCGGCGGCGGGCTCTTCATGGAGCACGCCGTGCTCGACAACCCCGGCGGCGACGCCCTCACCGGCGACGACCTCACCGCCTCCACCATGATCCTCGCCGACGGCTTCACCGCCCGCGGCGCGGTACGGCTGCCCGGAGCGACCGTCCGCAGCAAGCTCTCCCTCGACGGCGCCGTGCTGCACGGCGACGGCACCACCGCCCTGGACGCCACCCGCCTCACCGCCGGCGACCTCCACCTCACCCCCGCCGCCCGCCCCGGCGGCACCGTCGACCTGCGCGACGCGCAGATCACCGTCATCCACGACAACGCGCACGGCCGCGCCGCAGGCACCCGCCTCGACGGGCTCGCCTACACCTCGCTGCAGGGCGCCACCGGCCTCGCCGAACGGCTCGCCTGGCTCACCGGAACCCCCGGCTACACGCCGCAGCCGTACGAACAGCTCGCCGCCTGGTACCGGCGGATCGGCCACGACGACGACGCCCGCCGCGTGCTGCTCGCCAAGCAGCGCCGCCGCCGGCGCACCCTGCACCCGCTCGGACGCGCCTGGGGCGGCATTCTCGACGTCACCGTCGGCTACGGCTACCGCCCCTGGCAGGCGGCCCTCTGGCTGCTCGCCCTCGTCGCCGCGGGCACGGTCGCCTTCGGCCACGGCGGCCGGCCCTCCGCCGCCCAGCCGGGCCAGGGCGCCCCCTTCAACCCGCTGATCTACACCGTCGACCTGCTGATCCCGATCGGCGGCTTCGGCCAGCGCACCGCCTGGTACTGGACCGACGCCCACCAGTGGCTCGGCTACGCCCTCGTCGCCGCCGGGTGGATCCTCACCACCGCGGCCGTCGCGGGCGTCACCCGCTCCCTCAACCGCACCTGAGCCCCCGGCCCGGGGCGCCCGTCAGCCCACCGGCTGGTGGGCCGGCTCCGCAGCCGCGGGCTCGGCCGCGGGCCCTGCGGCAGCCGTGCCGGGACGGCCGCGCAGCAGCCACCAGGCGAGACCGGCCGAGGCCAGCAGCAGGGCCGCGGCGAGCCAGGCCGCGACGTTGACGCCGTGCACGAAGGCCAGCCGGGCGTCGTCGAGCAGCCGGGCGCCGACCGGCCCGGGCAGGGAGGCCGCGCTCTGCACCGCACCGCCGATCGACTCGCGGGCCCGGGCCGCGGCGGCCGCGTCGACGCCGCCGGGCACGCCGAGCGCGCCCGCGTAGATCGCGGTCACGACGGAGCCCACGAGAGCGATGCCGAGCGCGGTGCCCAGCTCGTACGCCGTCTCCGACACCGCCGAGGCGGCGCCGGCCTTCTCGGCGGGCGCGGCACCGAGCACGAGGTCGGAGGCGAGCGTGTAGACCACGCCCTCGGCGGTGCCGACGGCGAGGAACGCGGCGCCGAGCAGCAGGTACGTGCTGTCGCGGTGCAGCAGGCCGAGCAGGGCGATGCCCGCACCCATGGCCAGGAGCCCGGCCGTCAGGGTGAAGCGGGCACCCGTCCGGCGGGCCAGCCCGGCGGTGAGCAGCCCGCCGACGACGGCGCCGACGAAGGCCGGCATCTCGGCGACACCCGCCTCCAGCGGCGACATGCCCCGCACCAGCTGCAGGTACTGCGACATGAAGAACACCACGCCGGAGAGCCCGATCAGCGAGGTCAGCGAGCCGACCACGGCGGCGGTGAACCGGCGGTCCGCGAACAGCCGGACGTCCAGCAGCGGCGCTGTCAGGCGCAGCTGGCGGCGGACGAAGAGGGCGAGCGCGGCGGCGCCCGCGAGGAACGCGGCAGGCACCGCGGGCTCCGCGAACGGGCCGTGCGCGGCGGCCTCCTTCACCGCGTAGACCACGCCGATCACGCCGGCCATGGACAGGACGACGCTGAGGGTGTCCCACCGGCCGGGCCGGGGGTTGCGGGACTCGGGCAGCAGCCAGGCGCCGAGCACCAGCAGCAGCGCCAGTACCGGCAGGTTGAGCAGGAAGACCGAGCCCCACCAGAAGTGCTCCAGCAGCAGGCCGCCGACGAGCGGCCCGAGGGCGGCGCCGGCCGTCGCGCCGGCGCCCCAGATGCCGATGGCGGTGGCGCGCTCCCGGGCGTCCGGGAAGAGGGCGCGGATCAGCGACAGCGTGGACGGCATGATGGTCGCGCCGGCGACGCCGAGCAGCGCCCGGGCGAGGATCAGCCAGCCGGGGCCGGGCGCGTACGCGGCGAGCACGGAGGCGGCGCCGAACGCCGTGGAGCCGAGCAGCAGCAGCCGCTTGCGGCCGACGCGGTCGCTGAGGGCGCCCATGCTGACGAGCAGCCCGGCGAGGACGAAGGAGTAGGCGTCGCCGATCCAGAGCAGCTGGGTGCCGCTCGGGCGGAGGGTCTCGCTGATGGAGGGGATGGCGAGGGAGAGCACGGTCGCGTCGACCGCGACCAGGGTGACGGCCAGGACGAGTACGCCCAGGCCGGCCCAGCGGTGCTGCGCGCGGGCCTGGACGTGGGTGCCGGTCATGAGGGTTCTGTTCTCCTGAGGGCTCCGCCGAGGAAGAGCTCGGTGAGCGAGTAGGCGCTGTCGCGGGGGGCCAGGCGTCCGTCCTGGACGGCCCAGCCGACGCCGGCGACGAGGTCGAAGAAGGCCTCGCTCAGCCAGCCGGCCGACAGTTCGATGCGGAACACGCCCTGCTGCTGGCCGCGGAGGAAGAGTGCGCGGACGCGTTCGTCCTGGACGTCCCAGAGCGAGTTGATCTCGGGGTCGTCGTAGAGCTGGTTCTCGCCGGCGAGGAAGGCGCACAGGGCCGCGTCCGGGACGACGGCCCCGACGAGGCGGCGCAGCGCGTCGCGGGCGTCGCCGTCCTCGATGCGGGCGGTGTCGCAGGCCTCGGCGAACTTGCGGAGGCTGAGCATGCCGACCTCGCGGATCAGCGCCTCGCGCCCCGGGAAGATCCGGTGCAGCGTGGCCCGGCTGATGCCGGCGGCGCGGGCGATCTCGTCGAGGTGCGCGTTGGGGCGCCGGGAGAGCACGCCGACGGCGGCTTCGAGGACGGAGTCGCGATCGGTGGCCATGGATCGAGCTTAGCGCATGTGAGACATGGATGTCTCAGAGGAGGGCTGACTGTCTCGTTCGACGGTCGGGTGGCGCTGCCCCGGGCCGTCCGGCCTGCGGGTGCGCGGGTGCGCGGGTGCGCGGGTGTGCGGGTGTGCGGGTGTGCGGGTGCGCGGGCGCACGCGGTGCCGAACCGCGGGACGGGGGCCGCGGACGCCACGGTGCCGCACACGCCTCCGCCGGAGACGCGCGTCGACCCGCTTCCACCGGGATCTCGGGCCGGCCGCCGTGTGGGGCTACTGGGCCGCGAACCCGCGCGATCCGCGCAGGGCGATCGGCGCGGGCTGTCCCGGGCCGACCCTCGACGTGACCAGGGAGCACCCGACGGTCGTCAAGTACCGCAACAAGCTGCCGACCACGCACCTGCCGGCCCGCCGCGGCCGGATCATGTGAAGAGCCGAAAAACCGGGGACGGCGGGTGCCGTCCCCGGTGGGGAGGGTGGGCCGGGCGGCCGGTCAGCTCTGGTTGTAGAAGCCGGTGCCGTCCAGCGGGCGGTCGATCACGGTCACCTCGACCTCGGCCGGGGTGAGCAGGAAGACCCGGCGGGCGATCCGCTCGATGCCGCCGCGGGTGCCGAACACCAGCCCGGAGGCGAAGTCGACCATGCGCTTGGCCTCGGGATCGTCCATCTCGGTCAGGTCCATCACGACCGGGGTGCCGGCGCGCAGGTGCTCGCCGACGGTGCGCGCGGCCTCGAAGCCGGTCGGCCGCAGCGAGACGATCTTCGCGGCCGGGGCCGGCACGGAGGGCAGCGTGTCCTCGGTGTCCCACGGATCGTCGTAGACCGCAGCAGGGTAGTTTCCGGAGGGCATCAGCCACCCGTTGTGGTGCTCGTCGCGAAGTGCTCCCATGCCGCGCCTCCCTCTCCGTCCCGTACGCGTCCCCCGGGTGAGCGTGTCTTTTTGACACGTCATCCACTTGTTGGAACTGTCCGAGTATCGCACTGATCACCGGTTCGGTGCCTGCACGCGACCGCAGTGCGGCTCGTGGCGTGGCCCCGGGTCGGGATGAACCCGACATTCGGTGCGACGCAGCAGGTGGCCGGACGGTTCCGTGGCTGGACCTTATCGGTGAACGGAGTCAGCAAGTTGACTATTCGTCAACGATCGTGTAACTCCGTCACTCTCCCGTGGCGCCGTCGATCCGCTCCCGGAGGAGGTCGGCGTGGCCGTTGTGCCGCGCGTACTCCTCGATCATGTGGACGAGGATCCAGCGCAGCGTGACCTCCTCGCCGCGGCGCAGCCGCTTGCCCGGGGTCTCCGGCGGCAGCCCGGCGGCGGCCTCGCGCGCGAGCCCGACCTGCGTGCGGAAGGTCGCCAGGTCGGCCTCGGCGTCGGCGCCGTCGACCTGGTTGAAGTCGCCGTCCTCGTCCTCGGAGGTCCAGTAGATGCCCTCCTCGAACTCCTGGCCCTGGAGGATGCCGAGGAACCAGTGCCGCTCCACCTCGGCCATGTGGCGCACCAGGCCCAGCAGGGACAGCGACGACGGGGGCACCGAGCGCTCGCGGAGCTGCTCCGGGGTCAGGCCCTCCGTCTTCAGCAGCAGCGTGGCGCGGTGGTAGTCGAGCCACGCGGTGAGCATGGCCGTCTCGTCCGCGGCGAAGGGTGGATCGATGCGTTCAGTCGTCGTCATGCCGCATATCCTGATGCAGCGTCGGGAGGGGCTGCCACCCAATAACGCGATCTCCTAGGCTGTCCGCACACGTTCCCGGGGTGCCGGGACGACGGAGGGGGAGTCGTGCGGGCCGGTCTGGTGGGGGTCAATCTGCTGGTCCGCTTCCTGCTGGAGCTCTGCGCCCTCGCCGCGTTCGCCGTCGGCGGCTGGGCCGCCCCCGGGCCGGTCGTGGTGCGCGCGCTGCTCGCCGTCGCCCTGCCGCTGGCCGCCGCCCTGCTGTGGGGCCGCTACGCCGCCCCGAACGCGCCGGTGAAGTCGCCCGCCGCCTGGCTGCTGACCCAGCTGCTCGTGCTCGGCGGCGCGGTGCTCGCCCTCGCGCTCGCCGGCCGTCCGCTCGCCGCCGCGCTGCTGGCCGGCGTGGCGGCCGTCAACACCGCCCTGCTGGTGGCCCTGGGGCGGCTGCGGCCGCCGGCCGGACCGTAGGCCCGGCGGCGGCCGGCACGGGGCCGGGTGGTGCCGGTTCCGGTGCCGGTGCCGCGGTCCCGGCGGTGGCCGCTGCCGCGCGGCGGGACCGCCACAGCGAGTACCCGCTCGCGGCGCTCAGCAGCACGATCAGCCCCGTCGGGACGAGGAAGGCCGCCGACGACGGCGAGGACGCACCGGCCCCGGCGGCGACGTACGCGGCGGTGCCGGGCAGCACGCCGAGCGCGGTCGCCCCGAGGTACGGGCCGAGGCGCACACCGGAGACCGCGCAGGCGTAGTTCGCCGCCTGGAACGGCACCCCCGGGATCAGCCGCAGCATCAGCACGCTGCGGAAGCCCCGGTCGGTGAGGCGGCGGTCCAGCGCCGCCGCCGCGCGGGTGCGGAGCAGCGGGCGCAGCGCGTCCCGGCCGAGGGTGCGGCCGAGCACGAAGGCCGCGGCGGCGCCGAGGGTGGTGCCGGCCACGGCCAGCGGCACGCCCTGGGCGACGCCCAGCAGGAGCCCGGCGGCCGCGTTGAGCGCGGGCTTGGGCACGAAGGCGAGCGTGCCGAGGGCGTACACGGCGAGGGCGAGCGGCAGCTGCCACGGGCCGTCGGCGCTGCGCAGGGCGTCGGCCGGGCTCCAGAGCAGCAGCGACCCGGCGGCCGCGGCGAGCAGCACGAGGAGCAGGGCGAGGCGCAGCCGGGCCCGGCCGGCGCTCACCCGGGCAGCCCGGCGGGAACGGTGCCGCGTGCGGAGGGCCGGGCGCCGCCGGTGGAGGGTGCGGCGGCGGGCCGGTCCGCGGGGAGGCGGAGCTCCTTGAGGCGGGTGATGTCGAGGGCGTGCCGGGCGCCCTCGACCCGCTGCGGGTCGTGGCGGCCGTCCGGTGTCTCGATGATCAGCGGCACGCCGGCGGTGGCCGGGTGGGCGAGGAGTTCGGCGAAGGCGGCGGTGCCGATGTGGCCGGCGCCGATGTTGGCGTGCCGGTCCTTGCGGGCACCGACGACGTCCTCCGAGTCGTTGGCGTGGATCAGCCCGAGGCGGCCGGGGCCCACGGCGTCGGCGAGCTCCTCCAGCATCCGTGCGGTGCCGCCGGGCGCGGCGAGGTCGTGCCCGGCGGCGAAGGCGTGGCAGGTGTCGAGGCAGATGCCGAGCCGGGGGTGGTGGTCGAGGGCGGCGGCGTAGTCGGCGAGGTCGGCCATGCGCCCGCAGAGCGAGCTGCCCTGGCCGGCGGTGGGTTCCAGCAGCAGGCGCGGGGCGTCGTCGCCGCGTGCGTCCAGCTCGTCGAGCAGCGGCAGCACCTGCGCGCGGACGTGTGCGAGGGCGGCCTCGCGCGGGCCGCAGAGTGCGGAGCCGGTGTGCACGACCACGCCGAGGGCGCCGATGGCGTGGGCCCGGTGCAGCGAGTGGCGCAGCGACTCGGTGGAGCGCTCGCGGGTGGCGTCCGACCCGGAGCCGAAGTTGATCAGGTAGGGCGCGTGCACGTACGCCGGGATGCCGGCCCCGGCGCAGGCCTCGCGGAACGCCTCGTCCTGTCGCGGGTCTCCGGGCGGGGTCGCCCAGCCGCGCGGGTTGGCGACGAAGACCTGCACGGCCTCGGCGCCCACCCGGCGTGCGTACGCCAGCCCGGTGCCGGCCAGCCCGCGGCCCGCGACGGGCACGTGGGCGCCGACGGGGTTGCGCTGCGCGGGGAGGTCCATGGCGGCGAGCATGCCCGATGGGGTGCCGCGGGCGGAAATCGGGTGGCGCCGCGGGTGCCGGTGCGCTGCGGTCGCGGCTGTGACGGGGAGCGTGGCGCTGCGGGCCTGTGCCGCGGCCCGGGGCGTCGGGTGACGTCCCGGGCCGGGTGTGCGGTGCTGCGGGATGCTCTTATGGATGTCAAGCAGCGGTGGTGAGCTGCTCGGTGGTGATGTGTGGGGCGCTGGGTGCGGTCAGGATCTGGTAGATCTCGCGGGCGATGAACCGCTTGAGGCAGCGGATGATCTCC
>NZ_BPRL01000109.1:0-17657 GCF_045862635.1 Kitasatospora sp. NE20-6
CCGGCACATCACAGCAGCCGACCTGCTCGCCTCGGTCAACGAGCCGCAGACGGAAGTTCATAGGGGCGGACACGGATAACCAACGTGTTGTTCTTTGACGGCTTCACCTGCTGCGGAACTCCTTCCGGTACGCCTCCCGCGCGGACTGGGACAAGATCTCCAAGGCCCTCAAGCCCGTACGCCGGAAAGCCGTGTGCGGGAGAACTGCGTGCACGGTTCGAAGCGGAGGGGACCGGCAACGGGGCATCAGCCACCGTGCCGGTCCCCGATCCCATCAAGAATTCGTCACACGATCTTTCCGGTCGCTGCTGTTGGGACGTGACCGATGTGACGATTCGTCCGTCGGTGATGGCACGGGCAGGAAGCCGCGGGTGGTGAACGACGAGCTGTGGGCTGGCTCAGCTGTAGGCGTTGAACTCCACGATCGACCACCACGAGGTGGACGTCCCGGTCTGGACGACCTTCACGTACCGGGCGTTCTGCAGCGGAAAGTCCACCGTCACCAACGCTCCCGTGCCGCTGCCGGTCGCCACCGCCGACCCCCACGAAGCCCCGTCCGAGGAGAGGAACACCTGGTAGCCGCGGGCGTAGTCGCCCGCGCTGCCGCCGGAGTCCATGGTGATCCGCGTCAGCGGCCGCACCGCGCCGGTGTCCACCGTCACCGACTGGCCCGCGGCCATCGGCACACCCGTGGACCAGCGCGAACCCGCCGCGCCGTCCAGCATGTTCGCCGCCACGTCGCTACCCCCCGACGCCGACGCCGACGCCGTCCACCCCGCACGCGGCAGCAGGGCCGGGCCGCCTCCGGTGCCGCCTCCGGCGGCGTTGAGCAGGTCCAGCGCGCTCTGCTGGCAGCCGTAGTCGGTGCTGCCTGCCCCACCGGCCCAGTGCGGTCCGTACTGGTCGAGCGGGTTGCGGTCCCTGGTGTAGGCGGAGTTCGCCCAGGAGTTGAGGGTCGGGACGTACGGGTGTTCGGGCAGTTGGGAGTTGAGCCGGCCGAGCCCGCGGACGTAGGCGCCCTTGAAGGACGGGCCGTCACCGGTGCAGCCGTCGCCCTCGCCGGGCTCGCGCAGCACCCCGCCGCTCTGGAGCCGGGTGGTGGAGGCGTCGGCGAGGGTGCGTGCGGTGGTCAGCAGGCTCGCGTCACCGGTCGCCCGGTACAGCTCGGTCAGGCCGCCGAGCACCACGCCCTGGTTGTACGTCCAGGTGGGCTGCCCGTTGTTGGCGCAGGCGTCGGTCAGCCCGTCGTTGATCATGTGGTCGGAGTTGATCATCTTGCTGTTCCGGAACCAGGTCCACTCGTTCCTGGCCCGGTTCAGGTAGGTGGTGTCCCCGGGGATGCGATTGTGCAGGGCGGCGGTGAGCTGGAGGAACAGCTCGTTGGTGATCGCGTTCTTGTAGTTGCCGTTCGTGCTCCAGCGCACCCCGCCGCCGCAGGTGCCGTTCCAGTTCGCGAACATGTGGTCGGCGTCCGCGCGTGCGGTGTTGAGGTACCGGCTGTCGCCCGTCCGGTCGTAGGCGGCCACCCAGGCCAGCCCCCACCAGCCGGTGTCGTCGAGGTACTCGTTGGTGAAGTTGCCGCCCTGCGCGCCGATGTTCCGGTCGTAGGTCTCGGCGATGGCGTAGGTGTAGCTGTTCATCCCGGTGACCCGGGCGTTGTCGATGATCGCGGTGAGCGCGTTGGCGCTGGTCCACCAGCCGTTGCCGCCGAAGAGCTTGGTGCTGCGGTCGAACGACATCATGAGCGCGGTCGCCGCCGCGGTGCGCCGGTCCCAGGCGTTCCAGGTGGTGCGCGCCCAGGGGGTGCAGGCGATGGCACTGCCCACCTGTCCGCAGGCCCGCAGGGCGCCGACGCCGCTGTTGTTCCAGTCGTCGACGTTGTACATCAGCGTGCGCCAGCCGTTGCCGCCCGCGGGCACCTTGGTGTCGCCGAGCTTGCCGCCGTTCGTCCAGGTCCGGCCGCCGTCCGTCGAGCGGTCCAGCCACACCTCGTCGCCGGCCGCGGCGCCGGCGATGGAGGCCCAGCCCATCGCGTCGGCGTCGTCGAAGTGCAGCACGAGCGAGCGGCCGGACAGGGTGGCGGACACCGCCTGCCGGTCCTGGGGACTGAGGGCGGGGTCGCGGGTGTCGCAGTACTTGTTGCACACCGTCGCGGCGGCGGCCTCCGTCGGGGCGGCCTGGGCGGCGCCGGCCATGCCGGGTAGGGCCGCGGCCAGGGCGGTGGACAGCAGGGCGGCGCGCAGGGATCGGGACACAGGCATGGGGGTCTCCTGGATCGGGTGGGGGGTGGGGCCGTGGGGGCGTAGGGGGGTGGGGCCGTGGGGGGCGCCCGGTTCGTGGCGTGCGGCGGTGCGGTGTCAGGAGGCGGGCAGTGTCCACTGCTGGGCGGGGCTGCCGTTGCAGTCGAAGATCTGGAGCTGGATACCGTCCGCCGTACCGGAGTTGGGAACGTCCAGGCAGCGTCCGGACTGCGGGTTGCGCAGCGTTTTGGCGGTGGCGTCGTAGGTCCACTGCTGGCCGGAGCCGGTGTTGCAGTCCCACAGCACGACCGGCGTGTTGTTGCCGGTACCGCTGCCGGTCACGGCCACACAGCGCCCGAAGATCCGAAGGGTGCCGTCGCCGGGGACGGTGACCGACTGGGCGGGCGAGCCGTTGCAGCTCCACGACTGGATGCGGTTGCCGTTCGCGGTGGAGGCCGCGTTGTCGTCCAGGCACTTGCCGGCCAGTGCCGAGGTGGTGGCGCCGGTGCGTGTGCGCGGCAGGTTCCACTGCTGGGCGGGGGTGTTGTTGCAGTCGAAGATCTGGAGCTGGATGCCGTCCGCCGTACCGGAGTTGGGTACGTCCAGGCACTTGCCCGAGCCGGTGTTGACCAGGGCGCGGCCCTTCGGCAGCCACTTCTGTCCATCGCTCTGGTTGCAGTCCCACAGCTGGACGAGAGCGCCGTCGGCGGTGGATCCTGCGCTGACGTCCAGGCACTTGCCGGACTGCATGACGGTGCCGTCGCCGGGGAGCGTCCAGCGCTGCGCGGCGGTGTTGTTGCACCCGTAAGACTGCGCTTTGGTGCCGTTGGCGGTGCTGCCGGCGGCTGCGTCCAGGCACTTGCCCGCGATGCCGGAGCCGAGCGGGCCGGTCGGGCCGACCTGGACGCGAGGCGGCCGCGCGTCGCCGTTGCCGTTGTAGGAGGGGGGTGCGGAGCTCGGGCTGGTGGCCCAGTTGGTGTTGGCGGTGGTGCCCAGGGTGAGGTCCAGGGTGGCGCCGTTGATGACGGCGCCGGCCGGGAGGTAGGCGTTGTTCCAGTTGGCGCCGTTGAGGGTGGCGCTCTGGACGTAGGGGGCGTTGGTGGCCGCCTGCGGTGCGTTGACGGTGAGCTTGCTGCCGTTGGCCAGGGTGACGGTGACGTTGGTGAACAGGGGTGAGCCGAGGGCCAGGTCGCCGGTGCCGGGGGTCTCCGGGTAGAAGCCCATGGCGGAGAAGACGTACCAGGCGCTCATGGTGCCGAGATCGTCGTTGCCCACGCTCCAGTTGGCGGGGTTGTTGGGCCAGAGCTGGTTCTGGACGTCACGGACGATCTTCTGGGTCTTCCAGGGCTGGCCGATGTAGTCGTACTCCCAGGGGAGTTCGATGGAGGGCTCGTTGCCGAGGTCCGCGTGCGAGCCGCCGGAGCCGTGGAAGTCGGAGAGCACGCTGTCGAGGTAGGCGGCGAGCTTGGCGTTGCCGCCCATCGCGTCGGCGAGCCCGCGGATGTTGTGGGGGACGGCACCGGTGTACTGCCAGGAGGTGCCCTCGACGAACTGGTCACTGCTGGTCGCGCTGAACCCGCCGCGCCAGGAACCGTCCTTCAGCTTCGGCTGCATGAAGCCGGAGGCGGGGTTGAACACGTTGCGCCAGTCCTGTGCCCGGTTGGCGAACTGGTCCCGGGTGGTGGTGTCACCGAGCGCGCCGACGAACGCCGAGATCGCGAAGTCCTGCGCTGCGTACTCCAGTTGTGTCGCCACCGAGCCGTAGAACCCGTACGCGTACGTGCCGTCGGACGGCAGGTAACCGTAGTTGGACTGGTAGTCGAGCCCCAGTCGGATGCCGTTGCTCACCGATGCCTGCTGCACCATCGCGTTCTTGGCCGCGGCGGTGTCGAAGTCCCGTGCGCCGAAGGCGTAGTAGTCGGCGATGACGGCCGGCCCCGGGTCGCCGTTCATGACATTGGTCTCGGCCGAGTTCAGCGACCACTTCGGCAGGAAGCCGCCCTGGGCGAAGTCGTTGACCAGCGACTGTGCGCTGTCACTGGCCTGCTGCGGGGCGACCAGCGCCTCCAGTTGGGCCTGCGTGCGGTAGATGTCCCAGCCGGAGTAGGTGCCGTACTGCGTCTTCTGCCGACCGCTGACGGTGTGCACCTGGTGGTCGAAGCCCCAGTACCTCCCGTCGCTGTCGCTGATCAGGTTCGGATGCAGCAGCGCGTGGTACAGCGCGGTGTAGAACACCTTCTGCTGGTCCGGGGTGCCGCCCGTGACCGAGACCCGGCCCAGAACGCTGTTCCAGGCGTTGTGCGTCGCGCTACGGACGGCGTTGAAGTCCCAGTTCGGGTTCTCCGCCACCCGGTTGGCGGTGGCACCGGCGATCGAGACGTAGGACAGGCCGACCTTCGCCTGCACCGTACGGGTGCCCGTGGTGTCGAAGGTGATCGAGTTCCCGCCGTTGAACGTGCCGGTGGAGGTGATCGGACGGTCGAAGACCATGTCGAAGTACGCGGTGTACGACGGGCTGGACGCACAGAACAGGCCGGCGTCCACCGAGCCGCTGACCTCGGTGCTGCTCACCTTGGTGAAGTGCAGGTTCGTGGCCTTGTCCGCGTTCAGCTTGAACAGCAGGTTTGCCTGGGTGGTCGAGGGAAACGTGAAGCGCGCCATCCCGGAACGGGCGGTCGCGGTCAGCTCGGTGTTCACGCCGTTGTTGAGGTTGACCGAGTAGGCGCCCGCGCTCGCCGACTCGTTGGCGTGCGAGAACCCGACCGTCGCACCACCGTCGACGCCTCCGACGGTCGGCAGGACCGGGATGTCGCCCATCGCGCCGCAGCCGGGGCCGGAGAGGTGGTTCAGGCTGAACCCGGTGATGGTGTTGTCCGAGTAGGCGTAGCCGCCCCCCGGTGGCCGTGACGGTGTGTCAGGACTCCACTGGACCATGCCGAACGGCGCGTCGGCACCGGGAAAGGTGTTGCCCTCGTGCGACGTCCCGAGCAGTGGGTTGACCAGCGAGGCGGGGTCGGACACCGCGGCCGCGGCCTGAGCCGCCGATGCTCCGGGTACGGCGAGTCCGAGGACCACGAGACAGGCTGCGAGGGGAAGATGCCATCGTTTCATCGTTGCGTCTCCAGAAGACAACAGACGGTCCGTCACCGAGCAGGCTGAGGCTCGGTGCGGTAAGCAAAGAGGAGCCCGGCAACGTTGTCAACGACTGGGATCGAATCGACCCCTCGACTTCAAGTTTCGTAGTAACGGGGCCACCCCTGCCCTCGCGTCATCCCTGAAGGCTCCCTTTTGCACTGGTCAACCGCCCTGTGCAGCAAGCTTGCTGGTGCTGCGCCCACGCTCCTTCAAGTCATCTCATGGAACGTACACCTCGACAAAGCTGTGGAAATCAGACTTCTTGACCCTCACTGGCTTCAAGTCATGACCTAACCGGCGGGGCGGCATCGGCCAGGGCAAGGGCCTGGGTGACGTCGTTGATGTCGGCGGCGGTGATCACGCGGAGCGTGATGCCGCCGCTGCCGGTACACAGCCCCGCCCATCGGCGAGCCTTGTCGGATTTTCACCCCGCCCTTTGCACTCGACGTGTCCAACTCCGGTGTTTCTGAGGAGAGTTGCGAGGCTGTGCCCGTCGCGCCGGGCAGCGGCGACCGGTGGCCCGCGGGATGCGAGGCGAAGCGCGGAGTATTGACGGGGTCCAGAGGGGCGAGTATCTATGAGAGAGCGCTCTCCCACCTCCATCACCCCGAACTCCACGATCCTTACCCTTGCAGACAACGTTGTCATCACCGGAAGGCCTCTCATGCGTCTCTACCGTTTCCGCAGGTGCCGACGGGTGCCGGCGGCCACCGCCGTGCTCGGGATGCTGGGCACGCTGGTCGTGTCCGGTGCTCTCGCTGCCCCTGTGGCCGGTGCCGCGTCCTCGACCGTCATCGACGGCAATGCCCGTTTCGAGGTGCTGAGTCCGACGCTGGTGCGGCTGGAGTACGCCGGGGACGGCGCGTTCCAGGACGGTACGACGTTCAACGTCGTCAACCGGAACTTCCCCGCGGCCGCGTACACCACCGGTGTGACGTCGGACGGCTACCGGGAGATCAGGACCAGCGGGCTGACGCTGCGCTACAAGCAGGGCAGCGGGCCGTTCACCGCGGCGAACCTGTCCGTGACGCTGGCCGGTACCGGTGTCGGCGCGAAGCCCGCCTTTCCCTCGTACTGCGCGGTGGGCGCCGCCTGCGAGGCGGAGAACGACCTGTTCACCGGCCGGGCGGTGGTCGCGTACGACCACGGCGGGCACACCGGGTCGGGGTTCGTCGCGGGCTTCGAACAGGCCGGCGCCGGTCTGGCGCAGGATGTCTCCCAGGTCCCCTCGACCGGCGCCTACCGGCTCCAGGTGCGGTACTCCAACGGGAACTCCGCGGTCGCGGGGCTGTCCACCACCGTCAACGGCGCCGCCGGTCCCGCGCTGAGCTTCCCGACCACCACGTCGTGGGAGAACTGGTCCGTTGCCTCCGCCACGGTGAACCTGACCGCCGGTACCGACACTCTGCGCCTGGTGCAGAACGCGGGCGACACGGGCAAGGTCAACATCGACAGCATCGCCGTGACCCCGGTCGCCACCACCGCCTATCCGACGGCGTCGACCGCGCTGACCACCACCGGTTACGGCGCCGGGCCGACCAACGTGCTGGGCGGCTGGTACCGGTCCCTGGACAACCCGGGGCTGCCGGTGCCCGAGCACCCCGGGATCCTGGACCGCGACGGCTGGTATCTGCTGGACGACACCCGCACCGCACTCCTCAACTCCGCGCACACGGTCACCGACCGGCCGTCGCACGGCGCCCAGCCGTACCAGGACGGTTACCTCTTCGGCTACGGACAGGACTACAAGCAAGGGCTGTCCGACCTCAACGCGCTGACCGGCGGCACCGCCCTTCTGCCGCAGTCCGCGTACGGAGTCTGGTACTCCCGCTACTCGGCCTACTCGGCCGCGGACTACCAGAACACGCTGCTGCCGGCGTTCCGCAGTACCCGCACCCCGGTCGACTGGCTCGTGGTGGACACCGACTGGAAGGCCCCGAACAGCTGGAACGGCTGGAACTGGAACACCGGCCTCTTCCCCGACCCGCAGGGCTTCCTGAACTGGACCAAGCAGCAGGGCCTGTCAGTGGCGATGAACATCCACCCGACGATCGACAGGAACGACCCGAAGTTCGCGGCCACCGACAGCGCGGCCGGCGGTCTGCCGCTGGTCAGCGGGACCACCTACAAGTTCGACTGGTCGAACCCGAAGCACCTTTCCGCCTACCTCGCCCTGCACCAGCCGTTCGAGCAGCAGGGCGTCCGGGAGTGGTGGCTGGACGACTGCTGCGACTCCAGTGCCTCCGACCCGCACGTCGCCGCCGACAACCTGCTCAACCAGGCCTACGCCGACGACTCCACCGCCAAGGGCCTGCGCGGCTTCGCCTTCGCCCGCATCGGCACCTCTCCCCCCAACGGCTTCGCCGGCAACCTCCCCGCCGGTCCCTGGTCGGAGCGGCGCAACACCCTCCACTTCACCGGGGACACCCCTCCCAACTGGGACATGCTGGCCTACGAGGTCCGTTTCACCGCCGACGAGGCCGCCGCCGGCCTGTCGAACGTCAGCCATGACATCGGCAGCTTCCACGGCGGCCACCTCGCCGACGACCTGTACGCCCGCTGGATGCAGTTCGGCGTGTTCCAGCCGATCGACCGGATGCACTCCAACCATGGCGACCGGCTGCCGTGGAACTACACCGGCGCGGCCGCGGCCAGCGCCGAGTCCTCACTGCGGCTGCGCGAGGCCCTGGTCCCGTACACCTACACCCTCGCCCAGCAGGCCAATGCCACCGGCGTGCCGATCGTCCGGCCGATGTACCTGGACTACCCGGCCCAGGACGCCGCGTACACCGCCACGGGCCAGTACCTCTACGGGCCGGGCGTCCTCGTCGCCCCGATCACCACCCCGAACGATGCCGGCGGCAACGGCTCGGCCTCGGTGTGGGTGCCGCCGGGCAGCTGGACCGACTACTTCACCGGCCAGACCTACACCGGCCCCGCCACCGTCACCATCACCGGCCCGCTCTCCCGGATGCCGGTCCTGATCAAGGCAGGCGGCATCATGCCGACCCGCACCGACTACGTTGACAACCAGGGGCAGAGCCCGCTGACGAAGCTCACCGTGAACGTGGCCGCAGGCGGCGACGGCGCCTTCTCCCTCTACTCCGACGCCGGCGAGGGCAACGACTACAAGACCGGAAAGTCCACCTCGGCACCGCTGTCCTGGAACGACACCACTCACACCCTGACCCTGGGTGCCCAGACGGGCTCCTACCCCGGAGCACCCACCGCCCGCGCCTACACCCTGCGGCTGTCCAACTCCGCTGCCCCCACCGCCGTGTCCGTCGACGGCACCCAGCTGCCCGAGACCGACTGGTCCTGGAACGCCGACCACCGCACCGTGACGGTCACCACCGCGTCCCTGCCGCTGGGTTCTTCGCACACCGTCACGCTGACCGGCAGCGCCGACGCCAACCCCACCACCGGTGAGGTGATCGGTGCCGGCGGGCAGTGCCTGGACGTCAAGGGCGGCAACACCGCCGACGGCACCACCCTCCAGCTGTGGGGCTGCAACCACACCGCTGCCCAGACCTTCGCCCGTCCGGCCGACACCACCCTGCGCGTGCTCGGCAAGTGCGTGACCGTCACCGGCGGCGCCACCGGCAACAACGCGCAGGTCAGCCTGGCCGGCTGCACCGGGTCCGGATCCCAGACCTGGACCCACGGCACCAACGGCGCCCTGGTCAACACGGCCTCCGGCCGCTGCCTCGACGTACCCGGCGGCACCACCGCACCCGGCGCCGCGCAACTCCAGATCTACGACTGCAACGCGTCGGCCGCACAGGGGTGGAAGCTGCCGCCCGGACCGCTCACCGGACCCGCCGGCCTGTGCGCCGACGTCGCCAACGCCGACCCGTCACCGACCACCCCCGTCCAGCTCTACAACTGCAACGGCTCCGACGCCCAGCGCTTCTCCGCCCCCGGCGACCAGACGCTGCACGTCCTCGGCGCATGCCTCGACGTGGCATCCGGCGCCACGGCCAACGGCACCCCCACCCAACTGTGGGACTGCAACGGCACCGCCGCCCAGACCTGGGTGACCCGCGCTGACGGCACCCTGCTCAACCCCCGGTCCGGCCGCTGCCTCGACGACAACGGCAACAGGCAACAACCCGGCGACACCCTCCAGATCTGGGACTGCAACAGCACCACCGCACAGCGCTTCAACCTCGGCTGACATCGCTCACAAGGTGGCCGCCACCCATCCCCGTCGCTCATGCCGGAGGGGTACCGCCGCGGCCGGGCCTGCCGGTCGACCCCACGACCGGACCGGCACGCCTGACAGCAACACCCCCGCATCGCGTCGGAGTTGGCAACGACGGCCCGAGCAGGGCAGAACGACACACAGGGCTCCTGGCAGTGCGGACGGCGCAGACAACCACCGCATCCACCAGGAGCCCTGCCGTGCTGTCCGGCGATCGAGCCAATCCCACAGGCAAGACCACCCCTACCTGCCGTCACCGGTTCTCAGCCAGCCGCTGAGAGACGCCCGGCCCACATCGTCCGGGCGGAACAGCACCGGCAGTCCGGAGCGGAATACCGCAGGTTTCATGACGGACCGTCAATTTCCGGAACCGTCCGGACCCACGACCGGCCGCCCAGACCCGCCCCACCCCACCCCGCCCTGCCCCGAAAATCCGGGACGGCCGAGAGAGCGAGCATCCGACGTCACCGGAACCGGACGGGCCCGACAGCACGAACCCGAACCCGACAGGACCCGGCAGCCCGGCCCGGTTCGGTGTTCGTGGAGCGGAAAGGCCACCGCCGGAAGGGGCAGGCCGCACCGGGCACGGTCCGCCGGACCACGGCGCCCTCGGGAGGCGGCCTCGTGGATGTCGTCATGATGCTGCCGTGCTCGGCCTCCGGCCGTCCACCGCGTCCCCGGGGAGGCCGTCCGTGTCTTTGGTGCTGCTGAGTGTCCTGGCAGGCCTGTTGCTGCCCGTCGTCGCCCTCCTGCTGGCCGTCGGCAGAAGGTGGCTCCAGGGGCCCGAGGCGCTGGAACTGCCCTGGCGCTTCCTCTTCGTGGCGGTCCTCGCCGTGCTCCTCCTGGTGATCGGCGCGGGACTGTGGAGCGATGCCACCTGCGGCAGCGACTGCGAGCCGGTGATGACGCCCGTCCACCCCTGACCGGACCCGCACCGGCCTCAGCGCTCCTGGTGCCCGCTGCGGGCCGCCGCACCGAGGCCGGTGATCTCCGGACCGGTCGCCGCGCCGGGCGGGCCGGCGGCTGAAGTTCCCGCGTCGGCTGGTCGTGGACGCCATGCTGTACGTGCTGGTCGGTGGCTGTGCCTGGCGGTTGGTTCCGCACGACCTCGTCCCGTGGGACGTGGCCTACCGGTGGTTTCGTGCGTGGACGGCGGACGGCACCTGGGATCGGGTCCACGACACGCTGCGTGATCGGGTCCGGGTGGCGGACGGCCGGGATCCGCAGCCCTCCGCGGCGGTGCTGGATTCGCAGTCGGCCCGCAGCCACCAGGGCGGGCAGGCGATCGGCTACGACGCGGGCAAGCGGGTGCGGGGCCGCAAGCGGCACCTGCTCGTGGACACCTGCGGTCTCGTGCTGCGGGCGGTCGCGCACTCGGCCTCGGTGCAGGTCACCACGAAGACCCCGGACCCCGCTCTTACCCTCCTCTGGAGCAAGCGGGTCACCACGGCCCGCGCGGAGAAGGCCGCCTTGGTGGTGGTCAACTCCGTGGTCTTTCGCTCCAGCGGCCAGAACCTCACCCTCCCCGGCACCGCCATCGACATGGCCTCCCGCATCAGCAAACCCGTCCTCATCGGCCTCGCCGCCCGCAGCCGCGTCAAACGCTGACCCGGGCCGTCCGGTCCTGTCGTCCGGCCGCTTCCGCGCGCCCACCAAACGCCAGATTTCCGCTCAGCGGCGTTGATTTGGCATTCCCAGGCCCTGGCGGGACGGCCGCAGGGCGAGCTGATCGCTGTCTGCTCCGGCCTCAGCCCACTGCTGGACAAAGCCTTGTGACGGTGCAGACCGCGACCGGCTGCCGGTCACAGGGACCGGCAGCCGGCGCTCGCCATGGCCGGCGGGCGGACGGGTCAGGCGGCGTCCTCGTACAGCCAGCCCGAACACGAGTTCATGTCGTACGTTTGGGCGGCGTAGTTACCGAGGCAGACCCGGTAACCGACCCAACCGGACTCCGGAAGGTCCATGTTGATGTCGAGTCGGGATCCCGCTTTGTAGTGGTTCCAGTCCTTGATCAGCGTGTCGCTGCTGTCGGACCGGTAGTACATGACCATCACCGAGTAGCCGTCGGAGTTGTTGTCCCAGACCAGCAGATGGTCGCCGTCATGGACGAACGACGCCGACCCGTCACAGTAGTTCGGCTCATCGGTGCACAGGTCACCGGTGTGGGTGCCGGGGTAGGTGACGGTGTAGGTGGAGGCGGAGGCAGGGGTGGCCACCGCGAGTACGGCCAGCATGCCTGCGGCAGCGGCGCCTATGAGCTTGGAGTGCTTCTTCATCCTGGTGATCCTCGGATCGATGGTGTCACACCTGCGGCCGACGAGTGCAACAGCGACGGCCGCAGGTGAATCGGGGGCAAACGGATGCTAGCGAAAAGGTTGATCTTGGGCCAGGGCCAGGAGCCGCTTCCTGATCATTCCTCATCGCCGACGCCCCCCCTCGCATCCGGAACCCGGGGCCGGATGTGCATGGTCATCAGCACGCCCGTGCCGCCCGGCCCGAACACCCGCGCTCGACGGCCCCGGCAACGACCGGCGGGGCCGCGCGGCGGTCCACCGCCTGCCGAAGGTCCTTGCGTCGGCGCCCGTGGTGACGTGGAGCGGCGCGAGAGGATGTTCGCGTCGTCAACATGCGGGTTTGGGCAGATTTGAACCCTGTCCGAGATCTCAATTCATGAGGCTTTCGCCCGAGATTTCGCTACAGCTCAAGCGTCGGCGCCGCTCCGGATGATCCCATTTTGAGCTGAAAGCTCCTGTCCGGCTCGAAGAACTCCCGAATGGTCCGCAATTGGTTCACTCGGACGAGTGATGGTCGAATCCAACTCTCTTATGTATCAGTAAAGTTATGGCGATCCAGTCACAGTGCAAGGCCTACCCGAGCGATCTGCCCGATGCCCGCTGGGCCCTGATGGAGCCGATCCTGACCGTCTGGCGGGCCGAACGGCAGAAGACCTCGCTGGGCCTGGGCGGCAAGGTCGCAGATCTGCGCGAGGTCATGAACGCGATCCTGTACGTGAACCGCACGGGGATCGCCTGGCGCTACCTGCCGCACGACCTCCCGCCCCACACGACCGTGTTCTCGCACTTCAGCGCTTGGACCGCGGACGGCACGATCGAGAAACTCGGCATCCGACTGCACCGCCTGGTGCGGGAGAAGGAAGGCCGGGACCCCGAGCCGACCGCTTGCGTGATCGACGCCCAGAGCGTGAAAACCGCACCCAGCGTGCCGACTGCCACTCAGGGCATCGACGCCGGCAAGAAGATCGTCGGCCGCAAGCGCAGCATCGTCGTCGACACGCTCGGCCTCCTCCTGCTCGTCACGGTCACCGCCGCCGACGTCTCCGACAACGAAGCCGGCAAGCAACTCCTCACCCGGCTCGCAGCATCACACCCCGCGGTCACCAAGGCATGGGTCGACACCGGCTACAAGACCCAGGCGATCGAGCACGGGGCGAAGCTGGGCATCGACGTCGTCCCGCGGAACGCCCAGGTCAAGGGCTTCTCGGTCGTGCCGCGCAGGTGGGTGGTCGAGCGCAGCTTCGGCTGGATCATGACGCACCGTCGGCTCGCCCGCGACTACGAGACCAAACCCGAGCACTCCGAGAGCATGATCCGCCTCGCGATGATCTCGAACCTCGCCAAACGAGCAACGGACGAAACCACCATAACCTGGCACAATCCATGAACCATCCCGCAAACGAGCAGGACATCCTCCAAGGAAGCCGGCGGCGGCTGTCTCCATGCTCCGTCCTCTGCCCGGTGCTTCAAGTCACCAGGCCCTGGCGGTAGGCGTAGATGACTACTTGGACGCGGTCGCGGAGTCCTAGTTTGGCGAGGATGCGTGACACGAAGGTTTTAACGGTCTCCTGGCTTATCACAAGGGTTCCGGCGATTTCGCTGTTGGAGAGGCCGGTCGCGATGAGGCGGAGGACTTCCAGTTCGCGGGGGGTCAGCGGGATGTCGTGCGGAGTGCCCTTGGCGGGCCGGATCCGGGCGGCGTACTTGCCCACGAGCTGGCGTGTCACCTCGGGGTCCAGCAGTGACGCGCCCATGGCCACAGTCCTTATTCCATGGAGCAGTTGGGCCGGAGGTGCGTCCTTGAGCAGGAACCCGCTCGCCCCTGCGCGCAGCGCCTCGTAGACGTACTTGTCCAGGTTGAACGTTGTCACCACGAGCACCTTGACGGGATGCGGCACCCCGGCGCCGGCCAGCAGGCGGGTGGCCTCGATACCGTCGAGTACCGGCATGCGTATGTCCATCAGCACGACGTCGGGGCGCAGACGGCCTGCGAGGTCGACTCCGGACTGGCCGTCCCCGCACTCGCCCGCCACTTCGAGGTCTGGCTGGGCGTCGATGATCGTCGCCAGCCCGGTGCGGACCAGGATCTGGTCGTCGCAGAGCAGGACCCGGATCGGCGCGGTCACGACGGGCTCCCTGCGGGTATGCGTGCACGTACGAGGAAGCCGCCGCCTGGCCGCGGGCCCGCGCTGAAGTCGCCGCCCAGCAGGTCGACCCGCTCGCGGAGACCGGCGAGGCCCCGCCCACTCCCGCCGGGGCCCCGGGCCTGTGAGCCGGAACCGTCCGTGTCGACCTTCACGTTGATCTCCTTTTCGCCGTGCTGCACCTGGACCGAGGTGCGGCTGCCATGGGCGTACTTGAGGGCGTTCGTCAGGGCTTCCTGTACGACCCGGTAGGCCACGAGGTCGGAACTGCCGGTCGGTTCCGCCGGCGTGCCCTCCTCGGTGAACTCCACCGGCTGCCCGGCCCGGCGGGTCTGCTCCACGAGGGTGATAAGTCTGCCGATGGTCGGCGTCCTGACCTCGGTGCCATGGTCGGGGTTGAGCAGGTCGAGCAGGTGCCGCAGGTCGGTGATGGACCGTCGGCCGGTCTCGGCGACGGTGGCCAGGGTCTGGTCGAGGCGATCGGGCGAGGCGGTCAGATAGCGTGCCGCCTCGACCTGTACGACCATCGCCGTCACGTGATGGGTCACGATGTCGTGGAGCTCGCGGGCGATGAGGGTGCGTTCGGAGACACGGATGTCCTCGGCCACGCGGCGGCGACGCTCCGCCTCCGCGGCACGAGTGGAGCGCAGCCACGCCCCGGAGCCCCAGGCGAGGACCAGCACCAGGTAGAACGTCACGAACTCGCTCGGCGGCTCGCCCGAGCCGAGCCGGAAGAGCGTGACTGCCAGGGGCACGTAGGCCGCGGAGAAGAGGAGCGCGGTGGCGAGCCGGTGCCGTTCCAGATGGGCTCCCCCGCTCAGTAACGCGATGAGAAGTGCGACGCCCGCGGGCAGGTGGTAGCCGCGGAGCTGATCGACGGCGAAGCCGAGCGACACCAGGGCGAGGCAGACGATCGGCCACCGCCGACGCACGGCGAGCGGGAGAAACTCGAGGGCGGCTGTCAGGGCGGCCAGTGCGTCGGAGGGGCGGGCCGGCACGCCGCCGAGTTGCGTCCCGTGCCGGTGCAATGCCGGCAGGAGCGACACGGTGAGGAGCAGCAGCCCGAGCGAGAGATCGCGGACTGTGACGTCCAACCGGCGCCACAGCTGCGGGACTTGCCGAAGATTGATCACCAGGAAAGTGTAGTGCTGGCCTTGACCCGGTCGGCGTGCCGATGGCGGGGCATCAGATGGTCACGCCGGCGTGCCAGCTGTCAACACCACGCCTGGCAGTACCGGGAACACACTTCCTTCCGGGTTGGAGTCACCGTCGGTCGGCGGCCTCGGGCTCGAAGCCGCGGAGTCCGGTGTTCTTGCCGGATGTTGGTGCCCGAGGCCTCGGTGCCGAAGATGCCGGATGCGGCGAAGTTCCAGCTGGAGTGCAGGCCGATCGGCGCCCACAGCCTGCGGGTGGCCGCGTACGCGGCGCCGAGCACGTCGCCGGTCTCGATCGCGATGACGATGGCGCCCCACAAACCGGTGTGCGGGCCGAGCAGGTGCGACAGGCCGAACAGCCCCACCGCTCGCGTGGCCAGGCCCGGATCCTGACCTCGTGGTCCCCGGGTAAGGCGTTGTTCGCGATGGCGGTCCCGAACAGCGCGACGCCGATCGACACTCCCTGGCCAACGGCTGCCCCTGAGCCTTCCCGGGACATCTCCGTGACCGGGCGGCGCCCGGTCCG
Source organism: Kitasatospora sp. NE20-6 (assembly GCF_045862635.1). Lineage (NCBI taxonomy): Bacteria > Bacillati > Actinomycetota > Actinomycetes > Kitasatosporales > Streptomycetaceae > Kitasatospora > Kitasatospora sp. NE20-6. The sequence goes on from NZ_BPRL01000109.1 coordinate 15,698, forward strand.
TCGCACCACCCACCCATGGACAAGCACCGCAAGAACCACTGTCAGGACGCCGAGGACAAGAGTGAGCCACGGATTCCCCTTCACTACGGCGACGACCTGACTTCCGATCAGGACGACTGCTGCAAAAGCGACAAGCTGCCAGACGGTGCTCATGAAAGAGGCTCCTTCGCCGGACGTGCGGCGGAGCACCGCGGCCGGGTTTCGAAACTCCGCCGGGTGGACCGCTTCGAGCCGGCACACCGACTCCTGCCGGGCGGTCACGGGCGGTCACGGGCGAGCCCGGGCCGGCCCGGAAACGGCCACGCCTGCCACAGGCGTTCACGGCATCCGTGCCCGGCTCCTGACGGGGACCTGTCCCCCATGGGAGCTACGCCGAAGTGTGCTCCAAGGGGTGACGATCGCGGCCTGCGGCGTCCGTAGCGTTCCATGTGGCCGCGGCGCTCGTGCCGGGGCTTCGATGAAGGGCCCCAAGGAGAACAACCATGGATCAGGCAGTCGAACGGGCATTCGTGTCCGTGCTGGTGACCGTAGTGCCGGCGGCCTGACCGAGCCGACGAGAACCGGTCGCCCGCCTGCGGCCGGCACCGTGCCCCTGCTCCCGGAAAGGCAAGCCCAGCATGAGAACCGTCCGAGTCGCACCCGGCGTGCGGCAGACCGTACGGCCCGTCGTAACGGCGATCGCTGCCGGTCTGCTGGTCACCGGCTGCTCCGCAGGCCCTGTCAACGGCGCGGTGCATGTGATGTCGACCCCGCCGGCCATCGCGGCCACTCCGACGGCGCCCGCCACCGGATACGGCGGCCTCACAGGCCTTCCGCTGTCCGCCTACGGCACCTCCGAGCAGGACGACGTCCTGCTCTATCGGACAAACGCGGCGTTGGTTGCCCGCTGCATGAAAAACCTGGGATCCGCAAGCCAAGCAGGCCGGCAGAAGATCCAGGCCACCACGAAGACGCAAGAAGACAAAGAAGCGATCCACCCGGCCGGCGCCTGGGGTTACATCGGCAGTGCGACCGCGAAGCGCATCGGTTTCCACGTCGCAGTGCCGCTCCCGGCCACCAGAAGCCCGACCGGCCAGGCGTTGAAGGACTACAACGCCTGCTGGGACGAGGCGGACAAGCAGTTGCCGTCTCTTGCCGGTACCAAGGGCTGGAAACTCACCCAGGACCTGTTCGGCCAGTCGTTGCAGCAGGTGGCAGCGGACAGCCGGGTCGGTGCCGCGCGTGAGCGCTGGTCGGCTTGCATGGGCGCGATGGGGCACCCGGCCGACGCCCCGGAGAAGGTGGCAGGCGGCCCCTGGGACACCGAGAAGCCGACCTCGGAGGAGATCGCCGCGGCCACGGCCAACGAGTCCTGCACGCAGTCGTCGGGGCTGGCCGCCGTCTACTTCGCTGTCCTTACCGGTTACCAGCAGCAGCTGATATCCGCCAACGTCGAAGTGCTGGCCGGCTACCGGAAACAGGTGCGGGACCGGGTCGACCTGGCGGCACGCCTTCTGGCCGGGCTCCCCGCGACCTGAGGCCGATCTCCACCCGTCATGCCCCGCGCACCGTCTGCCTCCCGCGCGGCAAAGCGCTGACCGAATCGTAATCGGGCGGCCCGCACGGCGATTCGTCGTGTCCGGTCGCATCACCTCTTTTACTGCACTGCAAAGGAGAACTCACATGAACCAAAGGATCAAGCGGACGATCCTGTCCACGCTCGCGGCTTTCGCGGCGGCGGCCTCGCTCACCGTCGTCAACACTCCGCAGGCATCCGCGATCAACGGGGTCGATTGCGCCCTCAGGGACGATTTCCTGAAGATTTACGCGCACGACAAGGCCGGCGGCAACAACAGGGAGTGGTGCTACGCCAACGCCGGGGCGACGACGTGGACGGGTGGCTATGCGCCCGCGTGGCTGGTCAACCTCTCGAGCGGCAACAACGTCGTCCAGTGGCACGGGGACGGAAGGTGGCAGCCTG
>NZ_BPRL01000110.1:0-16110 GCF_045862635.1 Kitasatospora sp. NE20-6
TCGTCCCCCATCACCATGCCAACGACCACCATCTGCACTGGTCACGCTTCCGGCGACGAAGCCAGGCCCGCGCCCGCAAATCCCACTACAAACGCCGCGGACACAACCCCCAGATGCGGTTGCAGTACTAGCCGAGGGAGGAGTCACCTCACACGCTTTACCGAGCGCCTGCTGATCCAGGTCATGGACAGTGGTGGCGAGCAGCGCCCGTACGCTGGCAGCCTCGTGTACCGGGCGAGCACGGGCGAGGCATTGGCATCGTGGCAGCCCTCGCACGCTCCTCGGCCGTCGACAGGCGGCCGCAGGGGTAGCTCACCATGAGCGTCCTCGACATCGAAGGATCCGGCTGGGTCCGGGGCCGCAGCCGTCGGCTGCGGCCGCTGCCCCGGACTCATTCCGGCAGCCGGCCGGTCAGGGCGTCGGCGGAACGACGATCCGGTCGAGGTCGGGGGTAGATCCAGAAGGGTTGCTGAAACTGATCGTGTTGATCCCGGCCACGAGCGGAAGCGGCACCGTCACTGCGACGGGCGTGTTGTACGAACCGGTCGGACCGAGGGACATGGCCAGGACGCTCGCACCGTTGACCCCGAAAAGAGCTGTGAGGGAGTCCGTCTCGCCATTGGTGTAGTACACCGTCACCCGGTACGTTCCGGCCGAGGCGACCCTGATGCCCGTCAGCGTCAGTGTCGACGATGTCTGGACGTAGCCGATCCGGGCTCCGCCGTGGCAGCCCGGGCAGGCGATCGAGGCCGTCCGGCCGGTCAGGGTGTTGGCCGACGCCTCGGCCTCGAAGCTTCCACCGGAGGGAAGCGGCGGGCTGCTGGTCGTCACCGCAGCCCCGGGGGTGCTCGCAGGAGCCTTCCCCGGCACAGGGACCGACACCGTCGTGGTGGCCGTAGGCTGCACCCCCATCACCACGATGGGACCGACGCCGAGTTGAGACTGTCCCGGAACGGGAACCTGGCTTGCGCCGGAGGGCAGGCCGTCGGACGCCGGATCAGCGGATGCCGGATCAGCGGATGTTGTGGGCCCGGACGCTCGGCCGGCTTCCGCCTGCTGCGGGGGGAGCGGCGTCCATGGGCCCAGTCCGTTCGGCGTAGGGCCGAGCTCCTGGTGCGCCGTGCCGGTACCGCCCGCGACCACCTCGGCGCCCACGGCCGCGGCAAGCACCAGGACCACGACAGCAGCCATGCCGGCGATCGGCAGCCTGCGTGCCCTGTGGCGGCGCCCCGTGGAGGGCGATCCGTCCGATGCCGCAATCTGCTCCGCCGAGTCGTGCGCAGGCTCACGCCGCACCAGCCCAGTACTGGAGTGCCGCGGCGGAGAGAGCATCACGAGCGCCTCGCCGGAAGCCGGTGACCCGGCGGGCCGAGGATCGTCGCCTACCGTGACAGGCCTCCCCTCCGGAAGGGAGGCCGCGGTCTCGCCCTGGGACACCTGCGGCAGAGAACGGGACCGACTGCCAGCCACCGGAGTAGCAGGGTATGGGGCCATGGTGCCGCCCCGAGGCGGCGCGACCTCACCTTCTGACGCCGGACCGACCGGAATCGGTGCTCCGCAACCCGGGCAGGAGATGGCGCCGTTGGTGTAGCGTCTGCATGCCCTGCAGTAGTTCATGTGGTCTCCGTGTTCCGGCGTTCCAGCCGCAAACCCCTGAGGCCGACGGCTCGTCAGAGCCCGTCCTCGGCGCGTACTGCGAGGCGACGGCCGCGTTCGCCTCGTCGACTGGTGAACGGCCCTCCGCACAACGAAGGTTCAGCGCAGGAGGAGCGGCACGCCCACGGAAACCAGTTTGACGACAGGGCCCCGCGACGACGAAATCCTGCCCGATCGAACCGACCGGACAGGATTTCGGCAAATTGAGCCGAGAACTGCTGCGGGCTGCCGACGTGGGCGCGCCCCGCCCCGCCGGACGTTGGTCGCGGGGTCGTCTGTCAGGCGGCCCGGTAGTCGTCCACGTGGTAGCGACCGGTCTCCAAACTCCAGTCGATGTTGCCCGCAATCCAGGCTCGCAGGCTCTCGACGTAACGGTCGACCTCGGAACCGGCGCGGGTGGACAGCAGCTGGTCGACCAGCGCAATGAAGCGGCGCATCTCCTCGTCGGCGAGCCGGGCCGCAGTGGTGAACGCCACGGCGGGTGGGAGGCCGTGCTCGGTCATGAGCGCGATGGGGAGGTTCAGCGCGGCATCGCGGTCGAGCTCCCGGTAGCCGGACAACACATCGTGGTGCATGGCGATCAGCCGGTTCGCCGACCGGACCACTGCCTGCAGGTCCGGTCGGCACCAGGCCGCGCCCGGCAGCTCGTACCCACCCGCGATCTCCGCGAAGACGAAACACACAGAGCGCATGCAGATGCTGGACTCCCGGAGTGCCATGTAGTCGGCCAGCGTCGGGCTGCTCCGTTCGGCCAGCTGGATCGCCTCGCATGAGGCGGCCATGAAGTATTCGGTCATCCCGCAGATGAAACGTTCCAGCTGCTCAGGCCTGGCCAGCGAGTTCAGCCTGCGGCTGATGTCGCTCAGCGCCAACTGCTCACGGCTGGGAGTCGGCGGCAGGTCGTCCGGATCCCTCAGGATGCGGAGCGACCCGATGACGTGGTCGGCGACCACGCGCAGGCGGCGATCCGCGCCCGCCTCCTCGATGTGGCTGTCGTCGGTGCGGAAGAGCCAGACCATGAGGTCGGATGCAAGCTGCAGCGCCTCGAACCGGCCTGTCGGGTAGACAGCCGCGGTGAGGAATCCGAACCGTGCCTGCCGGGCCGCCTGTTCTTCCTCGGCTGTGCTGACGAATCCGAACCGCCGCAGCCACGCGATGGTGCCTTCCTCGAATTCGCGGGCTGCAGGATGGGTTGCTCGTGGGAACGGGCAGTACAACTCTGGTATTTGGTTCATCGGCGGTCCTCCGGGAACCGCTCGCGCACAGTCATCCGCAGCCCGTTCGGCGTCACCGTCACGCCCCGGGCCCACCGGATCCGCTCACCCGGAGCGGGCCGCAGTTGCCAGCGGGAGGCGATCGTCGCCAGGACCAGTGTGGCCTCGGTCACCGCGAAGACGTCACCGATGCACTTCCGCGCTCCGGCTGCGAACGGCACGAAGGCACCTCGCGGCAGCCCTTCACCGGCCGCTGGCCAGCGGTCCGGATCGAAGCGGTCGGGATCGTGGTAGAGGTCCGGCCGTCCATGCAGGGCGAGTGTGCTGTAGATCAGCATGGTGCCTGCGGCGACCGGATGGCCGCCCAGTTCGGTGTCCTCGGTCACCGTTCGGGTCAGCAGCCATACGGTCGAGTAGCGGCGCAGCGCTTCGGTGATCACCCGGCCGGTGTAGTCCAGCTTCGCCAGGTCTTCCCAGGTCGCCTCGCGCCCGCCGAGCACCTCGTCGACCTCCTGGTGGAGTTTGTACTCGACATCGGGGTGGAGGGTGAGTAGGTAGAGCACCGAGGAGAGCAGTGAGGCAGTGGTCTCGACCGAGGCCACCAGCAGGTTGACCACTTGGTCGAAGATCTCCTCGTCGACCTCGGCCACCGGCCGCGGGTCGTCCTCGCGGGAGGCCAGCAGCAGTGACAGTACGTCTCGCCGGTCGGCCCCGCCCGCGCGGCTCTCGGCCAGGTACAGGCCGGCGATCTCCCGCAGCCGGGCCCGTGCCCGGTCGTAGCGCACCTTGCCCGGGGTGGGAATGCGGTCCAGCAGGGCGGGCGTCAGCATCCGGCGATACATGCCGCGGAAGACTGTGCGCAGCGCGTCGCAGAAGTCTTGGTGGACCGACTCGTCGGCGGGGGCGGCGAAGATCGTGGCACGGGCCACCCGGGAGGTGATTTCGTGCATGGCGCGGGCGGCGTCCACATCCTCCCCGTGCTGCCAGCGGCCTACTACCTGGCCGATCTGGTCGGTCATCATCGCCGCGTAGTCTGGCATGCGGGAACGCTGGAAGGCTGGCTGGAGCACCCGGCGTTGGCGCCGATGGTCCTGGTGTGGACACGTCACCAAGCCGTTGCCGGCAAACTCCCGTACCCGGTCGAAGAGCGCACCGCCCTTGTCGAACACCCGGTCGTCGAGCAGCATCCGTTGGACCAGCTCGGGATGGCAAACCACCAGCGCTTGTATCGGCCCTACCCGGACCCGCACCAGATCGCCCTGCGCCACCAGGCCTCGGACGAATTCCTGCGGATTCCTCAACCAGCGCAGCGCATGGCCCGCCAACGGGAACGACCCGGATGCCTCGGCGATAGTGAACACCGTGGACATCTAGTACCTCCTGTTGCATCGCTATACCGACACAAACGGGTACAAGACCGTGCACGGTTCATCTGTCTCCGCGGCGCACTACGCTCATCTCGGTCACATGCCGTGGCCGCGCAGGCCCGGCGGGTCCGCCGTGAACCTCCGGGGGTCCGGCGCATCCCCCGGGGGTCCGGTCACGGTGCCGTCAGCGAGCTGCTCCAGGAGGCCGACACAGGAGAACTCGGCCAACCCCTGGCATACCCCGACGCCCAGGCCGGACTCAGGGAGTGTTCGACCTGGCCCTGGGAACGGCGAGGGCCTCCACAGCTCCGAGTGTCGGAGCCGTCCTCTACGACGTTCCGTTCCGGATGAACCGGCGAGCCGTCATGGACGTAAATCGAGGTGGTGGCGATGGGCGTGTCCCGCACCAGTCACTGGGCGTGAAGTCGATACGGCCGGGGAAGGGCCGCCATCCGCGACAGCACGGGGACCTCTCCCTTGGGATGGGGAAACGGCTGGCTGCCGCCCGACCAGGGTGGTCCGGCCGGAAGCCCCGGTTGCAGGCGTGTGCCGGCGGTCTGGTCAGGGATGATGGGCCTGGGTATGGGATGAACAGACGTGGTGGAAGGGGTCCTGGGATCCTGGGGGCATGCGCAGATCCGAGAGTTCGGGGGCAGGGAGAGTCGGCGCCCGCCTGGACACGGCGTCCCGGACGATGCACGTGACGCGGGGCTCCCGGATGCACCGGGGTTCCTCCTTGCCACAGCAAAAGCTCTTCAACGGCGATGAGTTGCCCGTGGGCAGCCCCACGCCAGCCTCGGGACCTGGCGCCGGGACTGGTTCTGCACCACGCGGTGTGTGAGACAGGGGCTGCCGCCACCGGGTGACCGGCCCGCGGCCGGCGGACGCGCAGCTGTTGCTGTAGGTGCTCCCAAGGGTGCGCATTCGGCGGGCTCGTCGAGGCGTGGTCGCACACAGGCGGGCAAGCATCTCATCGCGATCACGACGCCGTTGCGGCGAAGGAAGGAACACGCCATCAACACGGGTACGGCCAGTGTATTCAGACCGACCACGCCGGAGATGCTGACAGATCTGGTCATGGCGTACCCGCGGGAGCAGATCCCTTGCCGGAGCACCAACGGTGAACTGTGGTTCTCCAGCAGCGCCACTGCTCAGAAGGCAGCTGCTGCCCGCTGTGCGGCCTGCCCGGTCATCCAAGCCTGCCGTGACACCGGCAGGACCATCAAGGCGAGCTACGGCGTCTGGGGTGGCGAGAGCCCCCGTCAACGTCGCAAGGCCGGTTATGCCCCGCCTAAGGCGTGAGCATGTCCCTCAATCAGAGACGATCCGATCCTCCGCCGATGGACGCCTTGGCATGGTAGTCCCGCGAGATCTCTCACGCGCAATCACGAAAACTGCGGCCTGTCTGGTACTTGATCGTGACTGGTCAGGATGAGTTGACGGATGCAGCGTGGGAGCGGATGGAACCGTTGTTGCGGCAGGCGGACGGGAGCGGCCACCCTTGACGGGGTCATCGGCAGGTGGTCAACCGGGTGTTGTGGCGACTGCGAACGGGGGCGCCGCGGCGTGATTTCCTGAGAGGTACGGGCCGTGGCAGACCGCCGACGAGTGGTTCTGCCGCTGGAGGCGGACGGGATCTGGACCTGCCTGCTGGAACACGTGCAGGTCTGTGACGACACGGCCGGCCGGATGGAGTGGAAGATCCGGGCCGCTCACAGGTGCGCCAGGGTCCTCGGCCGGTCCCGAGGAGGGCTGACCGCCAAGGTCCACCCCGTCGTCGATGGGCCGGACCTGCCGCTGTCTATAGCGCTCAAGCCGGGCAATTCCAACGACGCCACCGCGTTCGGCCAGGTTTTTGACGGCATCCGCATCCCGCGCCCCCATCGGTCGGCCCGCACCCCGCCGCAGCACCTCCTGGACTACAAGGCCTATTCGAGCCAGGAGATCCGTCGGCTGCTGCGGCGTCGGGGCATCGTCGCAACGATCCCCGAACGCCGCGACCAGGTGGCCACCGCAAACGGCGCGGCACCCACGGTGTCCGGCCACCCCCTTCGACCGGACCTCCTACCGCGACCACAACGTGGTCGAACGATGCTTCGCCCGCTTCGAGCAGTTCCGTGCGATCGCCACCCGGTTCGATGAACTCGCCGCCTGCTACCGCGCCGAACTCCTGCTGGCATCCCTGATCCTCTGGCTCCGCGAACCTGCAGCGTGATCATTCGTCAGACAAGCCGTGAGGGCCGAATTCCCGGCACGATCTCAATGGTGCCCACCGTGGACGGGCCACTCGTATAGTGGGCCCGAAATACGCCGGCGGTGGCCAGGGCCTCCTGGCACCGGGGACACGGTCGAGCCATCATCGGAATTCCGATGCGGCTGACCCGGGCGATGAACACTTCGGTCCGCGCAACGGTCCGGCGAGACCTGCGCAGGACGGCTTCCTCGGCGTGGAACGTCGCATGGCGAAAGTCGACCTGCGGATTGTTCCGCCGCCGGTTGGGTGAGCAGGCGAGAACGCGGTTGCCCGCGACGAGGACAGCACCCACTCGAAATCGGCACTGCGACAGCAGAGCTTGGCGGATCGCCAGGTCTATGGGTGGCACGTGGAAGACGGTCCTCTCCTGCTTGTCCGGCGGGGCCTTCGAGGTCTCGCATCGCAGGTCCGGCAGCCGGTCGAGCGGTCCGGTCGAAGCGCGTTCGATTGCTCTGCGCCCCGGCAGGCGGGTCCTCGTACGGAACCCGCTTCGCGGTATGACCAAGGAACATGCCTCGCCGCATTCCCTGTCACCTCACCTCTCGACACCTTTGCCATCGAGAGCCCTGGGCGCAGTCCGGTCACAGTGATCTCCCAGTTCGCCAATGCCATGCACAAAAGGGTCTACGGATCCGGTCGGTACCAGGTTCACCGCCTCGGCGCCCGCAAAGCGCGGCCACCGACGCATCGAGGCCGGATCGCATGTGCAGGCGAATTATCGTTCGCCATCGGACTGACATGGGAATTGGATCGCTTGACGCAAGGCTGCCAAGTGTAACCGTCGAGGGTGATAGCCCGAGCCGGCGCCCGGCAATACCTGTCGGTGGGAGTAGAGGGAGTCGAACCCTCACGCCTTTTGGGCGCCGGTACTTGAAGCCGGTGCGTCTGCCTGTTCCGCCATACTCCCTGGCGGCAGTCAGCATAGCGAACTGCCGGAGCGCCATGTGGGCTTGTGCCGGTGGCGAAAACCGCCGTCTGTGTCCTGCACCTGACGCTGATGCGTCGCGCACCCAGGACTGTGTCGTTCAGGCAATCTGTCCGGTTCGATCACGTGATGCCGAGGGCGGCGAGCGGGTGGCGCGGGTCGCGGGCGTGGTGGCGGAGCCCGGCAGCGATGTTGTCATGGCCGGAGGACGCCGACGGCGAGGTTGCGAAGGTCGGCCATGGCCCGAGGTACGGTTCCGGTGCGCACGGAGGAGACGCCTTCGGCGTAGGTGGAAGTCGAGGCCGCGCGGTGGAGCAGGTCTGATTCGGCGGATCTCGTCGCGGCCGTGCGTGGTGGCGCGGCCTCTGTCCTGCAGCTGAACCTCCTGCCATGGCAGCTGCTTCAGCTCCTGCTGCAGGGTGGGGTGATTGCCCTTGATCACGGCGATGTAGTGGGTCTGCTGTTCCCGACGAGGAAGTGAGCGTTCTCCTCCTGCATCCGGCGCAGTTCGTCGCGCTCGGACTCGCTCGGCCTTCCGGTCACCTCGGCGTCCGCCCCGGGTCCGGGCGCGGTGAACCCAGTTCTGCAGCGTGCTGGTCTGCGCGCCCAGGTCCCGCGCGATCTCCTCGGCGGACTTCCCGGTCTCCACCACGATCCGTACCGCCCCGGCGCGGAACTCCGCGTCGTACGAGCACCTCTTCCCCACCGTGACCCTCAACTTCCCCTCTGATCTCGACTCCACGCTGAGAGGGCAATGTCAGGCCGGCACCGTCTTCCGTTGCGGTGGCCAGGGCTTTGACCCCTCATGATCACCCTGAGGCCGTGTCTGCCTCGTTCATCCCGGCCTCGCGAACACGGGAACCACATCAACCATCTGAACCGGCACCAACCTGGACAGATCTCGGAACGAGGCCGCTCCTGGTCGCGCAGCGCGCCGCACCGCCTTCGGGTGATTCGTGATGCCGACCCGCACAGCACCAGGGGCCCAGACGGATCGGGAGTGAGTGCAGATTCCCCGCCGATACGGTGAGCAAGAACTCGGTGTCGTCCGGGAAATCATTCTCACCACCGAGTCGGAGCGGCACACACCGACAAGTCGGTGAGGCTGTTCGGGGACTGGAGGCCCGGGGTCGACGCGGTGCCACAGTCCGGGAGCTCGGCAGTAGGAGTGAACCTGAATCGGTGTCAGAGCCGTAGTGACTCGGGGCGGCCCAGGAGGCCCCACGTGCCCGCGAGCGGGCGAACGAGCCGATGGGAGTGCATGCCGTATGGTGAACGAGACGGTGACTCGACCGGATTACTCGGTGGAGTTGACGGAGGCAGCCGTCGCCAAGGTGACCGACCTCCTGCGAGCCGAGGAACCAGGTCTGGCGCTGAGGGTTTCTGTTCAGCCCGGTGGCTGCTCGGGCATGAGGTACCAGCTGTACTTCACGGATCAGTATGCGAAGGCGCTGGCGAGGAGTCTGGCCGAGCGTGACGACGAGGGCTTCGCAGAGGCGGAGGACGAGGAGGCCGCGGCTCAGCGCACCACCATCGAGCGGGAGAAGGAATCCGTTTCATGGTTCGGCCGGTTCGCGGTGGTGATCGACAAGCTGAGCGGCCCCTACCTGGACGGTGCTGGCATCGATTACGTCGACACACTGCAGAAGTCCGGTTTCACGATCGACAATCCGAATGCCAAGGGTTCCTGCGGATGCGGCGACTCCTTCCAGTGACCGCGGCCGGCGGTGTTGAGGATGTGCCACTGGCCTGGCTGTGTGCGCAGGAGGCCGCCCGCAGGTTGATCGCTGCTGGCACCGCATCTTGGCCGCGGGCGTCGTTCGAGTACCGGGCGACCCATGACGTCCTCGCGTTGACGCTGATACTGGAGGGCGTAACCGCCTCCTTCTTCGGGCCAACTTCCCACGAAATCGCCGACTTGCTGGTCCGGTTGGAGGATGATGTCGCTTGGGCGCTGTGGTGCCAGGCCGAACTCGGTTCGACAGGCGCTGCCGTGCTGTCCCGGTCAGACCGTGCTTTCGCAGTTGCGACGTTGCGTTGGCTGGTCAGCAGCCGCCTGCTGGCAGGCTCTTTCCAGGACTCCGATGATCCGTGTGGGGCGAGCGCGAAGTGCCATGGAGTGGGACTGAGCACTGGAGTCGCACAGGCTTACCGGCTGCTGGACGAACAGAGGGTTCGTCGGCAGCCGGACCGTCCTCGCTAAGGGGCCGTATCGGGTTGTGATCAATCTGTGGGATTCCCCCTCACCACAGGGCCTGATCCGGTAGATCATGGTGCATGACGCGAGCCCAACTGACTGATGCCGATTTGGAGTTCGTTGAGCCGTACTTGCCTGTCTGCGAGTACGGCCCGTACCCGGAGCGGCTGCGCCAGCAGTTCGAGGGCGTGGTCTGGCGGTTTCGGGCGGGCGGGCAGTGGCGGGAGATGCCTCAGGAGTTCGGGGCCTGGTCGACCATTCACAATCGCTTCCGGCAGTGGCGGGACGCCAGAGTCTTCGAAGCTCTGCTGGAGGGTGTGATCACGGAATCCGCGAAGCGCGGTGAAGTGGGCCTGTCTCTGGTCAGCGTGGACTCCACGACCGTGCGGGCTCACCACGATGCCGCGGGGATGCACCCGAGTCCGGAGGCTCTCGTTGCCCTGGAGAAGGCCGCCGCCAAGGCGGAGGAGGCTGGCAAAAGGGGCTGCTCTGCGGAATAAAACAGGCAGGACATCGTAGAGGACCCTGAACGGGAAGAACGGCGAGGCATCCGGCAACGCCGCAGGCTCCGTCTGAAAGCTGCTCTGCTCGGGCGCTCCAGGGGCGGCCAGACCAGCAAGGTTCATCTGGCCGACGACCGGAAGTGCCGCGCGCTGGCGTTCGTCCTGACCGAGGGGCAAGCCGCCGACAGCCCGCAGTTCATCCCCGTGCTCAGGAAGGTCTGGGTCCGCGGGCCTGTCGGTCGTCCTCGCACTCGGCCCGACGCGGTCGCCGGGGACAAGGTCGACTCGTCCCGCAGCAATCGCTCCCACCTGCGAAAACGTCAAATCAAGGCAGTCATCCCGGAGAAGAGGGACCAGGCCGCCAACCGGAAAAAGAAGGGCTCAGGCGGGGGCCGCCCCGTCGGCCACGACGCCGACCTCTACAAGGAGTGCAACACCATCGAGCGCCTGATCAACATACTGAAGGCCTGGCGGGGCATCGCAACCTGCTACGACAAAACCCCTGCGAGCTACCTCGCGGGCTTCCACCTCCGAGTCTCGATGACCTGGATCAAAGATCTCACCCAGCCCGTCCGTTGATCACGGCTCAATACTCCCTAGATGTCTCTTCGGGAGGAACGACCGGGACCGTCGCCGTCGGGGCCTGGTTCTGTTACAGCCAGGTGCCGAACCCGGTTGAACCGCGAGGCGCGCGCGATAGCCGTGTACTGCAGGGCAGAACAGCCAGGTGCTGCTCCTGGACCTCTCCGGATCCCGCGCCCGCCGCCGGGGCACCGATCCGGGCGGTGCCGGGGCCTGCTGGCCGGCAAGGTCCGGCAGGCCGGCCCGGCCTGCGACACTGTGATCGAACCGATGTGGCAGCCGGCACGTAGTTTTCGAAGTGAGCAGCCACTGGAACGATGGCGAAACCGATGACTTTCCGGGCTCCGGTCCGGTACAACCTCAAGGACGAATCTGTATGGCTACCGGTCGGCTTCTGCGCTTTGATGACATACGCGGCTACGGCTTCATCGCACCCGATACGGGCGGCGAGGACATCTTCGTCCACGTGAACGACCTGCTGGACGAGAAGCACCTGCTGCGGCCCGGTGTCAAAGTGACCTTCGACCTGGCCAGGGGTGACCGCGGCCTGAAGGCGGAGGGCTTGCGCGTTGTCGGGCCGGACGCACCGGCCGCGGCGGTTGAGACGACCGTTGCGACGGCCCTTCCTGCACCCGAGCAGCCTCAGGAGTCGATCGAACTGCTCGACGTGCTGTCCGCGGGGGAGCTGCGGTCCGAGATCACCGAGGCGCTGATCGGCGCCGTTCCCTCGTTGACCGTGGCGCAGCTGGCCCAGGTGCGGGAGTGCATCGGCCGCCTGGCCAGGAACCACGGCTGGGTGGAGTAGCGGGAGCCGATGTCCCCTGGCAGCCGGAGGGAAGTGGGCATCGTCCTGCGGGGCAGCTCGCAGCCGGCCCTCCAGGCTTGCACCGTGCGGGCAGCGCGGTCGGCAGACTCGTCCACGCCGCGGTCCCCGGCCCCTCGGCGGTTGAACTGGTGCTGAACAGGCGGCTGGCGCTGGACCACGCCCGTCAGGGACTTGCTGAACAGCCCGGCGTGCGCCCACGCACCGACGAACGAGCCTGCCGGACGGCGGTGACCTGCGTCTGAGAACCGGCTCGATCGTCCTGCGAGCGGCCCGGGCAGGTGCGGCGGAACCTGGGCGCCAAGTGACGGGAACGGCGGAGAGTACGGCGGGAGCCAAGGAGGGCACGCCCGCCGAATCGCCGCCGCTGGGGGCGAGTGCCGCCGTTCCCGCCTGGTGGAACAGGGGCTGTTCCGGCTGGATCTCCTGTCCTACTGCTGCGGCGCCGGGATCTGGCGCCGCACACGCGGATGAGGGTCGAGTGCGTCCGGCTGGCTGGCCAGGGACGGATCACCGGCAGAGGTTGCGGGTATCGTCGCGGTGCGCCCGGCAACGGTGCGAGGTGCCCTTCGCCGGTACGACGCCGGAGGGCTGTCCGCCCTGGTTGGTCGGCCGCCGAAGGCCGCTCGGGCCGACCTGGACGCGCTGGAGTGCATGCTGGACGAGTGCGCCGAGAACGGCGGCCCGTCCTGGACACTGCCCAGAATGGCGGTGTGGCTCGAGCGCGGCGTGCGCATCCACTCCGCGCGGCTCTCCGTGCTGCTCAAGCGGGACGGCTTCCGCTACAAGCGGACCCGCGCCACCGTGCGGCACAAGGCCGGCGAAGCCCTCCAGCAGTCCGCCAGGGGCAACGTTGGAGGGCCTGCGGCTGTACGGCTGAGGGCCCAAGCCGGTGCTATCGACCTCTTCTACCTCGACGAGGCCGGCTTCGCCCTGACCCTGCCGACCGGCTACACCTGGGCCCGCCGGGGCACCCCCGCACTCGTCCTGCAGGAAGGCACCTGCGGCCGACGGGTCAATGCCCTCGGCGCCCTGCGCATCGACGGCGCCGACCCACAGCTCGTCTTCCGTCCTACGACCGGCAAGATCACTGCCGATGAGCTGCTGGACTTCCTGTGCACCCAGGTTGCCGACTTGCCTGCAAGCCGGGACGCCCTCGCCGCCGGTCCGCCGCCCGGCCGCCTTCCGCGGCCGCGAACCGTGGTATTGGACAACGCATCCCCACGTCAGCCGGGTCGTGAAGGCCGCCAGGCCGCAGTTGGAGGCCCACGGCCTCACCCTCTACTACCTGCCGCCCTACAGCCCGGAGCTGAATTGGATCGAGCGCGTGTGGCGATCGGTGAAGTACGAGGACATCCCCATTCGCGCCTATCCCTGGATCCAAGAACTCCAGGCGACCGTCGACCAGGCCCTCGCCCACCGCGACACCCAGCTCCGAGCAACACCAGCCGACTTACGCAAGAATGCTTAGCGGTGTGGTCGGGTCTTCCCAAGCCACGCCGCCGTACCAGTCGAGGCCATGGTCGAGCCACTGCGGTGTGGTGGCCGCTGCGGACTCCCGACAGAATTCCGAGCGCCTGCAAGTCGCGCCGGACAAGCCGGGTTCGGCGATGTCTGATTCGATCAAGGGCCGCGTTGCAGCCTTTTCTTTCCATGCTGACGGCCCAACTGCAACCGGGACATGAGGCGGAAGGTTGGCCGTTGACCCGCGCGACGGCCAATGCAATCTCAAGATCAATTAATCCCTTCGTGCCGACCTTGAACCGAACCGCGCGGCCGATCCGTTAAAACTGATCTGGGGGACTCGAGCACGCTGCAACTGCGTGCGGCATCACACCGAGACCCCGACTGCGGAGAGCATGACATGCCCATTGCACGCTTCGTCGAGACCTCGACATCGCAGAGTCGACCGGCAGTAGCGCGCCAGCCGATTGCGCCCCGGCCTGTGGCGTGGAATCCCGCACAGTGGACACGCCTCTCCTGGCAGCTCGTTGCGGCGCAGACCTCGGCAGACGATCAATCTCCACCTGACCGCCCGCGAGCCGGGCAGAACACCGCTCGGCCGATTCACCGGAGCCACGCGCTGTCCGAACACATCACCCGAACAACGCGGGCATTCACTTCCGTAAATGTCACCGCTGCCTCTGCTGGATAAATCGCCACGCGGAACGGAATCGCCATAAAGTCACAAATAGCCAGGCCGGAATGAACGACAAGGAGACATCGATGGAAAACCACCGACTCCCCGCTGGAGCCGACCAGGAACTGGCCGGCCGCAACAATGTGGTCCTCGTCGTCGGCTCGGACAACTCGAGCATCTTCCCGCGCATGGTAGAGATCCCTCGTGCGCGCCGCCGCACCGCCCGCCTCGTCCCCGGCAACGGGCGTCTCGGCACCACCTGGTTGGTCGGAGCGTCGAGCAACGGCATCAGCGCAGGGGCCAGTGGGCCGGAGGCTCTTGTCCAGGGGCTTGGCGAACGGCAGGCCGGTCACCGCTGCAAGGTCGACCCGCGGTCCGGTGCCACCGAGAACGTCGTCTTCACGTTGCCCGGACGGGTAGCCGACCTCACCATCGGCAGGGCGCCGCGCACGCCCCTGGCAGGTGAGGCGGCATGACCATCGCCGTTACCCGTACACCCCCCACGCCTCCGGCGGCACCGTGTCACTGCTGAGCGATGTCCACGGACCTGCGGACCTGCGCGCTCTCACCCCGGAGCAGATACGGCAACTCGTTCTGGAGATCAGACAGTTGCTGGTGGAAACCGTCACCCGCACTGGTGGGCACCTCGGCCCGAACCTCGGAGTGGTCGAACTTACGGTCGCCCTGCACCGGGTTTTCGAATCGCCCCGCGACCACATCCTGTGGGACACGGGACACCAGGCCTACGTGCACAAGATCCTTACCGGACGCGCCTCGGCCTTCGCCACACTCCGCACCGCGGGCGGGCTGTCGGGCTACCCCTCGCGCGCGGAGTCCGAGCACGATGTCGTCGAAAACTCGCACGCCTCGACTGCCCTGTCCTGGGCGGACGGACTGGCCCGGGCGCTGAGCATCCAGAGCGTCACGGACCGCGCCGTGGTCGCGGTGATCGGGGACGGCGCGCTGACCGGTGGCATGGCATGGGAGGCGCTGAACAGCATCGGGGCCGCCGACCGCCCGGTGGTCATCGTGCTGAACGACAACACCCGGTCCTACAGCCCCACCGTCGGCGCCGTCGCCGAGCACCTCGCGGCGCTGCGCGGACCCGCTCCCGGCGCGCCCGAAGCAGTGTTCGAGAGTCTCGGCCTGACCTACCTGGGCCCGGTGGACGGGCACGACGTCCAAGCGCTGGAGACAGCTCTCCGCGCGGCGGTCCACCTCCGTCGGCCCGTCGTCGTGCACTGCGTCACCGAGAAGGGCCGTGGTCACCTCCCTGCCGAGCAGGACGAGGCGGACCGGTTCCACGCCGTCCGCGGCAGCTCCCCGCTTCCCGGGACCGGCGACGGCTCGCCGTCGTGGACCGAGGTCTTCGGCCAGGAGATCCTCGAACTCGGGGCCGCCCGCAAGGACATCGTGGCCATCACCGCCGCCATGCTCGCACCCACCGGACTGGCCGGGTTCGCGGAGCGGTACCCGGAGCGCACCATCGACGTGGGCATGGCCGAGCAGCACGCGGTCACCGCTGCGGCCGGGCTGGCCCTGGGCGGAATGCACCCGGTGGTGGCGCTCTATGCGACCTTCCTCAACCGCGCCTTCGATCAGGTACTGCTCGACGCCGCCCTGCACCGGGCCCCTGTCACTTTCGTCCTGGACCGCGCCGGCGTGACCGGGGACGACGGTGCCTCGCACAACGGCATGTGGGACATGTCGCTGCTGCAGCTCGTTCCCGGCCTGCGCCTGGCGGCCCCGCGCGACGCCACGACCCTGCGGAGGGCTCTGCGCGAGGCCGTGGCCGTCCATGACGGTCCCACCGCGGTGCGCTTCCCCAAGGGGAGCACGGGCCCTGACGTTCCGGCCCTCGACACGATCGGCGGCGTCGACGTGCTGCGGCACGGCGAGTGGGACGACATCCTCCTCGTCTCCGTGGGCGCCATGGCCCGTACCTGCCTGGAGGCGGCCGAGAGCCTGGCCGAGCGCGGCTTCGGCGTCACCGTGGTGGACCCCTGCTGGGTCAAACCGGTGGCACCGGCCCTGATCGGACTCGGGCTCCGGCACCGGCTGGTCGCCACCGTCGAGGACAACGGCCGAAGCGGCGGCGCCGGCGCGGCGATCGCCCAGGCGCTGAGCGATGCCGGCGCGAGGACGCCTGCACGCACCTTCGGCATCCCGCAGCGCTTTCTCGAACACGGCTCGCGGGCGTCCCTGCTCGCGGCCAGCGGGCTGACGGCCGACCGGATCGCCCGCGCCCTGGCCGACGCACTTGCCCCGGTCAGCTGAATCGACCAGAAGTCCAGACGAAAGAGGTGTGCGATGGCGGTTCTACTCGGTATTCCGTCCCTGCCGCTCAAGCCGCTCGCCAAGCGCCGCCACTCGCGTCAGATCATGGTCGGCAACGTTCCGGTCGGCGGCGACGCCCCGGTCTCGGTCCAGTCGATGACGACCACGCTGA